>JBKKDK010000353.1:0-17388 GCA_046708245.1 Arthrobacter sp.
TCTTGTGAAGTTGCTTTTGTAGCAGCGGATCGGGATGTGGCGCAGCTTGGTAGCGCGCGTCGTTCGGGACGACGAGGTCGCAGGTTCAAATCCTGTCATCCCGACCAATCAAGAAGAGGGTCTTCCATTCGGAAGGCCCTCTTCTTGCGTCCCGGCCCCTTTGCGCAGGCGGCGGACCGGCGCGGCCCAAAAGAAACAGCCCCGGGACACGGTTCGCGCGTGTCCCGGGGCAGTGACGCCTTTGGCGGTGGGGTTACATGGGGTCCGGCCAGTTGCCGACGTTGGTGCGGTTGGACATCGGGTCCGGCCAGTTGCCGACGGCCTGGGCCGAGCGCATCGGATCCGGCCAGTTGCCGACCGCGGTGACACCGGCGGTGTCGGCAGTGGACACAGCGGACAGGACGGCCGGGGCCGCAGCAGAGAACGCCAGGGCGCCCGCCAGGAGGGCGCCGGCAGCAATCTTCTTCAACATAGAGTTCCTCAATATGAGTCGGGGTCCTTTACCAAGTCAGCACTACCCTTGTTGACATACATTGTAAAATGTTTTCCACAGAGACTGTCAAGCATTTAGTACAAAGAATGTCCGGAATTAGGAGGTATCCGTGGGGAACGGATTTGGGGAGAAGCTCCGCGCGGAACGGCTGGAACGGGGCTTGACCCAGGCGGAACTGGGCAAGGACCTCTACTCGCCCAGCTACATCTCACTGCTCGAAACCGGACGCCGCGAACCGACCGCTGATGTCATCGAGGAGCTCGCGCGCCGGCTCGAGCTGGCGCCGAAAGCCCTCGAGGCCTGGAGCCAACCCGTGTCTGTTAGCGACGCAGAATATGTGCTCGCCGGGCTGTATGCCAGGCAGGCGTGGGACCTGCGGGACTACCCGCTGGCGGCCACGCACGCTGCGGCCGCCGCCCAGATCGCACAGGACGCCAAAAACACCAGCGCGTGGTGGAACATGACCTACATGCAGGCCGAATGCCTGATCAAGCAGGGGCTGTGGCAGGAGTGCAAGGACGTGGTCCAGCACCTCCTGGACCACCCGATGGCCGCTGAATCGGCCGGCCTGGGTGTCCGGGCGCAGCAGATGCTGGCCGCCGCCTCGCAGGGCCAGGGCCAGCTGGCCGCGGCCGTCAGCCACGCCCAGGAGGCCGTGCGGCTCTGTGCCGAACTGCCCAAGGGCTCGACCATGATCATCGGCGCCCTGCGCGCGCTCATCGGCGCCCTGGCCGAGAGCGGACGGCTCGACGAGGCCTGGGAGTACTGCCAGGCCATGAACGAGCAGATGGACGACCACTCTATGACCCAGCTCGCCGGCGAAGTCGCCTGGGTGATCGGGAACGTCGCCTTCATGCGGCACGACTACCCCGAAGGGATCAAGTATCACGAGCGGGCGGCCAAGTTGCTCTCCCCCGCCAACGACATCGATCTCTGGGCACGGTTCAACAAGGCCTCCGCCGCGGTCCGGCTGTCCTCCGGGATTGTGGAACCGGAAACCCTGTCCTCGATCGAACGGGCCGAACTGGCGCTCTCAATTGTCGGCGGCAACAAGACAGACCAGCTGGAGGTCGCGTTCATCCGCGCCCGCTGGCTGTACCTGACCGGTGACATTGTGGCAGCGGTGCAGAAACTGCGCGAGATCCATGCCGAGCGCGAGGCCCTCGCCCGGCACACCGCCGGCGAGGTTTCGCTGCTGCTCGGGAAGGCGCTCAAGGCCGCCGGGGAAGCCTCCGAGGCCCTCGTATACCTCGAGGAGTCCCAGAAGGAGTTCAGCGCTGCCGGCGCCGCCGACCGCGTCCAGCAGGCCATGGATGCCGTGCTGGAAATCCGGCTGGCGCAGCGCCGCGCGGAGGCGGCCGCCTCCGCGGAGGCCTAGCCGGACCCGCGTCCGGCAGGCTTCCCCCGGGGCGGGCGGCCGCTAGGCGAACGTCCGGCCGGTGAGCTTTTCGTAGGCCTCCACGTAGCGGCTGCGGGTGCGGGCGACGACGTCGGCCGGCAGCGCCGGCGGGGGCGTGTCGGAGGACTTGTCCCAGCCGGACTCGGCCGAGGTCAGCCAGTCCCGGACGTACTGCTTGTCGTAGGAGGGCTGGGCCTGGCCGGGTTTGTAGGTTGCGGCGTCCCAGAACCGGGAGGAGTCCGGGGTCAGGACCTCGTCCCCGAGGGTGATCACACCGTTGGCAACGTCGAAGCCGAACTCCACCTTGGTGTCGGCCAGGATGATGCCGCGGGGGCGGGCGATTTCCTCGGCTTTGGTGTAGATCGCCAGGGTCAGTTCCTGCAGCCGGGCGGCGATGTCCTCGCCGACCAGGCCGACGACGGCGTCGTACGTGATGTTCTCGTCGTGCTCACCGACCTCAGCCTTCGCCGACGGGGTGAAGATGGCCTCCGCCAGCCGCGAGCCGTCCACGAGCCCTTCCGGCAGCGGGATGCTGCAGACGGTCCGGGACTGCCGGTATTCGGCCAGGCCGGAACCGGTCAGGTAGCCGCGGGCGATGCATTCGACCGGGAACATGTCGAGCTTCTTGCAGATCATGGCGCGGCCCTCCACGGCGGCCGGGACACCGCCGTCGACCGTGGATGCGAGCACGTGGTGCTCGACGCCCAGCTGGTCGAACCACCACAAGCTCAGCTGGGTGAGGATGCGGCCCTTGTCCGGGATTTCGCTGGCCAGGACGTGGTCGAAGGCGCTGATCCGGTCGCTGGCCACCACCAGGACACACTCGTGGCCCATCCGCTCGGTGATGGACTCATCCACCGGGACGTAGAGGTCGCGGACCTTGCCGGAGTAGATGTGCTTCCATCCGGGCAGGTCCAGCGTCGGGGTGTCCAGGCCGATCGGCGCAGCCGGCGCGGCGTCAGGCGCTTCCGGCCGGGAGGAGTCGGGCGTGGTCATGTTCAGGCCTTCGCTTTCGCGGCGGCGCCGGGCGTCGAGACCTTGATCTCGCCGCGGGCCGCCTTGCCGCCGATGTCGGTGCGGAACTGGCCGCCTTCGAGCTGGACCAGTTCGACGCCGTCGTAGGCCCGTTCCCGGGCCTCAACGAGGTCGGTCCCCAGCGCCACCACGGCGAGGACGCGTCCGCCGGCGGACACCACCTTGCCCTCGGCGTCGAGCGCGGTGCCGGCGTGGATGACGTGGACGCCCTCGATCGACTCCACCTTCTTGAGCCCGCGGATCCGGTCCCCGGTGCGCGGGGACCCGGGGTAGTTTTCGGCGGCCACAACGACGGCGACGGCCGACTCCTTGGACCAGCGCAGCTCCTGCGCCTTGTCCAGTTCGCCCTTCGCGGCCGCCATCAGCAGCCCGCCGAGCGGGGTCTTCAGCCGGGCCAGGACGGCCTGGGTTTCCGGGTCGCCGAAGCGGACGTTGAATTCGATGACGCGGGTGCCGCGGGACGTCAGGGCCAGCCCGACGAACAACACGCCGACGAACGGGGTGCCGCGGTGCGCCATCTGGTTGACTGTAGGCTGCGCGACGCGGTCGATGACCTCCTGGACGAGGCCCTCGGGGGCCCAGTCCAGCGGGGTGTAGGCGCCCATGCCGCCGGTGTTGGGGCCTTCGTCGTTGTCGAAGATGCGCTTGAAGTCCTGCGCCGGGGAAAGCGCCACAGTGTCGCGGCCGTCGCAGAGGACGAACACGGAGACCTCGGGCCCGTCGAGGAACTCCTCGATGACCACGGTGCCGCCGGCGTCGAAGCAGCTCTGGGCGTGCGCCAGGGCCTCGTCGCGGTTCCTTGTGACCACGACGCCCTTGCCGGCCGCCAGGCCGTCGTCCTTCACGACATAGGGCGCGCCGAAGGTGTCGAGCGCATCGGCGGCCTCCTCGGCATTGCCGGCCACCCGCGCCATCGCGGTGGGGACGCCTGCCTCGGCCATGACTTCCTTGGCGAAGGCCTTGGACGCTTCCAGCTGGGCGGCGGCCTTGCTGGGGCCGAACACCGGGATGCCGGCGGCGCGGACGGCGTCGGACACCCCTGCGGCGAGCGGCGCCTCCGGGCCGACGACCACGAGGTCGACCGTCAGCCGGGCTGCCAGGGCGGCGACGGCGTCGGGGTCGTTCGCGTCGATCGCGTGTGTGGGGACCAGCTTGCTGATGCCGGCGTTGCCCGGGGCCGCATGGACCTCGGAGACGTTCGGGTCTGCGAGCAAGGATCGGACAATGGCGTGTTCGCGGCCGCCGGGGCCGATGACAAGTACCTTCACAGTTCCCAAGGGTACTTTGTGCACCGGGCAGGCTCCTAAGCTGTGTCTGCCGCTGGACATGCCCCCTGGTCCGCGCCCGGGAACGCGGGACATGCCCAGTCCTGGCCCCGGGCACAGGACATAGTGCCAACATGTCCATCCCTGGGCGCGAGGGGAGGGCATGTCCCACGGGGGACAATCCGCGGGGCGCACGGCTACGAAGCCCTTGTATGAAGAAGCCCAGCACGCAGCAGAAGTCCCGGTCCCAACCCGCGAGGCGTTTTGCCGGACCCACCGCCCTGGCCGCTCTGGCCGGGGTGGCCGCGGCCGCCGTCGTCCTGTCCGTGGCGGAGCTGATCGGCGCGTTCTTTACGGCGCGCGCGACGCCGCTGATCGCACTCGGCTCGACCTTCATCGATTTCACCCCGCCGTGGCTGAAGGACTTCGCGATTGCCACGTTCGGGACGAACGACAAGGCCGCGCTGTTCGGCGGCATGGCCGTGACCATCCTGCTGCTCGCCTGTGTGCTGGGCGTGGTGGCCTACCGCAAGTGGGCCCTGGGTGTGGCCGGGGTGCTGCTGATGGGCGCAGTGATCATCGCCAGCGTGGTGACCCGGGCGAGCGTCAAGCCGCTGGACGCGGTCCCGTCCCTGCTCGGCACCGTCGCCGGGCTGATCGTGCTCCGGCTCCTGGTCTCCCGGCTGTGGCGGATGCATGAATGGCCGGACACGGCTGCGGACCTCGCTGCCAAGGAACCCGAGCGGCCTGCCGCGAGCCGGCGCGCCTTCTTCGCCGCGACCGGCCTCACCGCGGCGGCCTCCGCCGTCGCGGCAACCGGCGGCCGGCTGCTGAGCTCGGCCCGCAGCAATATAGCCCAGGCCCGCGAGTCCTTGCAGCTGCCCGCCCCGGGGAAGGCGGCTGCGGCCGTTCCCGCCGGGGTGCAGTCCAAGGCCCCCGGCGTCACCCCGTGGCTGACGCCTAACAAGGACTTCTACCGGATCGACACCGCCCTGAGCGTGCCGGAAATCAACGCCCAGGACTGGGAGCTGCGGATCCACGGGCTCGTGGAGCAGGAGGTCCGGCTGACCTTCCAGGACCTGCTGGACGCGAAGCTGATCGAATCCCATGTCAGCCTGACCTGTGTCTCCAACCCGGTCGGCGGCAACCTGGCGGGCAACGCCAAATGGCTGGGAGTGCCCATCCGCGACGTGCTCAAGATGGCCCGGCCCAAAGACGGCGCGGACATGGTCCTCTCCACCTCCGTCGACGGCTTCAGCGCTTCCACCCCGCTGGAGGTGCTGACGGATGACCGCGACGCCATGCTGGCCATCGGCATGAACGGCGAAGCCCTCCCCCTCGAACACGGCTACCCGGTGCGGATGGTGGTCCCCGGGCTGTACGGCTTTGTCTCCGCCACCAAGTGGCTGGTGGACCTCGAAGTCACCCGTTTTGCCGACAGCAAGGCCTACTGGACCCAGCGCGGCTGGTCCGAACGCGGCCCCATCAAGACCATGGCCCGGGTCGAAGTCCCCAAATCGTTCGCCAAGGTCCCCGCCGGGCGCGTCGCGATCGGCGGCACGGCGTGGGCGCAGACCCGCGGCATCACCAAGGTCGAGGTGCAGATCGACAACGGCCCCTGGACCCCGGCGGCCCTCTCCGACGAGGCCTCCGTCATCACCTGGCGGCAGTGGTCCTTCGAGTGGGACGCCACCCCCGGTCCGCACTACATCAAGGCCCGCGCCACCGACGGCACCGGCGAACTCCAGACGGACAAGCGCGCGGATCCGGTGCCCGACGGCGCCTCCGGCTGGCACTCCGTCATGGTGACCGTGGAATAACCGGAGTATCCCTCTGAGGCACCTTAGACTGGCAATATGCCTCTGAATTCGCATGCCACCTTCACAGTCGAGTCCGCCGTCGAACTGGCAGTCGTTGAACGCAGCGGTTTCGTCGAATCCCGCCACATCGGCTCCGCCGTGGTCCTGGCCGCCGACGGGACAGTGGTCACCGAACTCGGCGACATCACCACCCCGATCTTCGCCCGGTCCACGCTCAAGCCCCTGCAGGCGCTGGCGGCCATGCAGTCCGGTGTGCCCCTGCGCGGGGCTCAGGTGGCGGTCGCCTGCGGCAGCCATTACGGTTCGCTGGACCACATGGACGTCGTCGAGGGCATGCTGAAGGCCGCCGGGGTCAAGGAGGAACAGCTGCAGTGCCCCGCCGACTGGCCGCAGGACGAGACGGCACGGAACTGGCTGGTCCACTCCGAGCGCGGCAAATCGCGCCTGGCGTTCAACTGCTCCGGCAAGCACGCCGCGTTCCTCTGGGCCTGCACGGAAAACGGCTGGGACACACACAGCTACCTTGAGCCCAACCACCCCCTGCAGCAGCGGATCCGTTCCGTGATCGAGGAGTACTGCGGCGAACGGATCGCCCATCTGGGTATCGACGGCTGCGGAGCCCCCGTGGCCGCCGTCTCGCTGACCGGCCTGGCCCGGGCGTTCTCGAAACTGGCCAAGGCCCCCGGGGACAAGAACTCCAACGCCCGCGCGGCCACCATCGCCACGTCCATGCTGGACTACCCGTGGGCGGTGCAGGGCCGGGGCGGGTGCAACACCATCGTCATGGACGAGCTCGGTATTCTCGCCAAGATCGGCGCCGAGGGCGTGCTGGTCATGGCCACCCGCCAGGGCGTCTCCGTTGCCATCAAGGTCCTCGACGGCAACATCCGGGCCACCACGCTTGTGGGCCTGACCCTGCTCGCGGCCTCGGGCGCCGTGGACATCCCGGAGGTCTCCAGCGTGCTGGACAAGGTGGTCGACCCCGTTCTTGGCGGAGGCCGCCAGGTGGGCAAGATCCGCCTGGGCAGCGCCGTCTCGGCACTGCTGGACTAGCCAACGTGGCTGTTTCGCGCCGCCGGATTCCGGTCGAGGAGGGACGCGCCGCGCTGGCCGCCTGGCTGGGCACCGACGCCGGGGCCCCGGATTCCGCCGCCGTCGCCCGCAGCACGATCGCGACGGCGGTGCGCTACTCCCTGGAAGAAGTCACGGCCCGGGCGCCCGGCAACTCGGTGGAAGTCCGCGTCCCGCCGTTCGGCGTCACGCAATGCGTGCAGGGCCCGCGGCATACCCGCGGCACTCCCCCGAACGTCATCGAATGCGACGCCGACACCTGGCTGGCTATGGTCAGCGGCCAGCTGGGCTGGGCCGATGCCGTCAGCACGGGCCGCGTCGCGGCGTCAGGGCTGCGGGCCGACCTGTCCGGGCTGCTGCCGCTTTAGAGCGACAGGTCCAGCGGGGACGGCGGCGCGGAAACCGGATGCGGGACGGTCTGCAGCCTCGTGGACAGGGCCGCGACGGCGGCAATGGCGAAGGCGCCGGCGGCAATCAGGACCGACATGACCGCCACGACGCCGTACCCGGTGGGGCCCGGGTCCAGGAACGGGTACGGATACCAGTCCACAAACGGCCCGCGGGCCAGGCTGTACACGAGGTACAGCAGCGGGAAAGCCAGCCAGACCAGGGATTGGCGCACCGAAATGGGGGTGCCCGGAAGATCGACCAGCCAGTCGATCACCATGACGGTGGGGATCGTGAAGTGCAGCACCACATTGACCCAGGGGATCGGCGTGTTGACCTCGATGTCGCTGAGCAGCAGCGAATAGACGATCCCGGTGATCGCCATGTAGACGGTGGCCGCGCCGCGCAGGAACTCCAGCCAGCGCGGGCTTCCGCCCCGCCACGCGTGGCGGGCGGCCACAGCCAGCGTCGCACAGGCAACGACGTTGGATTCGATCGTGAAGTAGCTGAAGTAGTTCCAGGCCGACGCGCCGGGAACATTCCCGAGCAGGTGGAACAGCTGGAAGAACACTGCCACCAACCCCAGCAGCGCGAACCAGCTGCGAAACAGCGCCAAACCCTTGTTTGCGGTCATGAGCCGATCCTAGCTGGCAGCGCAACCCGCGCCCGGAAGGCTCAGCCGCGGCCGATGAACGGCATTCCCGCGGCCGTGATCAGCACGGACCCGACACTGGCCGACGCCGGCATCCCGGCCATCAGCAGCACGGCGCGGGCGGCGTCGTCCACAGGGAAAGTCGGCTCCTCGCGCAGGCTGCCGTCGGCCTGCACTGCGCCGGACCCGACGCCGATCTCGTCCATCAGTTCCGTGGCCGCATTGCCGATGTCGATCTGCCCGCAGGTGATCCCGAAGCCGCGGCCGTCCAGCTCAATGCTTTTGGTCAGCCCGGTCATGGCATGTTTGGTGACCGTGTAGGCCACGGTCCGCGGCCGGGGCGAATGGGCGGCGATCGAACCGTTGTTGATGATGCGCCCGCCCTGCGGGGACTGCGCCTTCATGGCCCGGACCGCTGCCGCCGCGCAGAGCATGGACCCGGTGAGATTCACGGCCACGGTCGCGTCCCAGTCCGCGAGGCTGATCTCGTCCACCGAGGCCGCCGGGCCAAACACCCCCGCGTTGTTGAACAGCACGTCCACCCGTCCCCAGCGCCGCACGGCGTCGGCGAAGAGCCGCTCGACGTCGTCGGGCACCGTGACATCGCAGGGAACGGCGAGCGCCTGGGCGTGGCCGGCGGCGGTCTCCTGCAACTGCGCCTCGCGCCGGCCGGCAAGCACCACCCGGTAGCCCTCGGCGAGCATCAGCCGCGCCACCGCCCGGCCGATTCCGGAGCCTGCCCCGGTGACGACGGCGACCCGCCCGAGTTGGTGTTGTCGTGTCATGCGGGGCTCCTGGCGTGCGGTGCGGCGGGTTCGGGATGTTCGGTGCCCAGCTAGCGTATGCCGAGTTGGCACTTCACGGCAGTGCCGGTCAGGCTTTGCCTCACGAACATTGCCGTGAGCTGGCATCTCGCCGGGCCGGGGCCTTGCGCCAGGAAGTAAGGTGAAGCATGGCAACCACCGCCGAAGACGTCCTGCTGGGCTACCTCGGACACCAGCTCGCTGAACTGCAGCGGCACGCGCCCGGGGTACGCAACGACGACGCCGAATCCGTCCACCAGATGCGCGTGGCGGCCCGCCGGCTCCGCTCGCTGCTGGCCACCGGCCGCAAACTGTTCGCCGGCGCCGAGGCGCAGGACCTCCGCGCCGAGCTGCGCTGGCTCGCCACCGCCCTTGGCGCCGCCCGTGACCCGCAGGTGATCCTTGCCCGGCTGGATGAGCGGCTCGCCGCCGAACCCGAGGGGCTGGTCCTCGGTCCGGCCGCCGGGCATATCGCTGAGGAGCTGGACGCGGCGGCGGCCGCCGGGCGGCAGGGCGCCCTCGCGGCGCTCGACAGTAAACGCTACGCGCAGCTGGTCGCCGGCCTCGGGTTGCTGCTCCACACCGACCACCTGTCCCAGAAGGCATCGCGGCGGCCGCGGCGTGCCTTCCGGAAATTCGTGTCCAAGGACACCGCGCGGCTGGTCCGTGCCGTGGCCGACCTGCCGCCCGCGGCCGGAGACGCCGCAGCAGACTCCGCGGCCCGGGACGCCGGGCTGCACGAGGTACGCAAGGCGGCAAAGCGGCTGCGCTATACCGGCGAGCTGGCCGCCACCGTCACTGGCGGCCGGCCGGGGAAGCGGATCCGCAAGACCGCCAAGGCGGCGCGCAAGATCCAGGCGGTGCTGGGCCGGCATCACGACACCGTGATGGCGCGTGCCCTGCTGGCGGAGCTTGGCACACGCTCCCTGCGAAGCGGAGAAAACGGCTTTACCTACGGCCGGCTGCACGCGAGGGAGCAGGCCTTGGCGGCAGGCTCGGAAGCGGACTTCCTCAAGGCCTGGAAGAAATTCCCTTAGCTGACGGCGCAGTCAGCCGAAGCGGCGGCCGGCAAGTACCCCGATCGCGCTGTTGTCGAAGTTCTCGAGCAGCGCCTGGGGGCTGGCGTATATCTCGACGGCCCCGGCGTCGCGCAGTTCCGGCTCGCTGGTGCCCCCGCACGTCAGCCCGATCGCCGGGATGTCGAGCGCCCTGGCCGCGTAGATGTCCCAGACGGCGTCGCCCACGTAGACGGCGTCCCTGGCGTGCACGTCCACCGCCTTCAGCGCGGCGACCAGGATGTCCGGGGCGGGTTTGCTTTCCGCTGCGTCGCTGGAGCTGGTGGCGGCGTCGATGAAGCGGTCCGCGCCGATTGTGGCCCGGAGGACCTCGAGGTCGCGGTCCCGGGCGGAGGAGGCCAGCGCGACGGCGAACCCTGTGCCGTGGCACCGGGCCAGCAGGTCCTTGGCGCCTGCCAGCGGACGAAGGGCCGGCCAGAAGGTGGCGAACACGGCCGCATGCGAGGTCATGATCGTGCTGTCCTCGGCGGCATCCCGGCCTGCCGGCAGCAGGCTGGCGAGGATCTTGTCCCCGCCCATCCCGACCGAGCGGTGGATGCGGGCCATGGGCACGTCGTATCCCGCCTGCCGGAACGCCTGCCACCACGCGAGGGTGTGGAAATAGGATGAGTCGACCAGTGTGCCGTCCACGTCGAACAGCACCGCCGCCCGCTGCCGGCCGCCGGGCCGCCCGGCCGGGCGTGGCAAGCCGGCCTGTGCCGGGTCAGCGGTGGGCACGTGCCCTCTTTCCCGCGGTGAACGTTCCGCCGCTCAGAGGCGCGCGGCTGGCGCCGCCGGAGGTCCGCCGGATGACCCGCGGCAGCGGCCCCGGCGCCGCCGGCTGGCCGTCCGAACTGCGGTCCCGGATCAGGCCGGTGCCGGCGATCTCGCGGGCTTGGGCCACCCCGGCCACCGCGGCCCGCTTGGTGGGAAACGTGACTGAAATTGCCATCAGGTTTCCTGCCCCGTCCAGCATTCGAATCCGGTAACCGCCGTCGGGCGCGTCCACCAGTTCGAAATATCCAGCCATCGCAAACTCCTTTTATCCTCGACCCCAACCTTGAGATATTAGTAAGTATACTTATGGCTGCTCACAAAGAAACCCGGCCATACGCGGACTACTGCGGGCTGCCGCCGGGGCGACGCCACGGATCAGCGGCCGCGGAGCGGGGTGTCGCTGCGGTGCACGCCGTCCTCCATCAGCTCCAGGGCGCTCATCACCAGCGCAAAGTGGCTGAACGCCTGCGGCGTGTTGCCCAGCTGCCGGCCCTCCTCGACGCCCCACTCCTCACTGAGAAGTCCGACGTCGTTGCGCAGCGCCAGCAACCGCTCGAACAGTTCCCGGGCCTCGTGTTGCCGGCCCGCCCCCAGAAGTGCCTCCACCAGCCAGAAGGAACAGGCGATGAACACCCCCTCCTCGCCGGGCAGGCCGTCGTCGCTCTCCGCCGGCTTGTACCGGCGCAGGAAGCCGTCGTGCGTGAGCTCGCGCTGGACGGCCTCGATGGTGCCGATGACGCGGGGGTCATCCGGGGGCAGGAAGCCCACCCGGGGTATGAGCAGCAGGCTGGCGTCAAGCTCCGGGCGGCCGTAGGACTGCACGAAGGTGTTGCGTTCGGCGTCGAACCCTTTGGCCATCACCTCGGCACGGATGGTCTCGCGCAGTTCCTCCCAACGGTCCGCCGGGCCGGTCAGGCCGAAGTCCCGGACGCCTTTGACCATGCGGTCCGCCGCCACCCAGGCCATGACCTTGGAGTGGGTGAAGTGCCGCCGCGGCCCGCGCATCTCCCAGAGCCCGTTGTCCGGCCAGCTCCAGGCCTTCTCGAGGTGCTCCATGAGCGCCACCTGGACATCCCAGGATTCGTCCGTGTGCTCCAGGAGCGAGTTCCGGGTCAGCGACAGGCAGTCCAGCACCTCGCCCCAGACATCCAGCTGCAGCTGCCCCGCCGCACCGTTGCCGATCCGCACCGGGAAGGAGCCTTCGTAACCCCGCAGCCACGGCAGCTCCATCTCCGGCAGCCGGCGCTCGCCGTGGATGCCGTACATGATCTGCAGGTCGGCCGGGTCGCCGGCCACTGCCCGCAGCAGCCAGTCCCGCCACGCGGCGGCTTCCGCTGTGTAACCGGCGGCCAGCAGCGCCTGGAGCGTCAGGGTGGCGTCGCGGAGCCAGCAGAACCGGTAGTCCCAGTTCCGCTTGCCGCCGATTTCCTCCGGCAGCGAGGTAGTCACGGCCGCCACGATGCCGCCGGTCGGCGCGAACGTCAGCGCCTTCAGCGTGATCAGCGAGCGCAGGACGGCCTCGCGGTAGGTGCCTTTGACGGTGCACTCGGCGGACCAGCGCTGCCAGAAGGACTCGGTGGAGACCAGGGCCGCCTCGGGGTCGACTGTGCGCGGGCGGCGCAGATGGCTCGGCGTCCAAGTCAGCACAAAGGACACCCGCTCCCCCGCACGGACGGTGAACTCGCTGACGGTCTGCAGCCGCTCGCCCCGCAGCGGCGCCTTTGTGACGAGGTAGGCGGCGTCGGGCCCTGCCACCGCATGGATTCCGTGGGCGTCGTGGCGGACCCACGGGACGATGTGCCCGTAGTCGAAGCGCAGTGCCAGCTCGCCGCGCATCCGGACCGTACCGCGGACACCCACCACGATCCGAACGATGTCCGCCACCGCGTCGCGCGGCGGCATGAAGTCGATGACCTTGACCTTGCCGCTCTGCGTCTCCCATTCCGTTTCCAGGACCAGTGTGCCCTTGCGGTAGTGCCGGCGGGTGCATGTCCCGCCGCCCTCGGGCGCCAGCAGCCAGCGGCCGGATTCCGGGGTGTCCAGCAGGGCGTTGAAACACGCCGGCGAATCGAAGCGCGGCAGGCACAGCCAGTCGATGGAGCCTTCGGTGCTGACCAGGGCGGCGGTGTGAAGGTCGCCGACTATTGCATAATCCTCGATGCGCGCCATGGGTCATACAGTGCCACACCCGGAGGATACGAACGAGGCCCGGGCCTGCCCGGGACTAGGATCCAATCATGCCCGGCATCAGGACCCGGGCCGGAGGAGGGGCGCAGGACGTGGCAACAGGACCGGGCACTCTGCACATCGGAACCAGCGGCTGGAGCTATGACCACTGGGAGAATGTGCTCTACCCGCCCGGGCTGCCGGCCCGGGACCGGCTGGCCCACTATGCAGCCCGCTTCAGCACGGCGGAACTGAACGCCAGCTTCTACCGGTGGCCGCGGGAAGTGTCCTTTGCGAGCTGGCGCCGCCGCCTGCCGGAGGGTTTCCTGCTGTCCGTCAAGGCTCCGCGCGGCCTGACCCACGCCAAAAAGCTCTACTCCCCCGAGGTCTGGGTGGAGCGGATCATCCGCTGCTGGCACGAACTCGGCGACAAACGGGCCGTGCTGCTGGTCCAGCTGCCGCCCGCGTTCGGCCGTGACGACGCCCGGCTGGACTATTTCCTCGCGGCGCTGCCGGAATGGATCCGGGTGAGCGTCGAGTTCCGCCACCCCAGCTGGGACCACCCCGATGTCTATGCCTTGCTGGAACGGCACGGGGCCGCGTACTGCGTGATGAGCGGCGCCGGGCTCCCCTGCATCCTGCGTGCCACCGCACCGTTCGTCTATGTCCGGCTGCACGGACCGGACCACCAGCATCTGTACGGCGGGTCCTACTCCGACGAGGACCTGCGCTGGTGGGCGGACCGGATCAGGGAGTGGCGCAGCTCGGGAAGGGACGTCTTTGTGTATTTCAACAACGACGGCGGCGGCAACGCCGTGCGCAACGCCTTCACGCTCCGGGGGCTGCTGGACCGGGACTGAACCGGCTACTGAGTTGGACGCAGTCCGGTCGAACAGCCTGCGGCTGTGGGAGAGTGGAGGCATGGATTTGGCGACGCAGCACTCACCCCAGCAGCCACCGGTCTCCGGCAACAGAGTCTTCCGGCTGGCCCACTGGGTCTCGGACAACGTCAACGGCCTCCGGCTCAAGGCCGCGCGCCGCTGGCGGTTCATTCCACAGACCATCGCTTACCAGGGCTACGGCTCCACGGGCTGGGTCCGGGTGCTCGGCCGGGTGGTGCTGACGAGCAGGGCGACCCCGGGCAGCCGGGCCGAGCACGCCGCCCGGAACGGCAACCAGAACATCCGCGGCTGGCGCGCGTTCACGAGCGTGCCGATCCAGTTCACCGAAGTGGAAATCGAGATCGGCGGTGTCACCGCCCGCGTGCACGCGGACCGCGGCGGCCTCGTGGACACCGTCGTGCAGGTGTCGCTCGCCCCGGGCTGGCACACCGCCGAGCTGCGGGCTGCAGGAACCGAGCCCGTGCAGGCCCAGGTCTTCGTCATCTCTCCCGAAACCACGCTGGGGATCGTCTCGGACATTGATGACACGATCATGGTGACCGCCCTCCCCCGGCCCTTCCTGGCGCTCTGGAACACCTTTGTGCTGAACGAGCGCGCCCGGATGGCCACTCCCGGCCTGGCGGTGCTGATGGACCGGCTCCGGGTGGAGCACCCGGAGGCGCCGGTGATTTATCTGTCCACCGGACCGTGGAATGCGGCTCCGACCCTGGCCCGGTTCATCACCCGGAACATGTACCCGCCCGGTGCCCTGCTGCTCACCGACTGGGGCCTCACGAACGACCGCTGGTTCCGCAGCGGCCAGGAGCACAAGCGGCGGAACCTGGAGCTGCTGGCCGAGGAGTTCCCTAACATGCGCTGGCTGCTCTTCGGCGACAACGGCCAGCACGATGAAGCGATCTATTCCGACTTCGCGCAGCGGCACCCGGACCGGGTGGCCGCCATCTGCATCCGTCAGCTGTCCACGAGCGAGGCCGTCCTGGCCGGCGGACACTCCGAAACCGGCGACCACACCGGTTCGTCCGTCCCGTGGATCTACTCTCCCGACGGCGCAGGCCTCGCCAAACGCCTGCTGGAGCTTAAGCTGCTCTAACCCACGGGGTACGGGTCCCCGGGGTCGGAAGCGGGCGCCGGAGCGGCTGCGCGGGCGGCCGGCGTACCGTCGGGGCCGGGCTCCCGGTCCCGGGCCGCCAGCAGCTCCTGAAGCCAGTAGAACGACGCTTTGGGCGTGCGGACCTGGGTGTCAAAGTCGACGTGCACCAGGCCGAACTGCTGCTTGTACCCGCCGGACCACTCAAAGTTGTCCATAAAGGACCACACGTAGTAGCCGCGCAGATCCACCGACTCCGCGGCGCCGCCCGGCAATGTGGCCTCGACGGCTGTTCCGATGTGGTCCGCCAGGTACCGGAGCCGCCGCTCGTCCGGGATGATCGTGCGGTTTGCGGCCTCATCCCGGACCAGCACGTCCTCGAAGCTCGCCCCGCCCTCAGTGATGTAGACCGGCGGCAGGTCCGGGTAGCGGTCCGCCATCTCGGCCAGCGCCACGGACATGAACTCCGGCTTGATGGGCCAGCCGTAGGCGGTGGTCTCAGTGTCGGGGAACGTGGCGATATGGAACGGCGCTCCGGGCGCGCTGCCGCTGAGATCGTCCCCCATCGCCTCGGCCATTCCCTCCGGGACGGCACCATCGCCTGGACCGGACGCAACGAGCGTGGGCATGTAGTAGTTCAGCCCGTAGAAGTCCAGCGGCTGCGAGATGAGTTCCATGTCCTCGCTGGACGGGTTGAACTCCGAGGAGAAGAAGGTGGCTGCCCGGATCACATCCGGATACTTCCCCAACAGCACCGGGTCGGCGTACAGCCGGTTCTGGGCGACGTCCATGAGGCCGGCACTGACCTTGTCCAGCGGGTTGCCGGAAGCCGGGACCATCGGGGAGTACACGTTGCTGATGCCGATGCCCCCTGCCACGTTGGCCGCGCGGAGCGCCTGCAGGGCCAACCCGTGGCCCAGCAGCTGGTGGTGGACGCTGGGCAGCGCCTTCACCATCAGCGCTTCGCCCGGCGCGTGCAGGCCCAGGGCGTAGCCGTTGGTGGTGACGGTGGCCGGCTCATTGACGGTGACCCAGCGGGCCACCCGGTCGCCGTAGGCCGCGGCCGCGATGGCGGCGAACTCGCCGAGCCGGTAGGCCGTATCCCGGTTCATCCAGCCGCCGGCCTCGTCCAGCGGCAACGGCGTGTCCCAATGGTACAAGGTGGCCATGGGGGTGATGCCGTTGGCCAGCAGCAGGTCGATCAGCCGGTCATAGAAGTCCAGGCCAGCCGGATTGACCGGCCCGCTGCCGCCCGGCTGGATGCGCGACCAGGACAGGGAAAACCGGTAGGAATCGATTCCCAGGTCCTTCATCAGCGCCACATCCTGAGGCATCCGATGGTAGTGGTCGCAGGAAACCGCCGGGCTGTGGTCATCCACGATCGAGCCGGGTTTCGCCGCAAAGACGTCCCAGCCCGAAGGGCCCCGGCCGTCCTCGTCCAGCGCCCCTTCGATCTGGAATGCCGCGGTCGCCACCCCGAGGCTAAATCGCGGCGGCAGCAGCGCGGCAAGATCCTTCGCGGAAGCATTCATCGTCAAAAATCCCCTTGGTTGGTTCAGGCAGTTTGATTGATCCTAAGCCCCTCGGGCAGTCCGCGCAGCCCTCAGTACATTGATCCCTCGGGTCCGTAGAGGAATTCCTTGGCATGGGCCACCGCCTTCTTGAAGGCATCGTTCCTGAGCGCGTAGAGGTGCTCGGACTCATCTGCCGACGGTTCCAGGTATCCCGTGAAGCCAGGCCGGAGCACCCAGATGTCCCCGGCCGGCGGCAGGTAGAACACGCCAAACGAGCGGTGCTGGTTGTCCTCCGCGGTCCAGACAGGGACCACCGCGAGCGCGGCGCCTGTTTCCACGTTGATCCATTGGGCCCGGGGAAGGGGCGCCTCGTGGGCTTCCGGATCGAGGAATGGAGCTGTCCCTTCGCCCCACCGTTCCACGAAGCGCTCGTGAAAGACCGGCATCAGGTGGGAATCGTAGCGGCGCCAGGCGCTCATCTCTGTCTCCTTCTGGTGTCGTTTTTACCCTTGGCCCAGGTCAGGGCCTCGTTCCCACCGGACAGGCGTGGCCCGGAACACCGGTCCGCGCCCCCGGTGATACCGCACCGGGATCAACCGCTGTGCCCCCGCCGGGTCCCGGGTCCCCCTGGCGAGGTCGGCATCGCGCCCTTCGCGGTCATATGCCGCCCTGGCCAGCGGATCGCGGAGCACGGCGAACGCGGCCAGGATGGCGTGGACGTCGTCCCCGGAACTCTGACCGCTGTCGGAGCGCCCGACGTCGGGATGGCGCAGACGGATCAGCGAACGGAACGCACGGCGGATGTCCGCCTGGGTGGCGTCCGGCGTCACGTGCAGCGCCGCATAATATCCTCGCGGATCGGCGTTCATGAGTCCCCCAACGGGTCAGGGTCAAGAAAACAGTCCGGCGCCTTTGCGGGATCCGGGCACGCCGGGCGCCGGTCCGGAGCCCTGCGGCTGCCG
>JBKKDK010000354.1:0-5531 GCA_046708245.1 Arthrobacter sp.
GATCTACACGATCGCCAACGACCTCGACGGTCTCTCACTGCAGGCCTGGGCGACGACGGCGTACCTCATCACGTCCACGGTGAGCACTCCGCTCTACGGCAAGCTGAGCGACATCTTCGGCCGGCGCCCGCTGTACCTCGCCGCGATCCTGATCTTCCTGGCCGGTTCGCTGTACGCCGGATCCGTGCACTCCATGACCGAGCTCGCCATCGCCCGCGGCCTTCAGGGTATGGGCGCCGGCGGGCTGCTGGCTCTGGCCCTGACCATCATTGGCGATATCGTGGCGCTCAAGGACCGGGCGAAATACCAGGGCTACTTCATGTCCGTCTTCGGCATCTCCTCGGTCCTGGGCCCGGTGGTGGGCGGCGCCTTCGCCGGATCCGCAAACATCCTGGGCTTTGACGGCTGGCGCTGGGTGTTCTTCATCAACATCCCGATCGGCCTCGCCGCCCTCGCCGTCGTGTTCCTGTACCTGCACCTGCCGGCCAAGCACGCGAAGCAGAAGATCGACTACTGGGGCGCCGCGGCCATCACCCTGGCAATCGTGCCGCTGCTGCTCGTGGCGGAGCAGGGGCGCAGCTGGGGCTGGACGTCCGCGAACTCCCTCCTCTGCATTGGACTCGGCGTGGTGGGCATTGTGGCGTTCCTGCTGGCGGAGAAGCGCGCCGGCGACTACGCCCTGATCCCGCTCCGGCTCTTCCAGAACCTCACCTTCGGCCTGTCCTCGCTGCTGAACTTCATCATCGGAATCGGGATGTTCGGGGCCATCGCGATGCTGCCGATGTACCTGCAGCTGGTCAAGGGACTGACCCCCACCGAGGCCGGCCTCATGATGATCACCTTCACCGTGGGCATCCTCGGCGGTTCCATCACTGCGGGCCGGACCATCTCGGCGTCGGGCACCTACCGGATCTTCCCTATTCTGGGCACCGCCATCCTGACCGGCGCCGCCGTCGTTATGGGCCTCTCGCTCGGAGTGGACACCCCGCTGTGGGTCCCGGGCGCAATCGCCGCGTTCTTCGGGCTCGGCCTGGGCTTCTGCATGCAGCCGCTCACCCTGGCCATGCAGGTCTCGGTGCCTGCCAAGGACATGGGCGTGGGGACGTCCTCCGCGGCGTTCTTCCGGTCCATGGGCGGTGCCGTGGGCACGGCCGTGTTCATCTCCATGCTGTTCAGCCTGGCGGCGGACAAGGTGGCCAGCGGGATGAAGGACGCGATGCAGAACCCCGATTTCCTCACGGCCCTGAAGGACCCGGCGGTGGCCGCCGACCCCGCCAACGCCCCGCTCTACGCCTTCTTCAAGAACGGCGCGAGCAACGACTCGCTCAATGACACGAGCTGGCTGCACCAGGCGAACCCGGTCCTCACGCGCCCCATCACCGAGGGTTTCGCCCAGTCGATCGACGCCGTTATGCTCACCGCCGCAGTCCTCACCGGCGTCGCGTTCCTGATCAGCTTCGCCCTGCCGAACAAGAAGCTCACCGACCCGAAGGCCGCCGCCAGGGAGGGCGCGGCCGCCGCCGCCCACTAGGACCGCACGGGCTGATCCACGCGGGCGAAGTGTATGTTTCGTCTCATTTTCGGCCGCTGTGACAGGCGGCACGTCGGGTCGGGTGTAAGACTGGGTAGCTGCGGCGAAGGCCGCTAACCGCGAACTGCCGAGGGAGCCGTATGACCATCACCCAGGACCAGACCGCCGCCAAGATCCCGAAACGGGTCATCTGGCTGGCCGTTGCGGGCGCCGTCGGCGGCTTCCTCTTCGGCTTTGACTCCTCCGTCGTCAACGGCGCCGTCGACGCGATCAAGGACGAGTTCGCGCTGAGCGAGGCGGTGACCGGCTTCGCCGTCGCCGTGGCCCTCCTCGGCTGCGCGGCGGGCGCGTACCTGGCCGGCAAGGTGGCCGACCGCTACGGACGCATCCCGGCGATGAAGATCGGCGCGCTGCTGTTCCTTGTCAGCGCCATCGGCACCGGCTTTGCGTTCGGCGTCTGGGACCTCATCTTCTGGCGCCTGGTGGGCGGGCTCGGCATCGGCCTGGCCTCGGTGATTGCCCCGGCCTACATTTCCGAGATCTCCCCCCGCCACGTCCGCGGCCGGCTGGCCTCGCTGCAGCAGCTGGCAATCACCACCGGTATCTTCGCCGCCCTCCTCTCGGATGCCCTGTTCGCGAACTCGGCCGGAGGCGCGGACCAGGCGCTGTGGTTTGGTCTGGAGGCGTGGCGCTGGATGTTTATGGCGGCCGCCCTCCCCGCGGTTGTCTACGGCTGGATCGCCTACACCCTGCCCGAGTCGCCGCGGTTCCTGGTGTTCCAGGGCAAGGACGAGGAGGCCCTGCGGGTCTTCAAATCAATCGCCCCGGACGAGGACTCCGACCGGCATCTGCGCGACATCAAGAAGGCCATCGACGACGACAAGCTCGCGGGCCAGAAGGGCTCCCTGCGCGGCAAGGCGTTCGGTCTGCAGCCGGTGGTCTGGATCGGCATCATCCTTTCCGTGCTGCAGCAGTTCGTCGGCATCAACGTGATCTTCTACTACTCCACCACGCTGTGGAAGGCCGTGGGTTTCCAGGAAAAGGATTCGCTCACGATCTCCGTGGCCACGGCCATCACCAACATCCTGGTGACGCTTGTGGCGATCGCCCTGGTGGACCGGATCGGGCGCCGCCCCATCATGCTGGCCGGTTCCATCGGCATGGCCCTCTCGCTGGGCACCATGGCCCTGGCGTTCAGTTCGGCCACCGGGTCCGGGGATGCGATCTCGCTGCCCGGCGCCTGGGGTCCAGCCGCGCTGGTCGCCGCCAACATCTTCGTCATCAGCTTCGGCGCCTCCTGGGGCCCGCTGGTCTGGGTGCTGCTGGGCGAGATCTTCCCGTCCCGCATCCGTGCCCGCGCCCTGGGCCTGGCCGCGGCCGCGCAGTGGATCGCCAACTTCGCCATCACCCTGAGCTTCCCGGTGATGGCCGCCGCGTCCCTGCCGCTGACGTACGCCATGTACGCGCTGTTCGCCGCGGCGTCGTTCTTCTTCGTGATGTTCAAGGTGCCGGAGACCAACGGCATGTCCCTGGAACAGGCCGAGACCCTGTTCGTCCCGAAGGGGTCCGCAAAGGAAACCGCCAGGTCCTGACCCCTTCCGCCTTGCCGAGGCAGCAGATAACGCCCATGTTCTTCTGGAACATGGGCGTTATCTGCTATCTGGGCGCTGTCAGCGTCTCGTTGATCCTTCCGATCACCGGCAGGGCGGCCGCAAGTGCGGCCCGGTCCTCCGCCGGGAGGGACCCGAGGATGTCGGCCACGATGGCGTTGCGGCGGGCATTGGCGGAGGCGACGGCGGCCGCGCCCGGCTTCGTGAGGCTCACCCGGACGCCGCGGGAATCGTCCGGGTCCGGTTCCCGCCGGACCAGCCCGGCGCGTTCGAGTTTGATGATCTGCTCGGTGGCGCTGGGGACCTTCACGCCCAGGTTCCGGGCGATTTCGCCCACGCGGGCGCCGTCTGCCTCGAGCATCTTGAGCGTGCTGAGCTGGGCGGCGCTGAGTTCTCCGCCGGCGTCGAGGCGCCGGACCACGTAGAGGCTGTGGCGGAGCGCCTCGCGGAATTCCTGCGCGAGGGCCAGCAGCCCGGCGTCGTCCGTTTCATCTGCGTTCATGGCTCGGTACCCTAGTGGCCGTGCCGCCGGGGTCCAAGGGCCATGGTGCTCACAATTCCAACTTCATTCCCTCATGGCTCGCAGTGAAGCCGAGCCGCTCGTAAAACCGGTGGGCGCCCGCCCGGGATTTATCCGTGGTGAGCTGCATCAGGGAACAGCCGCGGCGCCGGGACTCGTCGATAGCCCACTGCACCATCGCGGCGCCCACGCCGTGGCTCCGCAGCTCCCCGGCAACCCGGACGGCCTCCAGCTGGGCGCGCCACGAGCCCCGCCGGGACAGCCCCGGCAGAAAGCTCAGCTGGAACGTGGCGGCCACGCGGCTGCCGGTCCCTTCCCCGGAGCTCCACTCCCCCACCATCAGCAGATGGGCAGGATCGGCGTCGATCGCCTCGAATGCGCTCACGTAAGGGGTGAGGTCGGCCGGGTCCTCGCGGTCCGAGCCCAGGCGGTCAGCCGCCAGCAGCCGGAGAATGGCCGGCAGGTCCTCCCTGACCGCCGCGCGCAGCCGGAACGTCCCGCCGTCGATGTCCCGGAGCGAACCGGATGCCGGCAGTGCGGGCAGGTCTGCTGAATTTGAAGTCACCTGCCCAGCCTGCCACGACGGGCCGGGCGCCGCCGGCAACGCACACACCGAACGCCGCCGCCGGGACCCGTCAGGGTTACGGCGCCGGCGTTCGGTCCTCGGTTAGGAGCTAGACGCTGGCCTTGGCTTCCTCCACCAGGGCTGCCACGGCCGGGAAGAGCGGATGGTCCGGGGACAGGCCGGTGACCTTCTCCGTGGCCTCATCCGGAGTGGAAGCGGCGAGGATCTTTGCGAGCTCCACGGCCTCGGCATCGGCGGGGTCGTTGAAGCGCAGGGCCGCGGCGATCGCACCGAGAAGAGCCTCGGGGACGATTCCGCGTTCGGCCAGCTCCGCCGCCGGCCCGATGAAGCGTTCGTGCCGGCTGAGCTTCCGCAGCGGCGCCCTGCCCACCCGGTTCACGGTGTCCGGCAGGTGCGGGTTGGTGAAGCGGCCCAGGATCTTCTGGACGTAGGCTTCCTGCTCCTCGCGGTTGAAGCCGTGCTTGGCCACCAGCAGCTCCTTGGTCTCGTCCAGGACCGCCCGCACATCGGCGGCAACATCCTGGTCGGCCATGGCCTCGGAAATCTTCTCCAGCCCGGCCTCGAAACCAAAATACGCGGCCGAGGCGTGCCCGGTGTTCACCGTGAACAGCTTCCGCTCGATGTACGGCTCCAGGTTGTCCACGAAGGTAGCGCCCGGAATGACCGGCTCCTGGCCGGCAAACGGGGTCCGGTCGATGACCCACTCGTAAAAGGTCTCCACTGTGACGTCCAGTCCCTGTCCGGCCTCCTGGTTGGGCACGATCCGGTCCACCGCGGTGTTCGCGAACACGGCGGCAGCGTCCAGGGAGCCGGCGGCCGGATCCCACTGCCGCTCCACCTCGGACTTGAGGATGTCCGTGGCGTTGATGGCGTTTTCGCACGCCATCACCTGCAACGGAGCCAGTCCTGCCTTCCGGGCGGCGATTCCCTTGGCGATCACGGGGGCCACGAACTTGAGGATGTGCGGCCCCACCGCCGTGGTGACGATGTCCGCCGTCGCGATCTCCGCGACGACGTCCGCCTCCTGGCCGCTGGAGTTCAGCGCCCGGAAGTTGTCCACCGTTTTGACGGTGGGATGTTCGCCGACCTCGTGGACCTCATAGCTGTCCGCGGCACCCAGCTGGGCGATCAGGTCCTCCGCGACGTCCGCGAACACCACCTCGTACCCCGCCTCGTGCAGCAGCAGGCCCACGAACCCGCGCCCGATGTTTCCGGCTCCGAAATGAACAGCCTTCACTATGAATTGACCTTTCCGAACAGGTCGAGGACTTCCTCGACCGTGGT
>JBKKDK010000355.1:0-13034 GCA_046708245.1 Arthrobacter sp.
GGTTGACCAGGCGGCCGCGCGTCACGCAAGTGGCTCGAGGAACGTCCGGGCTCCGCAGAGCAGGGTGGTGGGTAACGCCCACTCGGGGTAACCCGCAGGCCAGTGCCACAGAAAACAGACCGCCTGCCTCGCGCCGATTTGAAAGCGGCACGAAGCAGGTAAGGGTGAAACGGTGGTGTAAGAGACCACCAGCTTCCCGGGTGACCGGGAAGGCTAGGTAAACCCCACCCGGAGCAAGGCCAGACAGGGCACGTTTGAGGGCTGCTCGCCCGAGTGTCCGGGTAGGCTGCTGGAGGGCGTCGGCAACGGCGTCCGTAGATGGATGGCCGCTACTCCCGCGCCGGCAACAGCGCGGGAACACAGAACCCGGCGTATCGGTCAACCCATCCATCCACCACCCCGCTGATCGGCGGGATCTAGGGCCAAAACGCCGTATTTACGCCGGTTTGAGGCACCTGCACTTAGGCCTATTTGGTCGGATTTGATGGGGTATAAATGGGTGCTTTGCCCCTCATTTGCCCCTGAGGTCAGGCTGGCAGGAACCCCGGCAGCCGGTTGGCCCACCGGATATGGCGGAGGTGCTCCGGGCAGCGGCGGTACTCTTCGATGTCCCATTCGGAGTCCGTGACCCTGCGGACGTTGCCGGCGGGCACCCAAGCCCAGTGCCCATGACCTGCGTCGTCCGGCCAGGAGACGAGAATGTGGGATGGGTTCCAGCGGTCCGCCACGGCGTAGACGTCGACGGTGGCGCCGCCGGCCAGGGGAAGCGTGACCATGATCCTGGGGTACTTCCCGTACTCCCACGAATGGATGTCCTCCGGGTGTCCCGGATCCGGCATGAGGTACTCATAGTTCACGCCGTCGAGGGTGAACGAGCGCATGGGCTCAGACCATGGCCATGGCGTGCACGTCGATGGTCCAGTCCTTCACGAACCTCATCGTGGCCTCGCCCGCTTCGATCGCTTCGGTCAGGTCGGTCCGGATGCGCGGTTCTTTGTGTGGGGTCCTGATGATCTCCATCGGGGCCCGCTTGCGGGCGACGGCAACCGTTGCCTTCACGAACTCGTCGGTTCCCTTCGTTACGCCTTCGACGTACAGCGGGGTCAGGAGGGCCCCGCCCTGGGCAAGCGTGAGCTGCACAGCGGCGACAGGGACTTCCCGCGGCTGCAAGCCCTTCCGGATGGCGAGGGCCGCCGTGGCGCCAGCCGCTTCGCCGATGCTGAACACGGTCGGGTGCAGCCGGATGGCCGCTGCCCCGAGCCTGGTGGCGGAGATGTTTTTCTCCGCCGCGATGAGCCCGTCAACCCATTCGGGGATGAGGGCGCCGAACGGGATCGGGAATGGCCCTTCCCGCCACCCAACGGGCTTGTCGTCCGGGGTCTCTTTCAGGTACGTCTCAAAGTCGCTGATGGCACGCCCGCCGTGCAGGTCCGGGTGGTAGGTGCCGACGGCGATGCTGTCTGCCCGCCACACCGCTTCCGTCCGGCTCGGTTCGCGGCGGATCGACTTCCCCGTGATTGTCGCTGTCCCGATGATGCGGCGGGATTCCCTGATGTACGGGATGACGGGCATGTGCCGTTCGATTGGTGCGTAGATCTCCGGGACCAGCGGATTGTGATGCGAGGCCGGCCCGTCCGCGAAGCCCTCGTCCGTGCACACCGACCACGGCAGGCCCAGCTCGTTCTGCAGGTAATAGATGATGCTGATGGTCTTCAGCTTGCCCAGCGCTTCCGCCTTCATGCGCACAACGGGGTCCGTGAGGTAGTCGGCGCCGACGGGGACGTCGTTGTGGAAGTTCAGGTTGGTCCTGGTTGCCCCGTTGGGGTCCACTCCGGTGCTCATGTTGTCCGAGCTGAGATCGGGCGCAGCGCGGTACCCTGCGAAGCTTGTGGGCCCGTAGTGGAAGATGTGTGGGATCTCGGCGGGCTCCGGCGGGTGGATCTTGCGGTGGCTCTTCACATGGGTCAGGTAGCCCTCCGGCGCGACGGTCACACGCAGCTCCTCCGGCACACCGGCGGGGTAGGCCTGGATTACGGCCGTGTAAGTGATGTCCTGGATCTTCTTGAGCTTCGAGGTGATCTTCTGCGTGCTCGTGCCGTTGGAGACGCCATTGCTGATGCGGTGCGGGACCCCGGCCAGCCCGAGCACCTGGCCATCTTCGGTTGCGTCGATGATCACGTGGCCCATGACGGTGCCGGCAGTGGTCGCGAGGCCAGACACCCGGCCGTGGTCGCGGAGCGCGCCGATGATCGTGGTGTTGCGAAGCACGGTGACCCCGGCTTCGGCGAGCATCTCGGTGAGGACCCGCTCGACGACGACGACGTTGGGGACGAAGGAGGTGTTGCGGTGGTGCCCGACGTTTACGGGACGGTTCAGCTCGTCATCGTAGATGCGCTGGATGCGTACGAGGAGTTCGCTCCACAGTCCGTGGTCGTTGATCGCGTGATCGTAGTAGAACGTGATGTCGAACGCGGAGACGCCGGCCGCGGTCGCCTGGCCGCCGACCATGTGCGTTGGCTCCACGACGATGACGTTTATGCCGCGCCTGGCCGCGGCGATGGCAGCGGCGACGCCGGACAGGCCGCCGCCGGCCACAACCAGCCCAGCCTTCCGAGGAGCATGCTCGGGGATGACTTTCCACGCTTCGCGCTGCTGCTCCGTGATCGGGCTCGTGAGGTTTGGTCGGTCCTCGGGCCCAAACGTTTTGAAGCGCGGAAGAGTCGTGGAAGTGTCGTTCATGCGCTCAGCATATCCAACAGTTCGCACTCACTTTGACGTGTGCCCGGGACGCACGAAAAGCCCCCATCCTCCGAAGGAGGGTGGGGCTATTTCGCCGCTATTCCGGCCTGGGGCGTAGCGCATGTTCTGTGGCGCTACTTTGATCTGGGAAAATAGGTGGAATGGATCTCGTCAAATTCCTTGAAGCTCGCATCGATGAGCAGGAGGCAAGCCTTCAGGCACGAGCCTTCACCGAAGGCCCGTGCGCCAGCCTGGTCGGTGACGACATCGGATTTCCCCAACGCCTCACTGAGGCACTGCTGGCGGAAATCGCGATGAAACGACGAATTCTGGAGGACTGGACGACCGTTGCCGAGGCGGACGGCATCGCCGACCCGAAGGACGCCGGGGGACCCGTCGCTCTTGCGCGCCGTGCCATGCTGCTCATCCTCGCCGGCGGTTACTCAGGCCACCCGGACTACCAACGGCGTTGGGAGGTCCGCAACGATGCGAGAGCCTACTCGGAGCCAGAAACCGGTCCTACTGACATCGCGAAAATGCCCTCGCCCCGCGCCGAAGTCGACGCACGCGAAGGCATTCCACAAATCGTCCCGCCGCCGTTCAGGGACGTCTCGAGACGATTCTAGAATACCTGCCCTCCGGCCCAGCGCGTCGGGAGACCAAGAACGCCCCCCGCACTGCGTCGGGGCGACAGATGCGGGGGGCGTTCTATGAAATGTTCACCGCCTTGGGGGTAGCGGAGAACTTGGCAAGCATAGGTTCCATAGGATTTCAAGTCAAATGGCCGCGCACAAGAAAAGGCCCCCACCTTCCCAGAGGAAGGTGGGGGCTTTTTACGGGGCCGCTAGTCGCCGTCCTCGGGCGTGAACCAGCGGAGCAGACGGTATTTCCGCAACCACTCGTTGACGCCGGGGACGGCGAGGACCCTGGTCACGATCGCCGCCAGGGCGGTCACGGTGAGCAGGATGCCGTTGAGGCCGAGGAAGACCCAGGAGGGGACGAAAGCCTCGAAGGGCTTCAGCGCCTCGATGACCGCCAGCAGGACGCCGTTGAGCAGCGGGAAGGCTGCGACGGCCACCGCGAGGACTGTCCGGAGGACGGCGGAGCGCGGGTTGCGCTCCTGGGTAGCGAGGTGGTCCGCCATCACTTCACCAGCCGCTTCGCGAGCTCGTCGGCGACAGCGCGGGCGAGGCCGGCGTTGTCGATCTGCTCCGCCAGCGCGGCCGGTGTTGCTTTGTCGATGATGAGTTGCTGGGTGACTGCGCCGACCGTCTCGACCTGGCGCTGTACGTGGAACTTCAGGTCTTTGGCGTGCTCGTCCGCCTGCTTGCGGGTCTCGAGGTGTTTGTCCTCGTTGGCCTTGTTGACCTCGTTGATGATGCGTTCGACTGCTGCTTCGGACAATTCGTCCTCCTCGGGTGTGGTGGTGCCTTGTGGGTTGATGCCGGTGCGGGGCCGGATGATGCCGAGCAGGCCCCGTCGGGGTAGGTGCTGCAGGACGGTTGGGCCGGTGGTCCATTGCGGGTAGGGGTTGCCCGGCAGTGAGGCGCTGCTGTTCTGGCTGATGGTGAGCAGCTGGGCGCCGAGGTCGCGGACGGCTACGGCTACGTGGGTCTTGGGGTAGACCGCGGGGTTGCTGTCGTCCCAGACGAGGATGTCCCCGCCGATCGCTTTGGCCGACGGGGGCAGCAGCTCGAACGCTGCGGCGATCGCGGCGGACTGGGGGAAGACGTCGACCATGTTGCCGGCCCATCCCGGCCAGCGGCCCCTCTTGGTTGCCGTGTTGTTGGTGCTGATCACGGGCAGGCCGAGGTACTTGGACCAGTTCGCCGGGACGTCCCAGCACTGGGCGCCGAATCCCTGATTGGTAGGGTTCCAGTCCTCGTTGAGGTACCGGCCGACCACCTGGGGGACCCAGTTGGCCATGGCGGTGACGATGTTGATCACGTGGTCTCCTTCTCGGGTGGTGGTTTCTTGAGGGCCGGCCAAGGGCGGAGCTTGTCCTCGGCAACGCCGAGCTCCAGCAGGTCACGCCGCCGGCCGGAGGCGTATTCCTCGGTACGTCTTCGGTTTATCGCCTCCATGTCGGCGCGGGCGTCGGCCTTGGCTGCCTCCGCCCAGGCTTCGTTGCGCTGCTCTTTCATGCCCATATTGCGGATCCGCTCCCGCCCGGCTGTGCCGTTGAGGACCTTGGCCACGCCGGTGACGATCACCGTCAGGAACGAGAACAGCGCACCGGAGCCGAGGACGGTGACGATGATCTGCGTGGTGTTGGCATCCATGCGGCCCTACTTTTCGGGGTCGTAGGCGTAGTGCCTGGTTTTGACGAGACGGGCCGCGAAGGCGAGGACCGCGAAGAGCACGAAGCAGACGGAAGCGACCCGGACGCTGATCTGCGTGAGAGGGACCCCGCAGACCGCGACGCCGTAGATCAGCATCGCGAAGCCGCACAGGATCGCGCCGGCCCGTTCGAGCCACCACACTCCCTGCAGCACAGTTGCTGCGCCAAGGCCGCCGCCGATGAGGAGGAACCACGACCAGCAGACGACGAGCGTGTGGCCGATCGCTCCTTGGATGGACCGGGGCGGGTCCAGAATGATCGCGAGCCCCATGACCGCGACGGCGAGGTAGACGAAGAAGTAGATCGCCGATAGGGCCCGTGGCTCTTGGATGCGGAGCCAGAGCTTATGTAGTGCGGTTCTCATTCGGTGCTCCTAGTAGTCGGCGGTGAGGACGGCGGCGGAGTCGGTCAGGAGGAACCCGTCGGTCGCGGCGGGTGCGACGTCGTGGGTTCCGGTGAACCGGACCCGGCAGCCGCCGGTGGAGGCGTCCAGCACTGTGGCCACCGGTGAGGTGATGGTGGCAACAGTTCCGGAGCGGAGTTCCTGGATCTGGACGCTCGGGGCGGTGTAGGCCAGCGTCGGGACGGTGCGCATCATGACCGGGAAGCTGACCGGGAGGTACTGGGTGCTGCCACCGGTCGCGACGTAGAGGCCGCGCCGGAGCGGGTAGACGTACCGGTTCAGGAGCATCCGCTCTGTCTGGCGTGACCGCAGCTCGAGCGACGGCGGCGCCGACAGGTTGTCCGGCCAGTCCAGCTGCACCAGCGCGAGCTGGAACGCGCCCGTCGTCAGCGGCTCGATCGTCAGGTTGAGGTACTCCTGCGCCGGGTCCTCGATGGTCTCCATGTAGGAGGGCGAGAGTGCCGTCGTGACGCCTCGCGTTTCCACGATGCGGGACGTCGTGCCGACGCCGAACCGGACCTTGCCGCCGTCGGGCCCGTAGAGGACGAGGGTGAGGCGGGCCGCCTGGCGTGAGAACCTCTCGCCCGCTTCGATCCTCTGGATCAGCTTGATGCTGTCGCCCGCCCCGAGGGTGGTGACGGTTAGGTTCAGCGCGGACTTGCCGCGCAGCCACTTGTCCTGACCGATGTCGGCAGGCAGAGTACCCGGCTGAGCACTGACCGCCGGGGAACCGGTGAGTTCCAGCTTCCACCGCGGCACGACATACCCGCGGCAGGAACGCCAGGCCCGCATGTGGGCCGCCCGTCACCTGATCCGCCCAGCTGCCTTCGTTGAAGCTGCCCGGATCACGGACGACCTCATCAGCATCGCCCACCGGCTCAACGTCATGCCCGACGACGTCCGGCACTTCGAGCAATCACTCACACTGGAGGAGCTGCTGATCCTCCGCCAACAGATCGATGGGAGCCACCATGACTGAGCACGAAAAGCAGATCCTCCGCTTGGCTGTGGCGCCGTTCAAGTACCCGGCCGCCCGGGAACGCCGAGCCCGTGAAGAGTTCGGTGTCTCCGGTGTCCGGTTCTGGCAGGAGGTCAACAGGATCCTTGACCTCCCTGAAGCACACGCGTGGGACCCGCACACCGTCACCCGCATCTAGGACCAGCGGCGCCGGCACGGCCAGACAGCACCCGTGCGGAGGCTGATCTGATGGCCCGCATCGAAGACCGGTGGGTGCGGAAGGACAAGACCCGCACACCCCTGTACGGGAAGGGCCTGCGCTGGCGGGCCGAGTGGACGCCGCCGGCCGGGACCAAGCAACGGCAGTCCTTCGCGACCAAGGAAGCGGCCAAGGACTTCCTCGCCGACCAGGTCGCCGCGATGAACCGCGGCACCTATGTCCGGGACCGGAAGAAGATCCTCCTAACCGACTATGCCGAGACGTGGCAGAAGACCCAGCTGCACCACCGGTCCTCGTCCCGGGAGCAGGTCACGGCGAAGCTCAGGCTCTACATCCTGCCGAGCCTCGGCCACTTCACCCTCGACGCTGTGCACCGCGCCGACGTGCAGTCTGCGGTGGGGGAGTGGAGCGAGTCGCTGGCGCCGTCCACGATCAAGGTCACGTACGGGTACCTGTCGGCGATTTTCAAGGCGGCCGTGCTCGACGGGCACATCCAAAAGAGCCCGTGCCTGTCGATCCGCCTACCCAAGGTCGAGGACGTCGCCGTCATCCCGCTCCGCACCGAGACCGTGCAGCGCCTCGCTGAGGCCATCTGGAAGCCGTACAGGCCCATGGTCGTGTTCTGCGCGGCGACGGGCCTCCGGTCGGGCGAGCTCCGCGGCCTGACCTGGGACCGGGTCGACTTCGACGCGTCCATGATCAGTGTCGACCGGCAGCTGATCGGGTACGACTCGAGCGACCCCGCGTGGGGGCCTCCGAAGACTGCTGCGAGCCGCCGGCGCATCCACGTCGGCGATCACACGAGGGTGTTGCTGCAGCAGCTCCGGGAGGGGCCGCAGGGTCCGGGCGGTCTAGTGTTCCATTCGTCGGGCCGGGCCATCACGCGGCATACCGCGGGGGAGGCGTGGCGCCACATCCGCGACATCGTCCCCGGGGCCGGCACGGGCTGGCACGAGCTCCGCCACTATCACGCCTCCCAGCTCATCGCCGGGGGAATGTCCCCCGTGGCCGTGGCCCACCGACTGGGGCACAAGGACGCTACCGAGACCCTGAAAACGTACGCCCATCTGTGGCCGGATGATGACGTGCGGGCGGCTGCGCTGACGGATGGGCTTGTGACGCTGGTTGCCCCTGATTTGCCCCTGACCTAGCCCGCTTGCCAGTGCTGGCGCCGTATTTTGCAGAACCCGGCGTATCGGTCAACCCATCCATCCACCACCCCGGACTTCAGTGTGACGCAGGGGAGCCTGCACGAATACCACTGGACCGCCCCCGCGATGCTATTCTGGCGCCACGAAGTGTGCGTCTGACCTTCCTTGGGGGAAAAATGTTTGAAGCTGGAATTCAGTGCTGAGTTCTGCGGCGCCGGTGTTGGCGCTATCGACGTCCGATGCTTCGTCACCAACCGACCGGAATCCGGGTCTCTTAGCATCCTTGCGCGCTCCGGTAATCGTCTCGGGCGACTCAAGCCACCTCCCGGCAAGTATCCGGGCCGGGAAGAGATTGGCTGTGTTTCATCCGGGCGCAGAGGCTGCCCGTCGCGGCAATAAGGTCTACTTACTCGATGGCGTCGGCATTACCGGCTCAACAACCGTCGTTGACAGTGAAGGGGTTGCAAATTTCCTTGATCGAAATCGCCAGCATGAACCAGCAAGTTCCGTAGCTGACCGTTGGGGCAAGGGCGTCAAGAATCCTTGTGCCGCTTTCGTCATCGATCTGGATGCACAACAAGTACTGTGTCTGCCGGACCCGTTGGGCGGAGCACTTGCTTTTAGATACCGCTCGAACTCTGCACAGATCATTTCCACTGACATGGTTTCCCTGGCAAATGTTGTGACGGCGATGAACCTCCCGCTGCGCAAGTCGGCGGACTTCCAACTGGAACGGCTCATCCTCGGCAACGGAGGCTTGATCCCTTCCAGCTATGACGACGTCGATCGTCTGGATCCCTTTGAATACTGGCAAGTATCCGGAGAGGGCGCACAACGCGGCCGCTATGCCCAGGATGATGCTGAACTGACATACGTCGAGTCAGTTCAAGCGATTCGCGCTGAGCTCATTGAATCCGTTCTGGCCGTATCAAAGCTTCCTACGGAACGAAGAATCGCTCATATAACCGGCGGCTTTGATTCACGGCTTGTCCTGGCAGCAGCCATGGCAGCCGGATGCGCCAAGGATTTCCTGTATTTCTGTTCCGGACCTGCAGGAAGCACCGACAGGAAAATCGCCGACGGCTTGAGCCGCACTCTCGGTTTACCACGGAGCTCTGGTGGCGGACTCGCTGCGTCCCCTTTGGCCCGCGTTCATGAGCAACTCCTGGCACCCCTTTATCATTCAGGTGGAATTACGTCTTCGGGCCCGAACGGTGGGGAATCAAGGAGCAATGTCGTTGTCACCGGCGGCGGTTACGGCGGAATTCTCCGAAGCACCTATTCGTCGAGGTTTAGTGCAATCGCGCCCGGGGATGTCTCTCCGAACAGCCTTATGGAGAAATTGGCGCCGCGCTCGGCGGGTGACTCGCAGATCTATGCAGAATCTACGCTGTCCTCCCTGGGGCAAAAGTTGTTCCAGGAATGGCAAAGACTTCGTGATCATGGTCATGACCATGACTCCGTTGGCGACGCGTTTTATCTTTCGGTAAGAAACCGTTACCATTTCGGCCAAAACTCAATGCTCTGGAGCCGCGTGGGCCGGCGATTTGATCCCCTGTACTCGGTGTCGGCAGCCACTGCAGCCGCCCGCTTGCCGCTGTTTTCGCGCCAGACCAATGTCCTCGGGTTCGATGTCATGGCGAGCTTCAGCTCCGATGTTGAGAAGTATCCCTTCGATAGAGACAGATTCTCCGACGCTTACAAAACCCTTCGACGGGCTCCGCTGCCGCTCGAACTCTCGGGCGCCGGTCCCGTCAAGTTCGATGACTCGCATCAAATTTCCTACGGCGGGACGGTGTCCCTTCCATCGGCGCTGGAGGGGCTTGCTGTCTCTAGCCCGCCCTTGACTGAGGACAAGCGCAGGGTTGTTGTTGAGAAGGCCAACAAGCTTGGGCTGAACTACTGGCATCTGGCCACACTGAAACCCGCACAGAAATCCTTGCGCGCAGGTTTGAACGAGTTTGGCCTGGCAGCAATCGATGGATTGATCGACAACGAGTACGCATGGCATCTGGCGAAGGGCCGCTTGACCAAACGTGCCGAAATCCGGGACGTGTACCGCCTGTATGGGCTCGTGGCCTGGCTCGGAGTCAACTAGCAGGTCCCGGCATATCGCCCAACCTGGCGGACCACCACGGCGGACTTCAGGGTGCTGCCGGGGACGCAGCACAGCGCCCGCGAATGCGGCTGACGCGCGCCCGCGATGCTATTCTGGCGCGACGAAGTAAGCCACCCTAACTTTTCCAAGGGGAAAAATGTTTGATGTTTCCAGCTCATCTACGCGCCCCAAACGCGTCGGCTGGCAGTTGATTGGGCTTGGTCCGAATTGGCTGGTATGAAACCCCGAAAGCGTATGGCCAGGCGGTTCACGCGATTGGGCCATTCGCGGTTTGAGTCCCTCGACGAGCTGAGAGCTCAACCGATGAGTGAGGGTCTGACTTCGATCCTGACCAACAACCGCTGGTTCGATGTGCTCTACATCGACCGAGGTGCCGACGTCACGTTTGTGTCCTTCCACTCCGCGCTCTCGCCCAAGACCACTGACTATCCGATTTTCTCGGGCCACAAGATGTCCGAGGGACTCGAGGCAAACTTCCTGGGTTTCGCTGACCCGGTGTGCGGCGGCGTCGAGTCGCTGGCGACGGGATGGCACCTGGGCTCGAAGCGGGTTGATGCGCAACGTTTCATCCCTGCCATCATTAAGCACACCTTGGCGGGCGGGTCCGGTAAACATCTTTTGTTCTTTGGCTCGTCGGCGGGCGGATTCGCGGCGCTGAACTACAGCGCGCAGTTCCCCGGTTCCGTCGCTGTTGTGGTGAATCCCCGCGTTGACCTTCTTGCGGAGCCCAACAAGTTTCCGCACTATGCCGCGACGGCCTACCTGGGCTTCACCCCGGACATGGTGGCCCGGAAGCTTCCCACCAGCATGCCCGAGCTGTATTCGCGTCCGCGCGGCAACACTGTGGCGTATATCCAGAACCAGGAGGATGCCACCTACTTCGAGCACCACTACCGGGCCTTTGCGGAGGCTACGAGTGGGAGGGATGACATCTTCACGAAGACGAGGGACTGGGGTCCGGGGCACGTGGTCCCGCCTCGGGACGAGTATTTCCTGCCGCTGCAGGCTCTGGTGGCTAGTGCGCCGAACTGGGACCTGGGTTTGGCGGACGGGTTCGCGCGGCGCTCGGAAGCTGACCTGACGCTGTAGCGGGTCCCGCATCCTTCGGGAAACGGCCGGCCTGGTAGTTCTTTCCTTTGAGTATCAGTATCAGGTTCTCGCCCACGAAGGCCTCAGCGGGGATGTCGGATGCCCGCAGATCCTGGGCGTAGCGTTCAATGTCGGCTAGTTTGTCCCCGGAACCTGGGCGCAGTGGAGTGGCCATAGGATCACCATAGCCAGATCCCCTGAATCTTCCCCGGGCCATCCGGCCCGGGGGGAGTGATCTAGACGCTTTCCAGGAAACGGTCCCGCATCCACTCGTACGCCGCCGGGACGTAGTGGTACGGCGCCGCACCCCAGCGGTGGGAGTCGGTCGAGACCGCAAGTTCATCGGGCAGCCGGACGGACCGGACCCCGAGGTCCCGCAGGAAGGCGTAGTACCGCTCATAGATAATGTTGGCCTGCACGGGGTCCAGGCCGCGGAAGAGGGGCAGTTCCTGGCCGTTGTCCATGTCTTTCGCCCACGGCGTCTCGACCATCAAGGTCTTCGCCAGGAGACCGGTTCGGGTCAGGACATCCACGAACTTGCGTGCTGCGACTTCCCAGGTCCGGTAGTGGCCTTCCGTACCGAACCGGTACGAGCGCGGCGCCGGCAGATTCTCCATCTGACCGCTCGCGGCAAGAGGCCCGGAACGGGTCACGAAGGTGTTGTCTGCCAAGCGCAGTACGCCCAGTCGCTCCACCACCAGGTCGAACGCGAAAAGGTCCGCCGTGTCGGCGAAGCGCTCCAGCGTGCCGTACAGCGAGGACGCGATGTCCCCGTTGAAGTTCCGGGCCTCAAAGCCGGCGGACGGCGGCAGCGGTTTCAGAAGCTTGGTGGGGCGGGAGCCGGCGCTGATCAACGACTGACGGGAGATGTAAGCCAGCAGCGTGTGATCCTCTTTGATGTCCTCATAGGTGTCCCTAGTGACACATCCACCGTAGATAACTAGTTCCGCCATGAGTTCCTCTTACGCTCGACAAAAAACACAGGTATGGGTCAACGAAGGGAGATGCCCCAGCAGTTCATGGCTGCCGACCCGGACGCGGTCGGCGCGGGAGTTCGAAGGCAAAGTACAAATTCGTCAACGCCACTTTACCCGTAACCTGCTCCCGCAGCATGGAGCTGCCCCACGATGTCGTGCCCGGCAGGAGCCCGATACATGTGTCGGCGGGCGCCGGTGTGAGTGATTTCACGCCAGCCCGGACACCGGAGGGCGTGCTGCCCACTTAGAATGGATAATGAACGTAGAAGTTCTGCCGCCGGGTCTGCGTTCGCAGCCGGTGGCTTTTTTCTTTGCGCTTCATGCAGGAGCCCGGGGTGGACCGAATCCCCGCCGGCACCGAGGTTCCGGACACCCTCCGGCAGCCGACTTCCGCATACGACGTCGTATGCGGTGGATTTTAGGAAGGTATTTCTGTGAGCCAGACCTCTGATTCTTGTCTTGATACGTGGATGGGCCGGGAGGCACTCGCCGAGGCCATGATTCCGGTGATCGGCCGGCTGTACCGCGAGAATAACGTGGTGACCTCCATCCACGGCCGCAGCCTGATCAACAAGTCCACCATGAACATCCTCAAGGCGCACCGCTTCGCCCGCCGGATGAGCAAGGAAGAACTGCGCCTCGAGGAGACCGCCCCGCTGCTGGACGCCCTGACCAAGCTGGACCTGGGTGCGGCCGCCATCGACATTGCCCGCCTTACGGAGAAGTACCGGGCCGAGGGCGACGGCGTCAGCCTGGACGAATTCCTTCGCGCGGAACTTGCCGAGGTGGTGGGCAAGCGTGGTGGCGACGACCGCACCAGCACCGACGTGGTCCTCTATGGCTTCGGACGTATCGGCCGGCTCCTGGCCCGCCTCCTGATCGAAAAGGCAGGCGGCGGCCACGGCCTGCGCCTGCGCGCGATTGTGGTCCGCCGCGGGTCGGACAATGACCTGACCAAGCGTGCCAGCCTCCTGCGCCGCGACTCCGTCCACGGCTCCTTCGAGGGAACCATCCGTGTGGACGAAGACGCCAACACC
>JBKKDK010000356.1:0-9862 GCA_046708245.1 Arthrobacter sp.
GGACTGAACGCCGTCATCCGTGGCGCCGTCCTGAAGGGCATCGCCGTCCACGGCCACGAATTCGTGGGATTCCTGGACGGCTGGCGCGGCGTCGTCGAGGGCGACATCATCGACATCCCGCGGACCATGGTCCGCGGCATCGCCAAGCAGGGCGGGACCATTCTGGGAACCTCCCGCACCAACCCCTTCGAGAACAACGGCGGCCCCGAGGTCATCAAGGCCAACATGGACCGGCTGGGCATCGATGCCATCATTGCCATCGGCGGCGAAGGAACCCTGGCCGCGGCCAAACGGCTGACGGACGCGGGGCTGAAGATTGTCGGTGTCCCCAAGACGGTCGACAACGACCTCGACGCCACCGACTACACCTTCGGCTTTGACACCGCCGTCGAGATCGCCACCGAAGCAATCGACCGCCTGCGCACCACCGGCGAGTCCCACCACCGCTGCATGATCGCCGAAGTCATGGGCCGCCACGTGGGCTGGATCGCGCTGCACGCCGGCATGGCCTCCGGCGCCCACGCCATCCTGATCCCGGAGCAGAAAGCCTCGATGGAGCAGATCGCGGACTGGGTCCGCTCGGCCCACGACCGCGGCCGCGCACCCCTCGTCGTCGTCGCCGAAGGCTTCGTCCCGGACGGCCAGGAGACGCCGCACTCCGAACGCGGCCTGGACACCTTCGGACGGCCGCGCCTAGGCGGCATCGCCGAACGCCTTGCCCCGGAGCTCGAGGCGATGACGGGCATCGAGACCCGCGCCACGGTGCTCGGCCACATCCAGCGCGGCGGCGTCCCGACGGCGTTCGACCGCGTCCTCGCCACCCGCCTGGGCATGGCGGCCATCGACTCGGTGGTGGAAGGGCGCTGGGGCACCATGGTTTCCCTCAACGGCACCGACATCGTCCATGTGGGCTTCGACGCCGCCCTCGGCAACCTGAAGGCCGTCCCGCAGCACCGCTATGACGAGGCCGCGGTCCTCTTCGGCTGAGCCGGCCCGCCCGCCGGCGAAACCGCGCTGCGGCCGGCAGTAGGTAGGGTTGAGTCATGAGTCTTGAGCCCGGTTCCGCTGACATCATCCAGCTTGCATGGGCGCGCCACTTGGGGTTCGACGACGCCGAGTTCGCCGCCTCGGCCGGTGAACGGCTCACCCGGGCGGACGAGAACCGCCGGACGGTCGATTTCGTCCGCCTGTTCGGCACCTCCGCCCTGGTGGGTCCGCAGCGGGTCCTCGATGCCGCCGTCGGGATTTCCGATGAGGAGCTGGCCCAGCACGTCACCCTGCTGACCATCACCCGCCCGCACGGCGGCCACGGCATGGGGGCAGCCGCCCTGTTTTTCGCGGACGAACTGCCCCTGCTACAGCCTGCCGAGGAGCTGAAGGTCTCGCACGGGAACCCGGAAGCGGTGGAGCTGGAGGGCCGCTGCCCGCCGGACGACGTCAACGAGGTCCGGCTCTCCGGGCTGCCGCACCGCTACACGATCATGCGCGACGACGCCGGCCGCCCCGTTCCGGTGGCCTGCGGGGCGTACTCGGAATGGGAGGGCATCCTCGCCGACCTCGGCGTCCTGGTGGACCCGGAGTGGCGGCGCCGGGGCCTGGGCTCGCTGGCAGCCTCGATCGCCTCCCACGAGGCCCTCACCTCGGGCCTGACGCTCCAATGGCGCTCCGATGTCAGCAACAAAGGCTCGCTGGCGATCGCCCGGAGCCTGGGCTTCGCCGCCGGCGGCATCCAGACCAGCGTGCTGCTGGGCTGATCCGGATACCGGCCGGCGTCCGTACGGCTTAGCCTCAGCGCGGTTGAGCCGGGCTCTGCACGCCCGCCGGGGCCTCCGCCGGCTCGGAGCCGGGGACAATGCCCCAGCCCTGGACCGGCTGGGGTTTGGCGAAGAACAACGCCACCGCCGCGCCCAGCAGGATGACCACGGCCGGCAGCAGGATGGACTGGCCCATCGCCGTCGAGAAGCCCTCATGCAGGGCCTCGGGCAAGGCCCCGCCGAACGACATCGGGCTGGCTTCCCCGGACCCTCCCGGCGCTGCCGGGAGTTCGGCCGCAAGCCTGGCCTGGATCAGCACCGCGATGGCGGCGCTGCCAAGGACCGCGCCGATCTGGCGGGTGGTGTTGTACACGCCGGCGCCGGCCCCGGCCTGCCGCGGCGGCAGGTTCCGGGTTGCCGTGGTGCTCAACGGCGCCCAGATCCCGGCGTTGGCGAATCCGAGCACGGCACTCGGGAGCAGGAACAGCCAGATGGGTGTCTCCGGGTGCATCAGGGAAGCGTTCCAGAACAGCGCCACAGCCATCAGGAGCAGGCCGGTCGCGGTGATGAATTTCGGGTTCACCCGGTCGATGATCTTGCCCACCACAGGGGCGAGGCCGCCGGAGATCAGCGCCATCGGGACCATCATGAGCGCAGACTGCGTCGGCGTCAGGCCGCGGACGATCTGGTAGTAGAAGATCAGCGGCAGGCTGAAGGCCGTCACCGTGAACCCGACCGTGGTGATGCCGATGTTGGCGAGGGAGAAGTTCCGGTCCTTGAACAGGGACAGCGGCAGCAGCGGCTCACCCTTGTTAACCCGCTGCCACACAACGAACGCGGCAAGGACGACGATCCCGGCGATGATGAGCCCCCAGACCGTGACCGGTCCGGTGATGGTCCCCCAGTCGTAGGTCTCGCCCTCCTGGATGCCGAACACCAGCAGGAAGAGCCCGACGGCGCTGAGCAGCACGCCGGGAATGTCGAACTTGTGCGGGTGGGTGGTCAGCGAAGGCACGAACCGCAGCGCGAGGATGAAGCCGGCGATGCCCACCGGAACGTTGATGAAGAAGATCCATTCCCAGCCCAGCCCGTCCACCAGGACGCCGCCGAGGATCGGTCCCACGAGGGTGGCCACGCCGGCAGTGGCGCCCCAGATGCCCATCGCCGCGCCCCGCCGGTCCGGCGGGAAGATACGGGTGATGACGGCCATGGTCTGCGGTGTCATCATCGCCGCGCCAAAGCCCTGGACCACGCGGGCCGCGATCAGCATCTGGACGTCGCCCGAGAGCCCGCACCAGAGCGAGGCAAGGGTAAACACGACAAGACCGGTCAGGTACAGCTTCTTGGGGCCGAACCGGTCACCCAGCCGGCCGGTGATAAGCAGCGGGACGGCATAGGCCAGCAAATAGGCGCTGGTCACCCAGATCACCGCGTTGATGTCGGCGTTCAGTCCCTCCATGATCCGGGGATTGGCCACCGAGACGATGGTGGTGTCGATCAGGATCATAAAGAAGCCGATCACGAGGGACCATAGGGCCGGCCACGGCCTGGCTACGTTTTCCATAGGGTTCCTTAAGTGCTGGTGGGTAATTGATGAGTCGGAAGCGGAGCCGCTTCCGGAAAGCCGTTACCAGGGCAGCTGGCCGGTGCCGAGCTGGTCCTGCAGGCCCCGGATCCAGCCGATCTCTGCGTGCAGGACGGTCTGCTGGTACTCCATGTCGATCCAGTACTTGCGCTCGACGCCCTCGGCCCGGACCCGGCCCTCCGCGGCGACGAGGAAATCCAGCTGCTCCTGCAGGGCCTGGAGCCGGCGGTCAAGCAGCTCGATCACCCTGCCGGACGGCAGGTTGTAGGCCTCCGAGATGGCCAGCGGAAACGCGGGGTACTCGTTCACCGGGCTGGCCAGCATGTCCTGGAGCCGTTGGGTCAGGGCGTCCCGTCCCGCTTCGGAGATCTCGTACGTGGTCCGTTCCGGGCGGTTGCCCTCGCGGTCCGTTCCCGTCGCAGCGACCAGCCCCTGCTCTTCGAGCCGGCCGACAGCGTGGTAGAGCGTACCCGGACGGACCTTCACGAGCCGGTCTTCATGCCGGGCCATCAGGAGCTGGTACATCTCATAGGGATGCATGGGTTCCTCGACCAGGAGGGAGAGCGCGGCGACACCCAGCGGCGTCAGCGGCGTGGCTCGGGCCATGAGGCAGTCTCCTTTTTGATGCTGCGTCCTACGTCAAACGAAGACTATTCCACTAGAACTATTCCACATGGAGTATCAGGGACGCAAGGCGCCCCGGAACGCCCCGGAGGGCCGGAGGGCGGGTTCAGCCGAGCAGGGCGAGGAGGTCGGCGCGCGCGAACATCTGCGCAGCCGCCCGGGCGGAGGGCGAGCCGGCGTCGGGGTCTGCTCCTGCTTCCACGAGGGCCTGCACGACGTCGGCGTACCCCTTGAACACGGCCCCCGCGAGCGGTGTCTGGCCGCGGTCGTTGGCCGCGTTGGCCTCGCCGCCGTGCTGCAGGATCAGCCGGACGGTGCCGGCGTGGCCGTGGTAGGCGGCAAGCATCAGCAGGGAATCCCCGGCCGCGTTGGTCAGGGTTGCCGGCGCCCCGGCGGCCAGGTAGCTGCCGAGCAGTGCGGTGTTCCCTTCCCGCGCCGCGTCGAAGAGGGTGTGGGCCAGGGCGAGTGTCTGGTCATCCGGTGTCGCGTGGTCGCCGGTCATCGTGGTCCTTTCAGGAATCCGGTCTGGCGTCCCACCACCTGGCCGGCGTCCGGGGCCACAATGACCTCCTGCGCCGCGGTGTACGGTTCCTCGCCGTCCAGGACGGTCAGTACCTCGCCGGGCGCCACCGAGCGCTTGATGACGGCGAGGGCCACCGGGCCCATCTCGTAGTGCTGTGCCACGGACGTCACGGTGCCGACCTTGCGGTCGCCCAGCCGGACCTCGCTGCCGACGGCCGGCATGGTGTGCTGCGAGCCGTCGAGCTGCAGGAACACGAGCCGGCGCGGCGGGTGGCCGAGGTTGTGGACGCGCGCGACGGTTTCCTGGCCCTTGTAGCAGCCCTTGGTCAGGTGGACGGCGGTGCGCAGCAGATCGAGTTCGTGCGGGATGGTCTTGTCGTCCGTTTCGGCGCCCCAGCGCGGCCGCCACGCGGCGATGCGCAGCGCCTCGGCGGCCCAGACGCCGGCCAGCTGGCGTTCACCAACCGTGGCTTCGAGTTCCGCGGCCGGGACGAGGTATTCGAACCATGGCCGTTCCAGGCCGGGATGGGCGTCCTCGCCGACCACCGCGTAGGAGTAGCCGCCGGCGCCGACGTGCGGCCAGGGGTCTTCCCAGACCTGCAGCGCGGACCACTCCGGGATGCGCCGGGTGGAGCCGAGCACGGCCCAGTCCGCGGACACGTCGGCGATCTCGACCCGCAGCATGAACTTCATCCTGTTAAGCCATTCGGCGAGCGGGCCGGCCTCTGCGGCCTCCACAATCAGCCAGGTGGTCGCGCCGTCATCGACCACCCTGGCGTCGAACTCGATCCGGCCCTGCACACTGAGCAGCAGCAGTTCCGTCGACTGGCCCGGGGCCAGGCCGGTGAGCTGCTGGGAGGACAGGGTGTTGAGCCAGCTCAGCCGGTCGGGCCCGCTGACGGTGACCACGCCGCGCTGGGAAAGATCGACGACGGCGGTGCCGGCGGCCAGCGCCCGCTGCTCGCGCAGCGGCTCGCCGTAGTGCGAAGCCACGCCGGCGTCGGCGCCGCCTGCTTCGACTGCGCCCGGGCGCGACAACAGTGGGCTCTTAATAGTCATATGAAGTAGAAGTCCTCAGGGGCTAGCGGTATTCCGGATTTTGGAAGTCGAACCGGGTGCCGGCTTTCCAGGCTTCGGGCAGGTTGCCGTAGGCGGGGATGCCGCCGGCGTCCTTGAGCATCCGGGCCAGGTGCAGCAGGTTCCACGTCATGAAGGTGGTGTTGCGGTTGGTGAAATCGCTTTCGGGCCCGCCGGAGCCTTCATCGAGGTAGCTGGGTCCGGGCCCCACCGGGCCGATCCAGCCGGCGTCGGCCTGCGGCGGAACCGTAAAGCCGATGTGCTGGAGGCTGTAGAGGACGTTCATGGCGCAGTGCTTGATGCCGTCCTCGTTGCCGGTGATCAGGCAGCCGCCCACTTTGGGATAAAAGGCCCACTGGCCCTTCGCGTTCAGCTGGCCCGAGTGGGCATAGAGGCGTTCGATCAGTTTCTTGGTCTGCGAGGAGTTGTCCCCCAGCCAGATGGGCCCGGCGATGACAACGATGTCGGCGTCCCGGACCGCGGGGTACAGGTCCGGCCATTCGTCGCTGGGCCAGCCGTGCTCGCGCATGTCCGGATAAACGCCGCTGGCAATGTCGTGGTCCACCGTGCGGATCACCCGCGTGGTGACGCCCTGCTTCTCCATGATCCGGCGGCTGACGTCGATCAGACCCTGCGTGTTGGAAGTCTCCGGCGACTTTTTGAGGGTCCCGTTGAAGTACACGGCATTGAGGTCGCTGTAGCTTTTCTTCCCGGCCGGGGTGGCTCCTGCTTCAGTCACTGTCTTGCTCCCTGCGTTCGCTGCGGACCACGGAAAAATTCAGTACACCCGCACCGGGCCGGCAAGGCTCAGCTGACCTTGGCGAGGATCGCGGAGGCGTGGGCCTCAAGCCCGCCGCCCGGCGTCGAGCCCTTCCCGGTCGCCACATCCCAGCGCCACATCAACTGGCCCTCCACCAGACCGAAGATCCTGGTGGCGGCCGTGTATTCCTTGGAGTGGCTGCCGCGCATGACCATGTCGGTGCTGAGCTGGATCTGGGGTCCCTTGATCTGGCCGTAGTACAGCTCGGAGATCCCGCCGGGGTGGGCGATGGAAACGGAAATGTCGAAGCCGCCGTCGCTGTTGCGGAGCGCCTCGACCTCGTCGGCGCTCTTGAGGACGGGGACGATGTCGCCGGGGACCAGGCCGGGCCCGCTGTCCTCTTCGCGCTGCTTGCGCTCCAGTGCCCAAAAACCGGTTTCGACGGTCAGCGGGCGCAGCCTGGTGCCGTCGTCCTCGGTCAGCCAGCTCTCGGCGCGGTACTGCAGGTACGGCAGGCCGTTGTGGATGAAGGAGACGTGTTGCACAAAGTGCTCGGAATCCTCATCGCCGGCGCCGAGGCGGCCGCGGCCTTCCCACTCACCAATGAGCCAGGACAGCGGAACGATTTCGGGTGTCAGATCTGTAGGTATTTCAATCGGCACAGCAACTACCTCTGGAAACTACGTGTTCTGGACAGGTATCAGCTTCTGGCTGTCTACTTCTGGCCCTTGAAGAGGCGGTACACCACAAAGCCGGCGAACCAGGCCATGGAAAGGCTGGCGATGCCAAGCAGAACAAGGAAGAAGATCTCAAATGCAAGTACGGACATGGTGCCATCCTAACGCGTTAGTAGATGAGGAGTTTGTCTATGAAGTAAGCCAACGAACCGACGGCCGAGACCGGGGCCAGGCCCATTCCCAGGGCCGCCGGAAAGTTCAGTGATTCGCCGCGGAGGACCACGAGCCGTCGGAAACTCACCAGCACGGACCCCACGACGACGCCTACGAGCGCCGCCGGCAATACGGCGATGTCGGAAAAAACCAGCCCGGCGAGCGGGCCAGCCAGTCCGGCACCGATAATACCCAACGGTGCGACCACACGGTCAGGCCAGCGGATCAGGCCCGCCAGAAGGGCAATCGCGGCGCTGACGCCCGCGACCAGCACCATCTCCCGGACCCCGTTGAAGCGGGAGGCGGCGATCCACCCGGCTCCGAGGCAGGACAGCATCACACCCGCACAGGACCCGAGCGTCGACTCCAGCCGCTGGGCCTGGCCGGTGCCCCGGACCAGTTGCATGACGAAGATGGCCATCACGCCCGCGGCGATAAAGGACGGGGTCCAGTCCAGGAAACCCGGCGCGGGAAGGTACGTGGCCGCGATGGCGGAGCCCACACCAGGCAGCCCGATCAGGGCGGCCAGGGTCTTCTTCGCGGGGATCCCGAGGAAATGCGGCCAGCCGATCCCGACGCCCAGGGCCGTGACGCATGCCGCGGCAAGCAGGGCTTCCGGCGACGAGAAGGCGCCTGCAATGACAGCGGCGAGACCGGCCAGGCCGATCATTCCTATGCTCCACGCGTTCACTGCATACCCGCCATCAACCTGTACCTTCGCTCACTGCGGACCCCACTTGGACCTGATCGCCTTCTTCAGGACTGCGGGCCCTGACGGCTCAATCCTGCCTTATGTGAACGTTTTATGTCGCAAAAGAACCCGCCCCGGGCAACGGGAGCATGTCGGGAAAGGGTCGCTTGGGTATACTCAGACTCAGCTACAGACGCCCAATGATGCGCGGACACCCCTTGGAGGAATCATGTCGCACATCCTGCTCTTGACGAACAGCACCCGCTCATCGGTGGACGTCCTGCCTGCGTTGGAACTGCTGAACCACCGCGTGCACATCCTGCCCGCGGAACCCACCGCCCTGCTCGATACCGACCCCTGCGACATCGTCCTGCTGGACGCCCGCAAGGATCTCGTGGGCGCCCGCTCCCTTACCCAGTTGCTCAAGGCCACGGGCCTGAGCGCGCCGTTGATGCTGATCCTGACGGAGGGCGGCATGGCCGCCGTCTCCTCCGCCTGGGCGGTGGACGACATCCTGCTCGAGTCCGCCGGACCGGCCGAGGTGGAAGCCCGCATCCGGCTCGGGGTCGCCCGCGCCGTGCCGGACCAGGACGATGCCCCGACCGAGATCCGGGCCGCCGGCGTCGTCATCGATGAGGCCAGCTACACCGCCCGCGTCAACGGCGCGGCACTCAACCTGACCTTCAAGGAATTCGAGCTGCTCAAGTACCTCGCCCAGCACCCCGGCCGCGTCTTCACGCGGCAGCAGCTGCTGACCGAAGTTTGGGGCTACGACTACTACGGCGGCACCCGCACGGTGGACGTCCACGTCCGGCGCTTGCGGGCCAAGCTCGGCGCCGACCACGAGAACCTCATCAGCACTGTGCGCAACGTCGGCTACCGCCTGACCCTGGTCCGCCACCCCGAAGAGGAACTGACCGAGGCCTAGCCACCGGCGGACCGCACGGCAGTCGCAGCACCACAGACACCGCCCCAACAGACACAGAAAAGCCCCGGACTCAGGAGTCCGGGGCTTTTCTTTTTACGTGGAGGACATACGGGTCGAACGTATCGAGGCCACCCCAGTGGTGGATCCCCCTCACATCCGGCTCAATCGGAAACCCAACCGCCGGATGAGTTAACGACTATACGGAACGGTCCCGGCAGCGCCAAATCGGCGCCCCGGGGACGCCAGCGTATAGCCTTGCACCATGAGCACCGCACATCCGGAAAACTGGCCCGTCCTCGTCGCCAAGGGGGCTGCGGAAGAGCAGCTCCTGAAAGACGTCCGCGCCCTCGTGGCCGCCGCGGAGGAATCCGACGGCAATCCGCCGCTGTCCGAACAAACGCTCGTGACGCTCCGTGCGGCCGGCGTCGACGCGACCGCACGTACTCACACCGTGCTGACGCTCGCCCTGTACAGCCCCGAGGAAAAGTCCGATCCGGCCACCGGCCAGGACCTGGCAGGAGTCGCCGTCGTGGTCGGGGAGCCGGACGGCACCGGCGTGCTGGAAGTCGCCGTCCACCCGAGCTACCGCAACCAAGGGGTTGCGGACCGGCTCGTCGCGGAACTCCGGGCGACCCGGGGCTTTGCCGGGCTCAGGGCCTGGTCCCACGGCAACCATGCAGCCGCGGCGGAGCTGGCGGCACGCTACGGCTACCGTCCCGTGCGCGAGCTCTGGAAGATGCGGCTCGCCACATCGGCAGCGCAGCTGCCCGACAGTGTCGTGCCCGACGGCGGTTTGCCGGGCGCCGGCTTGCCCGACGGCCGCTTGCCAAGCGGCGCCACACTCCGGGCCTTCATGCCGGGCCAGGACGAGGAGGCCTGGCTGGCGGCCAACAGGGCAGCCTTCGCACACCACCCGGAACAGGGAAACATGACGCGCGCGGACCTCGACGCCCGGATGGAAGAGCCGTGGTTCGACCCCGCAGGCTTCCTCCTTGCCGTGGACCCCGGGGGCAGGCTGCTCGGCTTCCACT
>JBKKDK010000357.1:0-8157 GCA_046708245.1 Arthrobacter sp.
GGTTCATGGTGGAGCAGTCGTGCTCGTGGTGCGCGGCGTAGAGGACGGCCTTGTAGACGTCCACCGCCTGGGTCGCGCCGAGGCAGGTGTCCCGCCAGATCTGGTTGAACGTGTCGAGGCTGAACCGCGCGCGGCCGTCGAAGACGCCGCCACCGGTGCCCTCGTTGCCGATATAGAAACTCTGCCCGTCGTTGACAATGGATTTCGTGGCCGAGGTGCGGGGAATGAAGGTGCTGCCGTAGGCCTTTATGTTCGCACCTTTCGTCGCGTCCACGACGGCCAGCGATTGGGATGCCACGCCATTGACTGTGGCAAAATCGCCGCCGAGGACGGCGACGTTGCGGCCCGCGGGAACAGTCAGTGCCCGGGCCGAGGCGTCGACCGCCGGCGCCCACGGCAAGAGCGCACCGTTCCGGTCCATTGCGGCGAAGCGGCTACGGGCCTGGGTCCCCACGGACTGGAAGTCGCCGCCGAAGTAGACCGCGGAGTTGGTGGCCGCGATGGTGCGGACGATTCCCGACACGATGGCAGGCCGGAAGGTTGTGTCCACCGTGCAGCCGGGGAGCCTGACGGCAGCGATGCGGGTCGTATTGGTGCCGTTGATGGCGCCGAAGTGGCCGCCTAAATACAGCCGGCTGCCATCCGGGCTGACGGCCAGGGCGCGCACCGTTGTTCCGGTGCCGCCGGTAACGGACAAGGCGCAGGACGTCGGGTTGCCGGTATACGCATCAAGGGCGGCAAAATTGACGGCGTTTCTCGACTGCGTGCTTCCGGCAGCTGAGCCGGGCGGCCGGATCTGGGTAAACGTTCCGCCGGCATAAACAACACCGTTCGACTGGGCCAGGGTCCAAACCACGCCGTTGGTCTGCCAGGTCGGAAGGTCGTTGGCGGAAAATGCAACGCCCGGAGAAAGGGCGAGGGCAGGAGTGCTGGTCACGATGAGCGGCGCAGCGGCGAGAGCGAGACCTGCCAGTACAGCCGGGATCCTAAGACGCATGACGTTCCCCGTACTTAAACGTTCGTTCTGGTAAGGAGCTAGGCAAATAGAACCAGCAAGGCCGGAGTGCCAACACAGTCCCCAGTACTAGCTTTTCCGGGGCCTCCTACTTGTCTATCCACCTCGAGTACCTGCTTTCAGGCGGAAAGGTCGGACTGCTGCCTTTCGGCGACGGCGGTTCAGTCCCACGTACGGACGCCGTGACGCTATCCGTTGATAACCAACTCCAAATGTGCTTGGTTAGACCCGGATCATCGTGAGCCCGTGGCGCGTTCTTCGGAGGGGCGCCTCGGGACTTCGACCCCGAGTCAACAGAAGCCGGGCAGTCCGGTTGCCGGTGTGTTCCGGCCTCGTTACACCGTGCGAGTTACTGCCGGGCAATGGTGAGAAACATAAACCCATCACGTCGCTATGGAGTGGGCGCCAGGCGCACGCCGGATGTGTGTTCGCTGCCCGTCCAACCATGTGCCCACAACATGGATACCTGGAATTGCTTTCGCAGGCATAAGCCGGGGATCGGCGCTCAGCCACACAAGATCGGCGGCCAATCCGACTGAGAGAGTCCCACGGTCATGCTCGGCGAATGCCTGAACGGCAACCCCTTCTGTGTAGGCGCGCAAGGCTGCCGCCACATCGATGCGTTCCGAGGGCGTCCAAGGTCCGGGCGCCGACCCCTCGGGGCTAGCCCTAGTCATTGCGGTGGAGAGTCCTTTCAGGGGATGGTGGTGGGTGATGGGCCAGTCGCTACCGAATGAAACGGTGACCCCAGCCCTGCTCAGAGTTCCGATGGGATACAGTTGCTCCGCTCGGATTTCACCTATCCGTGGCACCGTGACCTGCTTCATCTGGGTGTTCGGCTGGGCCCAGAGCGGTTCGAAATTGGCAATCACGCCGAGCCCCAGGAAACGGTCAAGATCCTCAGGACTGACCACCTGCAGGTGGGCGATCACCGGTCTGCGGTCGGACGGTCCATTGTTTGCGACGACGGCCTCTACAGCGTCAAGGGCCATTCTGACTGCCCTGTCGCCGATGGCGTGCAGATGCAGTTGGAAGCCGAGCCTGTCCACTTCAATGGCTGCGGCGGCCAGTTCCGAGATATCCCAATTGGCAAGTCCGTTGTCGGGGCTGTCGCAATAGGGTTCCAGCATGGCGGCCGTACCGGATTCGATGACGCCGTCCACAAAGAACTTGACCGTGCGGGCTTCAAGCATCGCGGAGTTCAGCGTTTGCACACGATCACGGGCTGCGTTGAAACCAGCCAACTGCACCCTCCATCTTTCTGGTGCAGCACGGAAGGCGAGATTGAGCCTGGTCGATAATTGGTGCTGCGTGAGAGCCAACAGATAAGGGGCCAAGTCCTCCGGCTCGACCCAGGCATCCTGCACCCAAGTCACTCCCGCCCCAGCAAACCGAGTAGTGGCACGGGCCAACGCCTCAGCTCGGGCAGCGTCGGTAGGTTTTGGTGCGTGGTTAAAAACCAGGTCGACGGCACCCGGTTCCTGCAGTGTGCCCAAGGGAGAGCCGTCCGCGCGGCGAACGACTCGACCGAGCGCTGGTTCGGGCGTGTCTGGGGTGATTCCGGAGATGGCCAAAGCGGCCGAGTTCACCCAGGCAGTGTGGTAGTCCATGGCCCGCAGTACGACGGGGCGGTCCGGGACGGCTTCGTCGAGCCAGCGAGCGTCGAACAGACCATCGTCTGTCAGTGTTGAGTTGTAGCTGGCACCGATAATCCATTCGGCGTCCGGATGGGAAGCTGCCCAGTCACGCACGCATGTGAGAATTTCAGGGATGCTCCGACATGAACGTACTTGTGGGCCGTCGTCCTCGAGGCCGCCGAACAGCGGATGGGCATGGCCGTCCCCGAAGGCAGGTCCAAGATAGCCGCCGCGGAGGTCGATTAATTGATCGGCCATCGGGGCAAGCGCCTCGGCACCAGCGCCAAGTGCGACGATGCGCCCCTCTCGGATTGCAACGCAGGAGATGGTGCCCGCAGGTGTTGCTGAAGTTGTGCCTGAGTGGAAGACCGTCAGGGGCATCGAGAGTTGTCCAATCGATTTTTAGTTACTGAAATTAGATTGCATTTCGCATCGGAGCGCCCCACTGGATGATCCACTGCTCTGTGTCAGCTAGTCCTGGGGATGACCGCAACGACGTCGATTTCGACGAGGAAGTCTCCTAGGAAGGAACCCACCGTGGTCCGTGCCGGGAATGGGGCGGAGACGAATTCCTTGTAGACGGCGTTGAAGCCGTCGAAGTCACGGCCAAGGTGGTGCAGGTGGACGGTTGCCTTGACTACATGTGAGAAGTCGAGTCCGTGGGCTGAAAGGACAGCCTCCAGGTTTTTCATGGCCTGGAATGTCTGTTCCCCGATGGTGGTGCCCACGGTTTCGTCGGTGACGGGGTGGTGCGGTGTCTGGCCTGCCGTGTAGAGGAAGCCGTTAGCGGCGATCGCCTGGGAATAGGGGCCGGCCGGGATGGGTGCGAGGTTGGTGCTAACGCGCTGTCGAAGCATGGTGGATGTTCCTTTTGTGGAGGACGGCAAGGTGCCGGCCTGTCGATGCTGGTAGTTAGAGGACTTTGGAAAGAAAGGCCTTGGTGCGTTCGTTCTTTGGGTTGCCGAGGACCTCGGAGGGCGGGCCGCTCTCGACCACGACGCCGCGGTCCATGAAAATCACCTGGTCCCCGACCTGCTTGGCAAAGGCGAGCTCGTGGGTGACAACCACCATGGTCATCCCGGCTTCGGCCAGCGACTTCATGACCTCCAGGACTTCTCCGACAAGTTCCGGATCCAGGGCCGAGGTGGGCTCGTCAAAGAGCATGAGCTTGGGTTTCATGGCCAAGGCTCGGGCGATGGCGATCCGCTGCTGTTGTCCGCCCGAGAGCTCCTGCGGGTACGAATGCCCCCTGTCGCCCAAGCCGACGCGGTCCAGCAATACCTGAGCCTCCGCGATAACGTCCTTCTTAGGGCGGCCGAGTACGTGGACGGGCGCCTCGATTACGTTTTCCATCACTGTCATGTGGGGGAACAGGTTGAAGCGCTGGAACACCATCCCGGCGGTGAGCCGGGAGCGCGCAGTCTGGCTTTCCTTCATCTCGTACAGGCGGCCATTGCGCTCGGAGTAGCCCACCAGGTGCTCATCAACGTACAGGTGGCCCGCGTCGATCTTTTCGAGGTGGTTGATGCACCGCAGGAAGGTGGTTTTCCCGGAGCCGGAGGGGCCGATCAGGCACGTCACTGATCCTCGTTCGATCCTCAGGTCAACGCCCTTGAGAATTTCGGTGGAGCCGAAGCTCTTGCGGACCCCTCGGGCCTCGACCATTGCGGTAGTCATTGTGCTGTCCTTGTCGTGGGCCGGCGAATGCGTCGCTTGGAGACTTCAAAGCCGCGCCCATAGCGCCGTTCGAGCTTGTTTTGGAAGAAGCTCAGGATGGTTGTCATAAGCAGGTACCAGAGGCTGGCCACAATCAGCAGCGGAATGGTCTGGTAGTTGTTTGCGTAGATGATCTGTGCTGAATACAGCAGGTCCGAGATGGCCAGCACGCTGACCAACGAGGTGCCCTTCAGCATCGAAATGACCTGGTTCCCTGTCGGCGGGAGGACCACTCGCATGGCTTGGGGCAGAATCACCCGGTTCATGAGCTTGCCGCTGCTCATTCCCAGAGCGCGACCGGCGTCGTGCTGGCCCTTGTCCACGGAACTGATACCGCTGCGGATGATCTCGGCCATGTAGGCGGCCTCATTGAGCGACAGACCGAGCAGTGCCGCGCCCAGTGGCGAGATCAGGACGTTGGCCGAACCAAGGACTATGGACGGCCCACCGAACGGAAGCCCGAAGGCGATCACAGGATACAGGGCGGCAATGTTATACCAAAAGATCAACTGCACCAGCAGGGGGGTGCCCCGGAAGAACCAGATGTAGGCACGGCTGAGGGTGTTCAGGATGGGATTGGTTGAAAGGCGCATGATGGCCAGAACGGTGCCCAGGGAAATCCCGACCGTCATCGACACCACGGTCAGAACGAGGGTGAGCCCCGCTCCGGAGATGATCGGTGGTGAGAACAGATAGGAGAAAACGACGTCCCAGTGGTAGCGCTGGTTAGCGGCCACGTCCCAGGCCGCGCTGAACGCGATGAACACGAGAACGACGGCGATGATGTTGCGCACGGGGTGCCGGAGCGGTACTACCGGTATCGAATCACCCGGCGCCGCCATGTGCCCCGTGGGGGCTACTGATTGTTGCTGCATGGTGTCCACCTTCTATGGGACGACGTTAACGAGGGCCTCGGGGATGGCGCTGGATTCAAGGCCGTACTTTCCGAGCACCTTTCGGTAGGAGTCGCTCTTGATCACGGTGTCCAGCGCTGCGGAGACGGACTTGACCAGGCCAGAGTCCTTGGGCATGCCAACCCCGACAGGCGTGACGTCATACTCCGAGGCGATCTCGATCTGCTGATTTTGCGCGGCGGCGAAGTTCAGGATGGGCGCATCCGCCAGTACGACGTCCAAGCGTCCGCTGGTGAGGGCGGAGATTGCCTGCCGCGTGTCCTGGAACTCGCTGCGCTGGATCGTTTCTTTGCCGGCGTCAGTGCAGGCCTGGTCAAATTTCGGGACGTCGACCGTGAGCTGGTAGGAGCCGGTCAGCAGTCCAACCTTCTTGCCGCACAGTGCGTGCTGGTCTTTGATACCCGCCGGGTTGCCCTTGGGCACGGCAACGCCGCCGCCGATCTGCATGTAGTCCACGAAGTCCAGGACCTCCATGCGTTTGTCGGTGGGCGTCATGGATGAAACGGTCATGTCATAACGGTTTGCCGCGAGGCCCGGAATGATGGAGTCGAAGTTCGCAACCTGGATTTCGATCTTGACACCCAATGCCTCACCGATGAGGCGGGCAATGTCGGGGTTGGTCCCGGTCATTTCCTGGGTGCCTTCGCGATAGAACTGCGTCGGTGGTTCATTGGTGGGTATGGCGACCCGCAGCACCTTGGAAGCTTTGATGGATTCGGGAAGAAGGCCGGCAGCGGCTTGGTTTACTTCCAACCGTGGCACGCTGGTGTCCGTGGACGGGTTCGACACCGGTTCGCTGCCGGCGGGGCTGCATGCCGTCGTCGATAAAAGTAGGGTCGCAGTGGCAGCGACTGCCGGCAACGCGAATCGCGCGCGCCGGGCTAATGGAAAGATGTTCATCAGGGGGTCCTCATTTCTACAAAGCCCAAGTGGGCCTCCGGGATTACGTGGGTATCAGCGCGGTTGAACGCTTCATTGCGATGCCGGATCAAGTCCCGGCCTTCGGTGCGCAGTTCCTCGATGGTCGTGACCCCCAGCAGGGCCATTGTGCGAGTCATTTCCTGAGAGAACATCTTCAGGACATGGGCCACGCCGGCCTCGCCGGCGGCGGCGAGGCCGTAGAGGTAGGGCCGGCCGATGGAGCAGGCATCTGCTCCTAGAGCCAAGGCTTTGATGACGTCGGAACCGCGACGGATGCCGCCGTCGACAATGATTTCCATGCGTCCGGCGGTGATGTCGACCATCTCAGGCAGGACGTCCATGGGCGATGCCATGTGATCGAGCTGGCGGCCGCCGTGGTTGCTGACCTGGATGGCGTCGAAGCCCATGCCTGCCGCGATGGCGGCGTCCTTTGGGTTCACGCAACCCTTCAGGATGATGGGGCCGTGCCAGCGTGTCCGGATTTCTTCAAGATCGCTCCAGTCGGTGGGCTCGTAGGCGCCGGCCAGCAGGGTCCGCCACATGTCCGGCGTGCTGGACAACGGGCCATCGGGGACCTGCGCGTCGAGGTTGGGGAAGGCAATGGCGTCGTTGGCAAGGAAGCCAAGCGCCCAGCGGGGGTGAAGTGCACCCTCGACGACGGTCTTTGGTTTGATGGACGGCGGCGCCGTGAAACCGTTGTGGTAATCGCGTTCCCGGTGCCCAATGTCGCGGCAATCGAGGTTGACTATCAGGGCCTCGTACCCGGCTTCCGCGACGCGGTCCAGGACTGCCTGGAGCATGACCTTGTCATTAGTGGGCTCCAGGTTGAACCAGCGACGCAGGCCCGGAGTAGCGGCACTGAGGTGTTCCATGGGTGTGGTGCTCAAGTGGGCCAGGCCGTAGGGGACGCCAGCGGCAAGTGCGGCACGGCCTGCGGCGATCTCACCCCCGGGGTGGAAGAGCCTGGTGCCACCCGTGGGTGAAAGCGTTAACGGCATGGACACGGGACCGCCCAAGAGCGTCGAACTGAGATCCAGGTTTTCCACCGAACCCCACTTCGGAATGAACGACCAGTCGCCGAAGGAAGCGGTGTTCCGCCGCATTGAAGCCTCATCCTCTCCGCCGCCCTCGATGTAGTCGAAGATGCTCTTGGGCAAGCGTTTGGCCGCCATCTTCCGCATGTCGCCGACGCTGTAGCAACGCCTGTCCAAGCGTTCTGCCGCCGACCGGGTCGGTCCCTGAATCGAGGCCAGAGCCGTGATGTCCTTGAGCTTCATATTGCATCCTTTTGCTTTTCCATTGGGCCTATGCCCCTGACTTCACCTCCTCAATAGTGACGCGGATCTCACCGCGTCTATATGTTGATTTTCACAAAATGTTCAAAATTGCTTGTGGTATCTTCCATCCATGGACAAAGAGCTTTTCGCTGCATCCGGGCTCCAGACGTCGGTAGTGCGGCTCTCCGACTGTCTCCAGCTCATGCAGGCCGATCTAGTGCACGTCAACGCCACACCCGAAAATCTGGGCCACGCCGTCTCCGACGTGCTGATGTATGACCCGCTTGATGCGTGGACCAGCCAGGACGACCGCATCATCCTGGCGGTGGGGTTAACCCACGGCTCGGTCGATTTCGACCAGCTCTTGCACCGCGGATCCAACAGCAACGCTGCCGCCGTCGTCGTCAAAGCCCACGGCGCAACTTTGGAGGCGCTGCGGACCTCGGCCGTCCGGCACAACCTCGCCATACTCGTGGCACCGGACACTGCCGACTGGACGCGGCTGGTGGCGTTGGCCCGAGCATCAGTGGTGGGGGCAGCCGCGGACTCAATCTCCGGGGTGCGCCTGGGCGACCTCTATGCCTTTGCCAACGCGGCTGCGTCCATGACCAACGGGGCGGCAAGCATCGTGGACCCGCTGGGCCGCGTGCTGGGCTATTCCACCCTGCCGGGTCAGC
>JBKKDK010000358.1:0-3014 GCA_046708245.1 Arthrobacter sp.
CCCAGTACCAGCTCCGGGAAGGCTACGCCGCGGAATCCCGGGTGGAGGCGGCGCTGGACCGGCTTGGCCTGGGCGGGCTGGACCGGAAGCGGACCTTGGCCTCGCTCTCCGGCGGGGAACAGGAACGTGTGGCCCTGGCCTGCGTGCTGGCCGATCCCGCGGACATCCTCCTCCTGGACGAACCCACCAACCACCTCGACGCCAGCGGCACGGCCTGGCTGGAGGCGCGGCTGGCGGCGCACCGCGGAACCGTGGTGGTGGTCTCCCACGACCGTGTGCTGCTGCGGAAGGTGGCCGCAACCGTGATCGAGGTCGACGCCGAACGCCGCACGGTGAACCGGTACGGCAACGGCTACGAAGGGTACCTGCGGGAGAAGGCTGCCGAACGCCAGCGCTGGGCACAGCAGTACCACGGCTGGCTGGACGCGATGGCTGCCGAACGGCTCCAGGCGGACACGGTCGCGGGGAAGATGGGCTACGCCCGCCAGCGCGACGGCGACAAGATGGGGTTCGACTTCAAGGCCGGCACATGGCAGAAGGCCGCCAGCAGCAAGGTCCGCAACGCCCAGGAGCGTCTGCGCAGGCTGGAGGCCAACCCCATCGACCGGCCGCCGGTGCCCCTGCGGCTGGCAACGGACCTGCGGGCTGACGTTGCGGCAGGACCCGCGCTCGAAGCGCAGGGCGTGGCCGTGCCCGGCCGGCTGGAAGCAACGGACATCCGGGTGGAGGCGGGCCAGAAGATCCTCATCACCGGTCCCAACGGGGCAGGCAAGTCCACGCTGCTCTCCGTCCTCGCGGGCACCCTGGAACCGGCCGCGGGCACCGTGGTGAGGCACGGCCGGATCGGTTACCTGCAGCAGGAGCTGGAGCCCCCGCAGCGCCCGGGGCTGCGCCTTTTGCCCGCGTTTGCCGCCGGACTTGGCGGCAATATCGATGAGCACGCCGAGGCGCTGCTGCGCCTGGGGCTCTTCCGCACCAGCGAATTCCACGTCCCGGTGGGAAGCCTCTCCGCGGGGCAGCAACGCAGGCTGGCCCTGGCCCGGCTCCTGCTGGGCGGGTTCGGGACGATGCTGGTGGACGAGCCCACCAACCATCTGGCACCGGTCCTGGTGGAACAGCTGGAAGCGGCGTTGTCGGACTTCGCCGGGACGCTGGTCATGGTCAGCCATGACCGGGCGCTGGGCGAATGGTTCAGCGCCCGCGCCGCTGAAAACCGCGCCGCTGAAAACCGCGCAGGGCGCGGCGCCGGGAACTGGCTCCGCTACGCGATGCGGGACGGCGCGCTGGCGTGACCGACGGAATCTCCGGCCTTTACGCGGCCAGAATCGAACAAAATTCTGCGATATCGCGGATGAGCTAGCAATTATTAGCGTTATCCCCCTTGCGGTGTTGCCCGCGTCACGGTCAGGCCGGAAATTCCAGTACGATGGATAAGCCGCGCGAAGCCTGAACCTTTGTGAGGTTCGGTACCTGTTGCTGTCCTGCGGGGCAGAATCCCAACGTCGTGTAACCGAATCCCGGTCCCGTCCCGGCCATACTCCGACCTAACAAGGAACCGTTGTGCCATCAATTACCCCCACAGAACTTAAGAGCGCGCCGGCGGAATCCGCCGTCGACTCGACCCTCAGCGCCGAGGGCTACAAAAAGACCCTCAGTGGCCGCCACGTAACCATGATTTCGATGGGCGGCGCGATCGGCGTCGGCCTCTTCATGGGAGCCGGCGGACGCCTGGCGTCCACCGGCCCGGCGCTGATCTTCTCCTACGCCATCGCCGGCGTCATCGCCTACCTGCTGATGCGTGCCCTGGGCGAGCTCATCATGTACCGCCAGACCTCCGGCTCCTTCGTCAGCTATGCGGGCGAGATGTTCGGCAAGAAGGGCGCGTTCATCTCCGGCTGGATGTACTTCATCAACTGGGGCATGACCGGGATCGCGGAACTGATCGCGATCGGCCTGTACTTCCAGTTCTTCTTCCCCAACGTGCCGGTCGAAGCGGCCGCCATCGCCGCGCTCGCGCTGCTGGTCGCCGTGAACCTGCTGAGCGTCAGGGCGTTCGGCGAATTCGAATTCTGGGCCTCCTGCCTCAAGGTCGGCGCCATCGTGATCTTCCTGGCCGTCGGCACCTTCATGGTGGTGACCAACGCCCAGGTGGGCGACGGCAACGCCTCCGTGGCGAACCTGTTCCACGACGACGGCGGCATGTTCCCCAAGGGCGCCCTCGTGATGGTGCTCGTCCTGAACGCCGTCATCTTCGCCTACAACGGCATCGAACTCGTTGGCATCACCGCCGGCGAAATGCAGGACGCCAAGCGTGAAGTGCCCAAGGCAATCCGCGCCGTCGTCCTGCGCATCGTGGTGTTCTATGTCGGTTCCGTCCTGCTGCTGGCGATGCTGCTGCCGTCCGACCAGTACAAGGCCGGCGTCTCGCCCTTCGTCACCGTGTTCGGCCAGATGGGCCTCGGCTGGGTGGGCGACGTTATGAACATGATCGTCATCACCGCCGCGCTGTCCTCCTGCAACTCCGGCCTGTACTCGATCGGCCGCGTCTTCCGCACCATGGCCAACAACGGCCACGCGCCGCAGTGGCTGACCAAGATGTCCTCGCGCCACGTGCCGTACATGGCGATCCTCGCCATCGCCGCGTTCTATCTCGTGGGCATCATGCTCAACATCTGGCTGGGCGGCTCGCACGCCTTCGACCTCGCGCTGAACACCGCGTCCATCGGCGTCATCTTCACCTGGGGTGCCATCTTCGCCAGCCAGATCGCGCTGCGGCACCAGAAGGGCAAGGTCTCCAGCCTTCCCATGCCGGGTTCGCCGTGGACCAGCTGGGCCGGCCTCGTCGCGCTGCTGGCCATTACGGTCCTGATCGGCTTTGACACGATGACCAGCAAGACCGGCGAGGTGTTCCACCTGGGCCTGTGGACCCTGGCCACCATCCCGTTCTTCGCCCTGCTGCTGTGGTTCGGCTGGCAGAAGGTCAAGACCAACGAACCGAAGAGCGAGCTCTTCAG
>JBKKDK010000359.1:0-3105 GCA_046708245.1 Arthrobacter sp.
GCTGCCGGGCGTAGGCGGACCAGCCGGCAACGATAAGTTGCGGCTTGTGCTCCTGGGCCAGGCGCTCCACCTCGGCCATGTCGATCCGGTGGTCCTCTTCGCGGACCTGGTACGGGACCACGATGTACAGCCGGCCGGAGAAGTTGATCTTCATGCCGTGCGTGAGGTGCCCGCCGTGCGCCAGGTTCAGGCCCATGATGGTGTCGCCCGGACGGATCAGGGCGTGCATGACCGAAGCGTTGGCCTGCGCGCCGGAGTGCGGCTGGACGTTGGCGTACTCGGCGCCGAACAGGGCCTTGACGCGGTCGATCGCGAGCTGCTCGACGACGTCCACGTGCTCGCAGCCGCCGTAGTAGCGCTTGCCCGGGTAGCCCTCGGCGTACTTGTTGGTCAGCACCGAACCCTGCGCCTGCATGACCGCCCTGGCCGTGTGGTTCTCCGAGGCGATCATCTCCAGGCCGTCCCGCTGGCGGGTCAGCTCGGCGTCGATCTTCGCGGCGATCTCCGGGTCCAGTGTGGACAGCTCGGCGTCCAGGCTCGGGGCGACTACCTGCTCAAACACGGCTGTCCCCGTGCCGGCGTGGGCCGCGCTCACAGGTCGCCGCCGTTCTTGGACGCGTATTCCTGCGCCGAGAGCAGCGGCCCGTCGGACTCGGCAGCGACCTTGAAGAGCCAGCCGGCGCCGTAGGGGTCGCTGTTGATCAGCGCGGGGTCGTCGACGACGGCCGGGTTGATTTCCGTGACCTCGCCGGTGACGGGGGCGTACAGGTCCGAGACGGACTTGGTCGACTCGACCTCGCCGCAGGTTTCCCCCGCGGTCACCGTTGCGCCGACCTCGGGCAGGTCCACGTAGACGATGTCGCCGAGGGCGTCCGTGGCCACGGCGGAGATGCCAATGGACACAATATTCGATCCGGCGTTGCCGGAATCCCGTGCAACCCACTCGTGCTCGTCGGAGTACTGCAGTTCAGGGGCAACTCTTGCCATGTGTTTTTCCTTTACGTTTTGAAAAGTCGTGGGCTGAATCAATTGTGGCTGGGTTGGGAACCAACCGTGCTCGGGTCGGGTGGCGGATGAGGCAATTCCTCCGCGTGCTCGGTCGCGAAGGCGCCCGCTGGGCGGACGCGACGCTCCCTTAGACGCACGCTTCCGGAATCCCCTCACCCGCCGCTATTCAGTTCAGTTTTTGGGGCCAACGGTTCTCCAGAATGAATTCCCCAGCACCTTTGGCTTTCGAAGGCGCTATTTCAGGTGGAGGTGCCGTTGGGGTCCGGTATCCGGCAGCGTGCGTCTAAGCGAGTGGCCGCCGTCCGGGTTCCCTGACCGAGCTTGCGAGGTTAGGGGGACGGCGGGCCAAACGAGCGAGCACGCAGAGGATACCGGCCCCCAACGGCACCCGCAGGGCTACTTTTGGCGCTTGTAGAAAGGCAGTGCGACAACTTCGAACGGCTCCGCCTTGCCCCGCAGGTCGATGTCCAGCGCGGTGCCGGGCTCGGTGAACTCGACGTCGACATAGGCCATCGCCACCGGGTAGCCGAGGCTCGGGCTGGGCTGGCCCGAGGTGACTTCGCCAACCACGGCGCCGTCCTTGAGCACCGGGTAGTGGCCGCGGCCGGCCCGGCGTCCGAGGCCCTTGAGGCCAACCAGCTTGCGGCCCGCGGTGGTGCCGGCGCCGGCTTCCTTCTTGGCGGCCAGGGCGGCCTTGCCGACGAAGTCGCCTTCCTTGGAGAGCGCGACGACGGGGCCGAGGCCCGCAGCGAAGGGATCGCCTTCGAGCGAGAGTTCGTTGCCGTAGAGCGGCATGCCGGCCTCGAGGCGGAGCGAATCACGGGAGGCGAGCCCGGCGGGGGTCAGCTCGCCGTCTTCGGCGATGGCGACCAGCGCCTGCCAGAGGGCGGCGGCGTCGTCGTTCGCGACGAAGATCTCGAAACCGTCCTCTCCGGTGTAGCCAGTGCGGGCCAGCAGGAGGTCCTGGCCGGCGCCGCCGAACATGAAGGGGACCTCCACGGCGGCGTAGTACTTCAGGCCGGTGACCAGCTCGTGCTGCGCGGCGGGGACCAGGCGCAGCAGGATCTCCTCGGCCTTGGGCCCCTGCACGGCGATCAGCGAGGTCACCGCGGAGGCGTCCTCAACGGTGACGTTGAACCCGCCAGCCCGCTCGGCAAGGGCCGCGGCCACAACCTTGGCGTTGCCGGCGTTGGGGACCACCAGGAACCGGTCAGTTCCGTCGGCAGCTGCCGGGCGGCGGTAGGTGATGAGGTCGTCGATGATGCCGCCGTCCTCGTTGCAGATCAGCGAGTACTTGGCCTTGCCGATCGCCATCGCGGAGATCTTGCCGACGAGGGCGTAGTCCAGGAAGGCTGCCGCTTCCGGGCCGGTGACCCAGACTTCGCCCATGTGGGAGAGGTCGAACAGGCCAGCGGACTTGCGGACGGCGTGGTGCTCGGCCAGTTCGGAGCTGTACTTGAGCGGCATCTGCCAGCCGCCGAAGTCCGTGAAGGAGGCGCCGAGCTTCTTGTGCTCTTCGTAAAGGGCCGTGTAGTTCTCAGTCATCGTTCGCTGTCCTTAGTTCGCGGAGTTGGCGGAGTCGTCGGAGTGGACTGCTGGGTCTTCTTCGAATGCTTCGAGGGGAGGGCAGGAGCAGATCAGGTTGCGGTCACCGGCAGCGCCGTCGATCCGGCCAACCGGCGGGAAGTACTTGTCCTGGCGCAGCGTGTGGACCGGGAAGACTGCCTGCTCGCGCGGGTATTCGCGTTCCCAGTCGGTGCTGATGACGGCGGCGGCGGTGTGCGGGGAGTTGCGCAGCGGGCTGTGCTCGACAGTGAAGTCGCCGTTCGCCACCTGGTCGATTTCGGCGCGGATGGAGACCATGGCGGTGATGAAACGGTCGATCTCGCCGAGGTCCTCGGATTCGGTGGGCTCCACCATCAGGGTGCCGGCCACCGGGAACGCCAGGGTGGGGGCGTGGAAGCCGTAGTCGATCAGGCGCTTGGCCACGTCCTCCGCGGTGACGCCGGTCTTGGCCGTGAGTTCGCGCAGGTCAAGGATGCATTCGTGGGCCACGAGTCCGCCTTCGCCGGTGTAGAGCACCGTGAAGAAGTCGTT
>JBKKDK010000360.1:0-3865 GCA_046708245.1 Arthrobacter sp.
ACCACGACTGGTGACAGGCCCCTCAACCGCCATAACGGCCCCGGGCGGCGAGTCGACGCGCTGCCGCCCGGGACCTGGCTTTTTGTGGCCGGCTTCCGGCCTCCGGGTCAGCGGTGGCTCAGTGAACGAGTTCCTGGGTCATGCCGAAGGGCACCTGGTCGGAGAGTGCCGCGGTGTAGTGCCCGGGCTTGTGCCGCGTGAGCAGGATGCCGTGCGTTCCCGTGGTCATGGCGAGCTGCTGCAGCCCGCGGACGGCGTCGTTGAGTCGTTCGTCGAGGACGTGCCTGTCGTCGACCTGGATCTCAATGCACTCGGTGATGGTGGTCATTGCTCTGTCTTTCTTGGAGTACTTCTAGTCGGCCCCAATGGATTCAGGAACCATAACGTCATATTTATTGACAGGTCAAGTTACTGCTTACTGTCCGGACCGGGCCGGGGCGGCGAATAAAAGCCCGCCGGTCGCGGCCGGCCGGTTGACCTGCAGATCCATAGCGGTCCAGACGGGCCCGTGAGCCTGGTCACGGGGAGCGTTCCTAGGCCAGGACCGTGAAGTTTCCCGCCGGGTAGCGGACCCCGTTGATCTGCAGTTCCAGCACGTGGTTCCCGGTGTGGTGGACCCGGGTGGTCATCTGGCGGAACGCATGGCGCTTCGAGAAGGTCCTGGACTCGCCGGGGCCGAGGACCGGTGTTGCGAGCTTGAAGACCTTCTCCGCGAGGGTGCCGTTGGCCTTGCGGTAATGCACCACGTAGTCCAGCGCCAGCCGCGCCTCCGCGGGCCCGGTGTTGGTGACCTCAAACTCAAAACCAAGCTCACCCGGCAGTGCGACGGCGGTGCGGTCCAGCCGGGCGGCGGTGACCGCGAGCGACGCCGGTGGGAACCCCAGCAGGGCAAGAGCGCCGGGATGGGCATTCTTGAGCAGCGTACGGAGGCCGTGCCGGACCACACGCGGCGTGTTGGCGTCCGGCGTTCCCAGCCAGGCGGCCGCGGTGGCCACCACCTGATCCGGAGCATGGCGGGCCAGGTCATTGAGGTGGTTGGCGACCGAACGCCGGACGTCCTCCTGCGGATCCCGGTACAGGGCGTCAAGGATCGGCAGGGTGGCCGCGGGCCGGGCGGAGATTTCAGGAACGCGGACCGCCCACGGCAGGTAGGGCCGGGTCCCCTCGCTGGCGAGCCGGCGGACGTGCCAGTCGGCGTGCGAGGTCCACTCCTGGATCACGGCCAGCGCCCGGTCCAGGTCGGCCGCGAGGAGCCTCCGGACCGCGAACTCCGCGGTCAGCCGCGGCGTCAGCTCGGCGAGCAGCCGAAGGCCGTCCTCGAAGTCGCCCGGAGTCCCGGAACCGAGGGCGCGGGTGACTGCGGCCTCGGTGGCGGGCCAGATCATCCACCCGGTGAACTCCGCATGTTCCAGGGCGCGGCGGAAGGTGGCGGCCGCCGCCGGATAGTCCCGGGGAAGGTCCGCCAGCAGCGCCAGGGTGACGACGTCGGTCCGTTCGCGCAGGCTCAGCCCGTCCAGCTGCCCGGCGGCCGCGGCGAGGTGCGTCCAGCCCGCATCCGGTGACGCGGCGGCAAGTGTCTGCCGCAGCGACCCGACGACGGCCGGATTGATCAGTTCATTCATAACGCCCATGCGTTCAGGCTACTGGGAGCAGGTTCCTCAGCCCGTTGCCCGCGCAATCCGCGGAAGCGGGATAATGTTCAGCGGGAATGTCCATACACACGGCGGAACACATGGCGGAGGCGGAAACGGCACATGATTGAGGAACAGACGGGGAAGTCGCCGGGCCGGTGGCAGACGTTCCATGACAAGTTCGTTGTGGAGGAACGCTTCATGAGCGAGACGGCACGGAGGAATCTCTACCGGACCGCCGTGGCCCTCATGATCGTCGGCGCCGTGCTGTTCGTGGTGCTTTTGGTGAGCGTGCTGCAGAAGGGCGGACCCAGCTCGCTCGACGAACCCGTGCGCTCCTGGCTCCTGACGCTCCGGTCAGAGCCGCTCACCACAATCATGATCGTCCTCGCGGTCGTCTTCGGGCCGGTCGCCCTGCCAATCATCGTCCTGGTCGTGACTGTGGCCTGGGGACTGCTAGCCAAGCATGCCTGGCGGCCGATGCTGCTCGCGGGGGCCATGCTGACCGGCGTGATCCTGGCCCAGATTGTCGGACGGACCGTGGGCCGGCAGCGCCCGCCGGTGGATCTGATGCTCTTCGGGGTCGACACGACGTTCTCCTTCCCTTCCGGACATGTCCTCGGAGCCTGCGACTTCCTGCTGGTCACTGCGTTCCTCATCAGCTCCAGGCGCCGGAGCCCCAAAACCGCCGTCGTGGGCTTTGTGATCGCCGCCGTCGGGATCTACTTCGCGGCGGTCAGCCGCCTCTACCTGGGCTACCACTGGACCACCGACGCATTTGCCTCGCTGGCCATCTCGTTTGTGGTGCTGGGGGCGGTGATCGCCCTGGACACCTGGCGTACCGCCCGCATTCCCGGCGAGCGGATCACCGGAACCCTCTCGAAGGCCGACACCGGGCAGGACTAGCCGCCCTTGCCCCGGCGCCGCGCGGGGTGCCACAGTGGGCCATGGCCACCGAAGGGGACGTCCGTCGCGCCGCCCTGGCCCTGCCTGGCGTTACCGAGCGGCCAAGCTGGGGCCGGCCGGCCTGGTTTGCCACGACCCTGATGGCCCGGATCTGGGACGACGGGATCCTCACGGTCAAGACGGAGGAGCGCGAGGCACTCGCCGGAACGGACCCGGACACCTACTTCTGGACCCCGCACCATAACCGCTCGCCGCTGCTGGTCCTGGTCCGGCTGGACCGGATCGGTCCCGCCGAACTCGGCGAGCTCCTTTCGGAGTCCCACCGCCTTGCGGGCGGCCCGCAGCGGTAATCGCCGGAGGTGGGCCGGGTCAGGACGACGGGCCGGTGGTGCCGTGCGGGGCCGCTGAAACCCTTGCGCGGACGCGCTTCAGCTCCGCCCGCAGCCGGGCATTGGCCGCCTCCAGCTCCAGGACCTTCGCCACGCCGGCCAGGTTGAGCCCTTCCTCCAGGAGCTCGCTGATCCGCCGCAGCACCGCCAGGTCCGCCTCGCTGTATTGCCGCGTCCCGCCGGCAGTGCGGTCCGGGGTGAGCAGCCCGCGCCGCTCGTAGAGCCGGATGTTCTGCTGGCCGGTCCCGACGAGCTGGGCCACCACGGAGATCGCGTACAGCCCAACCTCCGGTCCACGTTCGCCCATGGTCCTCCTTCGCCGGGTCAAAAATACCTGTTGCAACAGTTTGGCACTGGTGCTATAAAAAATCTATATCCACCACTACAAGTTGAGGGATGGATACCGAAAAATACAGGAACCCTGTCAGAAGGAGTGGATCATGATGTTGATGCGTACCGACCCGTTCCGGGAGCTGGACCGGCTGACGCAGCAGGTCTTCGGAACGGTAGCGCGGCCCGCTGCCATGCCGATGGACGCGTGGCAGGAGGACGGCGAGTTCGTCGTCGCGTTCGACCTTCCCGGAGTTAATGTGGACTCGGTGGATCTGGACATCGAACGCAATGTCCTGACGGTCCGGGCTGAACGGCGCGATCCCACCCAGCCCAACGTCGAACTGATCGCCGCCGAACGCCCGCGCGGCGTTTTCAGCCGCCAGCTAATCCTGGGCGACAACCTGGATGCCGACAAGGTCAAGGCCACCTACGCGGACGGCGTCCTGACCCTCCGCATCCCGGTGCTGGAGTCCGCCAAGCCGCGGAAGATCGAGATCGCCCACAAGGAGGACAAGCTGCACGAGATCGGAAAGTAGCGGGCAGCGCGCCCGCGCCCGCACGCGGGATGGAACGGTGCCGCCGGGCGCCGGGACGGCAGCCGCAGGG
>JBKKDK010000361.1:0-7337 GCA_046708245.1 Arthrobacter sp.
GCCCACCTCTGGGAGGTGGGCCCGCCGTCGTCGTATGCGGGACGCATCGACTGCTCCGTACCTGCCCTTTTCGAGCCCCAAAACGGCAGCTACGGAGCAGTCGATGAGGGATTTAGGGGCTGGCGACGCTGAAGGTGTCGCACTGGTTGATGTCGCCGGTGTTGTAGCCCTGGAGGAACCACTTTTGCCGCTGCGCGCTGGATCCGTGGGTCCACGCCTCGGGGGATACCCGGCCGGTTGCCGCCTCCTGGATCCGGTCGTCGCCGACAGCCGACGCCGCGGAGAGGGCGTCCTGCAGGTCACGTTCCTTCAGCGGTTCCAGGAACGGCTGTCCGGTGGCGGGGTCCGGGGTGGTGGTGGCGTACTTTGCCCAGAGGCCGGCGTAGCAGTCTGCCTGCAGCTCCACCCGGACAGCGCCGGACTCCGGACCCTGCGGATCCTGCTGCGCGCGGTCGAGGTTGCCGAGCACGTTCTGGACGTGGTGGCCGAACTCGTGGGCCACCACGTACTCCTGCGCCAACGGGCCGCCCGAGGACCCAAACCGGTCCACCAGCTCCTGGAAGAAGCCGGGATCGAAATAGGCCGTGGTATCGGCGGGGCAGTAGAACGGCCCCACCGCGGACGTCGCAGAGCCACAGCCCGTGTTGGTGCCGCCCTCGAAGATCACCGTCTCCGGCTGGGGGTATTGCCGGTTGTACTGGGCCAGGTAGCCGGGCCAGAAGGCGTTGAGGCTGTTCACTGTGCCGAGAATGCGGCAATCGAGCCGCGCGTCGGCGTCGGCGCCGGTCTTGCAGGCCGGTGCGGTGCCCTGGCTCTGCGATCCGGGGTCCTGGACGGGTCCGGCCAGACCCTCCAGAAGACCGGGATTGATGCCGAGCAGGGCGGCGATCAGCAGGATGATGCCGCCGCCGATCCCGCCACCGACTTTGACCCCGCGGCCCATGCCGCGCCGGTCCTGCACCTGCGAGGGGTCCAGCTGGACATTGTCATTGAAACTCATGCTGTCACATTATCCTGCACCGGCTGCGGCGGCGCCTCCCGCCGGTAAAGTTGGTGTGATGCCTTTTCTGAACAGACTCCAGCGCTGGGCCGACGACCGCCCCGACAGCACCGCCGTCGTCGTTTCCGGCCAGGGTCTCAGCTGGGAGCAGCTGCGGGACGCCGCCGCCGCGCTGGTCCCCGCGGCGCCCGCCGTCACGGTTGTGTCCGAGGCGAACTCGCTGCAGTTTGCCGTGTCCTTTGCCGCGTCCGTGGCGGGGGAGCGGCGGTGCGCCGTGCTGGATCTGACCTGGCCCCGGCCGCTGCAGGACGCGATCAGGGACCGGATCCGCGCCGCTTTCCCGGGGACGCCGGGATCCCTCACCGGCTGCCCGGACCTCACCGACGGGCCGGACGGGTCACCGTTCCTGATCGGGCTGACGTCCGGCACCACCTCCGTGCCGAAAGCCTTCACCCGTACCCGCGGGTCCTGGCAGCAGTCCTTCGACGCGTCGATCGAATTCTTCGGCCTCACGGCGGAGGACAGGACGCTGGCCCCCGGACCGCTGGCTGCAAGCCTGAACCTCTACGCGCTGGCCGAATGCCTGTACGCGGGCTCGGAGTTCCACACCCTTAAGCACTTCGACGTCGGCGACGCCCACACCGCGATCGTGCACGACGGGATTACCCGGCTGGTCCTCGTCCCCACCATGCTCCGGCTGCTCAGCGAGCGGGGCCTCGCCGGCGGCGTGGACGCCTCCGGGATCAGCAGCATCGTCTGCGCCGGGTCAAAGCTCGACACCCGGACCCTGGAAGCGGCACGCCGCTGGGCGCCCAACGCCACCATCTTTGAGTACTACGGCGCCTCGGAACTGAGCTTCGTCGCCGGTGCCGGCCTGCGGCCCGGGGAGCAACCCCGGCTCGGCGGCACGGGAATCGGCCAGCCGTTCCCCGGCGTCGAGATCCGGATCCTGGACGTTTCCGGGGCTCCGGTCCCGGATGGAACCGACGGGAACGTCTGCGTCCGCAGCGGCATGGTCAGCGACGGCTACGTCTGGGGCGACGACGGCGAGGCGCTGCAGTGCTTCGACGGCTGGTACACCGTGGGGGACCAGGGCTTCCTGTCCGGCGGGACGCTGCACCTGCTGGGCCGCCGATCGGACATGATCATCACCGCGGGCACCAACGTGTACCCGCACGAGGTGGAACTTGCCCTTGCGTCGGTGCCCGGCGTCGCCTCGGCGGTGGCGGCTGGACTGGCGGACGATCTCCGCGGCCAGCGTGTGGTGGCCGCCGTCGTTCCGTCCCACGGCGGTGTCACCGCCACTCAGTTGAAGGCGGGGGTGGAGGACGTGCTCGCCCGGAACAAGCGGCCGCTGGAATACTTCGCGGTGTCCGAGCTTCCGCTGACCGACCGCGGCAAGCCCAGCCGCCAGCTCCTGCTCGACTGGATCGCAGCCGGCGATCCGAGGGTCCGCCGTCTTGGCTGAGCGCCCCGGTCCGGCGTTGCTGCCCGAGGACCGGCAGCCCGTGATTATCGCCGCGCGCCGGACGCCGATCTGCCGCGCCAACGGCGCGCTGAAGTCGCTGCGCGCCCATGAACTGCTGGCACCGGTGCTGCGCAGCCTTCTCAGGGAGGCCCGCGTGGCGCCGGAAGCGGTGGCCGACGTTGTGATCGGCAACGCCGTGGGCGGCGGCGGGAACGTGGCCCGGCTCGCGGCACTCCAAGCAGGCTTGCCGGTCAGCGTTCCCGGCCTCACAGTGGACCGGCAGTGCGGCTCCGGGCTCGACGCGATCGCCCTCGCCTCCCGCCTGGTGGCCGCCGGCGGCAACGCGGTGTACCTGGCCGGCGGCGTGGAAAGCATCAGCACCGCGCCGCTGCGCGCCAACCGCAACAGCGACGGCACCCCGGAGTTCTTCCTGCGCGCGCAGTTTGCACCCGCCGGCCACGGCGATCCGGACATGGGGGTGGCCGCGGAAAACGTGGCGGCCCGGTTCGGCATCAGCCGGGACAGCCAGGACGCTGTGGCGTTGCGCAGCCATCAGCGGGCCCTCGCATCCGCCGCTGCCGGAGCGTTTGACGCCGAGATTGTTCCGCTTGCCCGTGCTTCCGGTTCCGGCGCCGGCACGGTCAGCGCCGACGACGGGCCGCGCCGCGGGCTGACGGCGGCGGTGCTGGCCCGGTTCCCGCCCGCGTTCGTGCCCGGCGGCAGTGTTACGGCCGGGAACTCCTGTTTCGACGCGGACGGCGGGGCCGCCGTCGTCGTCACGTCGCTCCGGCGTGCCCGCGAGCTCGGAGCCAGCGACGGGATGCTGGTGCTGGGCACTGACACCGCAGGGGTAGACCCGCAGCTGCTGGGCATTGGCGCGGGCGCGGCCGGAGAACGGCTGCTCGCGGCCCATGGGCTGACGGCGGCAGACCTTGGCCTGGTCGAATTCAACGAGGCGTTCGCGTCCCAGACGATTGCCTGCCTTGAACAGCTCGGCATCGACCCGGAACGTGCCAATTCCGACGGCGGCGCCCTGGCCTTGGGTCATGCCTACGGCGCGTCCGGTGCGGTGCTTGTGACCCGGCTGCTGGCCCAGGCGCGCCGGGCTTCGACCCCGGGACAGCTGGCCATGGCCCTGATCAGCAGCGCCGGAGGCATGGGCACGGCAGCGCTGCTGGAATACCGCACATTCTCTTAGCCCCCAGGGGACATGCCCATTCTTTGGCGCGAGCGCTGGGCATTGTGGGCTTATGCGCTGTGGCGGCGGGCGGGGGAGGGCATGTCCCCTGTTTCTGGTTGCGGGCCGGGTGCTGCGCGTGCATGAGCGCAGAGGGACATGCCCATCCTTTGGCTTGAGCAATGGGCATTGTGGGCTTATGTCCTGTGGCCGCGGGCAGGGGAGGGCATGTCCCCCGGTGCCGGTGGGGAAAGCCCTGTCAGCCGTCCCGGTCTTCGGCCTCGCCCAGCCCGCGCGCCGCCAGGGCTTCACCGGTCTGGCGGGCGAAGGCCACGGTGCTGATGAAAACCGGGAGCACCAGGGCCCGGGGGTTGCGTTCCAGTCCGCGGGCGCGGGCGGAATCCCGAACATCGGAGTACGCCCCGGCGATGAACGGGATGCTGCGAAGCATGATGGCGATTGTCAGGGCGAACCGTTCCGGATCCGCACCGACGCGGCGGAACGGCCTGGCCAGGGACGCCACCCCGTCGAGCAGGGCCTGAACCGGGGTCGTCGCCGTGAGGATCGACGCCGCCACCACGCAGACCAGAACGTTCAGCACGATCCGTGCCGCCGTCGGACCGCCCAGCTGCCACCACTGGAAGAGCCCGATCGCCACCAGGACCGGCAGCACCGGCCGGACAGCACGGAACAGTCGGCCCGCCCCCGCGCCACTGAGCAGGAACACGCCGCACAGCAGCGCCAGCACCCCGGCCGCCACCGCCCAGTCCACAATCAGGAAGGACGCCATCCCGCAGCCCAGGACCAGCAGGAATTTCAGCCACAGCGGCGCCCGGTGCACCACGGAGCTGCCCGGCACGTAGTTCGCCAGCAGGAAGCCGTGCCCGCTCACGGCCGCTCCACCGCCGGCAACTCCAGACCCGCCGCGCTCAGCGCACGGTAATGCTCGACGGCGGCTGCCGGCCGGCCGTCGAACACCACCCGGCCGGCATGCACCACCAGCACCCGGTCCATGTCCAGGGCGAGCTCAAGGTCATGGGTGGAGAGGATGACCTGCTGGCCCAGCCCGGCCAGGGTCCGGCGGAGCAGTTCCCTGTTCCGCAGGTCCAGCAGGGTGGAGGGCTCATCCAGGACGAGGACTTCCGGGTCCACCGCGAGGACCGCCGCGAGGGCCAGGAGCTGGCGTTCCCCGCCGGAGAGCTCGTAGATGCTCTGGTCCGCCAGCTGCAGCAGCCCGAAGCGGTCCAGGGTTGCCTCCGCCTGCCGGCGCCGGTCCGCAGCGTTCCGTACCGAGCGCCGGAGGGAGAGTTCGACGTCCTCGCGGCCGGTGGGCATCACCAGCTGGGACAACGGGTCGGTGAAGACAAACCCCACGCGACGGCGGACTTCCCGCACGGCGCGGACAGTATCGGCGCCGCCCACCCGCACGGAGCCGCTGCTTGGGGCCACGAGGCCGTTCAGAAGCCGGAGCAGGGTTGACTTGCCGGAACCGTTGGCGCCGATGATGCCGATCCGCTGCTCCGCGAGGTCCAGCGTGACCGCGTCGAGCAGGGTCTTGGGCGCGGCGCGCCCGTCAACCTGGACCCGCACCGCCACCCGGTCCAGCACAATGTTCACGTTCGGGCTTCCGCCATGGCCGCGCCGGCAGTCCGGGGACGGCGGATCAGAAGGTCGGGGAAGGCCTTGTGCAGGGAGAGCGCAATGGTCACGGCCAGTGCGTTCTTGATGACATCCCCGGGGTAAAAGACGAGGTCGGCGAGGAACGCCTTGGCGAAGTCCAGCTTCGCGTTGACCACCATGCCCAGGATGCCGAGCCCGTGGACGAAGATGATGCTGCTCACCATCGCGGCGGCGAAGAGCAGGACCGCACGGCGTTTGCCGGTGCGCCCGGACGTGCGCCGGAGCACGACGGCGGCCAGCCAGCCCACCGCCGTGGCCGCAAAGACGAAGCCGACGATGTAGCCCGCCGAAGGCCCGGCCAGGACGCCGAGTCCGCTGCGCCCGCCGCTGAAGATCGGCAGCCCGGCGAGGCCCAGGAGAACGTACAGCCCGACGGCGGCGAACGCACGTCCGGGGCCCAGGGCCAGCCCGGTGAGCATCACGGCGAGGGTCTGCACCGTGATGGGGACGCCTAGTCCGCCCACCGGAATGGCGGCAATCAGCGCGGAACCGGCCACGAGGGCGGCGAACACGGCGATCAGGCCGAGGTCTGTGGCGTTCCAACGGCGGCGTTGCACTGGCACCGGCGTGGCGGCGGCGAGGGTGCGGTCTGTCTCGGGCATCGGATGTCCTGTCACTTCAAGAGGGGCGGGTGGTTCTTACTTCCGACCCTACGGCGGCGGCCGGGCCGCTATTTTGTAGGGGCTCCACTAACCGGCGGCCCGGAAGCTGGAGGCCACCGCCAACGGGGGACGGAGACCACCCCGGGTCCGCCATGAGGCACCCCCCGAGCCCGCCGCCGGCCCGGATGCCGCGCCCCTTGTCATCCGCCGGAGGCTGGGCCGGTAGACTGGGAGTGGCCGTTCTCTCGGCCACACTGCCCCGGCCCCTTCCAGGCACCACCTGTTGTGCCGCGGCGTTCCCTGTTGTGAAAGGCCTTAGCTGCATTGATTACCGTCCAGGATCTCGAACTGCGCGCCGGCGCCCGCCTCCTCATGGACCAGGTGAGCTTCCGGATCGACAAGGGAGACAAGATCGGCCTCGTCGGCCGTAACGGTGCAGGCAAGACCACACTGACCCGGGTACTCGCGGGTGAAGGCCTGCCCGCCGGCGGCAAGGTGACCCGCAGCGGCGAAATCGGCTACCTGCCGCAGGACCCCCGGACCCCGGACATGGAACAGCTGGCCCGCGACCGGATCCTCTCGGCCCGCGGCCTGGACATCGCCGTCGGCAAGCTCCGGCAGACCCATGAGGATATGGCCAGCGAGGACGCCGAGGTCCAGCGCAAGGCGATGAACCGCTATGACCGGCTGGAATCCGAATTCCTGGCCGCCGGCGGATACGCGGCCGAGGCCGAGGCCGCCGCGATCTGCTCCAACCTGGCGCTCCCGGACCGGCTGCTGAACCAGCCGCTCAAAACCCTTTCCGGCGGCCAGCGCCGCCGTGTGGAGCTGGCCCGGATCCTGTACTCGGACGCCGAAACGATGCTCCTCGATGAGCCCACCAACCACCTCGACGCGGACTCCATCACCTGGCTCCGCGAGTTCCTGAAGAACCACCAGGGCGGCCTGATCGTGATCAGCCACGACACCGAGCTGCTCGAAGCCACTGTGAACAAAGTGTTCCTCCTGGACCCCAACCGCGCCAAGGTCGACTTCTACAACATGAACTGGAAGCGCTACCTCCAGCAGCGCGAGACGGACGAGCGCGCCCGGAAGCGGGAGCGCGCCAACGCGGAGAAGAAGGCCCAGGTCCTCATCGATCAGGCCAACAAGATGCGCGCCAAGGCCACCAAGGCCGTCGCCGCGCAGAACATGGCCAAGCGTGCCGAGCGCCTGCTGGGCGGCCTCGAAGCCGTCCGCGCGACCGACCGCGTGGCAGCCCTGCGCTTCCCGGATCCGTCACCCTGCGGCAAGACCCCGCTCACCGCGGACGGCCTCAGCAAGTCCTACGGCTCGCTGGAGATCTTCACCGACGTGGACCTCGCCATCGACCGTGGCTCGAAAGTGGTCATCCTGGGCCTGAACGGCGCC
>JBKKDK010000362.1:0-20424 GCA_046708245.1 Arthrobacter sp.
ATGTCCGCTTCCTGGGTGTTTTCGCGGGCCAGCTGGCGGCCCATCTCCACGCGGGATTCGTACACCGAGCGGCCCGCAATGGAGGCGTCCGGGCGGGCGAGGTAGACGTATTCGAACACGCAGCCGGCCGGCGTCGCCTCGGCGAAGCGCTGGGAGCGGACGCCGTCCTCGTCGATCGCGATGAACTCGCCGGGTTCGATTTCACGGATGAAACTGGCGCCGACGGTGGCCAGGGCGGACTGCTCGGAGGCAACCACCCAGCCGCGTTCCAGTCGGCCCAGGCAGAGCGGACGGATCCCGTAGGTGTCGCGGGCCGCGTAGAGGGTGCCTTCGTCCATAAAGACGAAGCAGAAGCCGCCCTTGATCTTGGGCAGCAGCTCCATGGCCGTCTGTTCCAGGGACTTGCCCTCTTCACCCTCCAGTAGGGCGGTGACCAGGGCGGTGTCCGAGGTGTTGCCCTGCTTCATTTCACCGGAAAGCTGGCCGCCGTTGCGGTCCTCAATCATCGCCTTGAGCTCGGCGGTGTTGGTCAGGTTGCCGTTGTGGGCCAGGGCCACGGTGCCTGTGGAGGTGGCGCCCAGGGTGGGCTGCGCATTGGCCCAGTGGCTGGCGCCCGTAGTGGAATAACGGCAGTGGCCGACGGCCAGGTGCCCGGTCAGGGTGTTCAGCGTGGTCTCGTCAAAGACCTGGGAAACGAGCCCCATGTCTTTGTAGACATTAATCCGCTTGCCGTCGCTGGTTGCTATACCAGCCGACTCCTGACCACGGTGCTGCAGTGCATACAGCCCGTAATAGGTGAGTTTTGCAACCTCTTCGCCGGGAGCCCAGACCCCAAAGACGCCGCATGCGTCCTGAGGGCCTTTTTCGCCAGGGAGGAGATCATGAGAAAGTTTTCCATCGCCGCGTGCCACTGGTCGATTATCTCACGTTGTGCGCTAAGACTTTTCCGGCCGCCGCATTATGACCTGCGCAGCCTCAGGGACGGCCCTGGCCCGCCGGGCCGGCCTCGGACGGGCCGCCTGACTCGGGTCCGGCGTCGGGAACGCTGTCCGGGACAGCCTCGACGACGGCGTGCTCCGCCTTGCGGATGCTCAGCCGGTCCAGCAGCAGGGCGACGACGGCGCCAAGCGCGGCGCCGCCGGCGGCGCACAGCACCAGGAAGAAGCCGAAGACCGCGCCGGGATCGTAGCTTTCATCGCCCGGGGCGCCGTACGCGAGGAAGGCGGCCACTCCAACTCCCAGCAGCCCTCCCAAAATCAGGAACGGCACATACTTCGGCGCCCGCCGGACGGTCACTTCGCGCCGCTCGGGCGCAGGAGTTTCTGGGAAAGACATGGCATTAAGCCTACTGCCCTGCCCCCGGCGCCCGCGCCGCCGGAGGACGCATTGATCCGGCCGGGCGGGCGGGGCACACTAAGGGATGGGGGAGAGCCAGGTACGGACAAGCTTAGGAACTGCCATGTCTGCCTCCGCCGATGCCATCCGCGACCAGCAGCGAATTATCTGGGACGAGTTCTCGGCCGGCTGGCGGAAATGGGACGCCGAACTGCTGGGCTGGCACACCCCGTTCGGGGAAGCCGTGCTGGCGGAAACGGCACTGCGGCCGGACGCCATGGTCCTGGATGTCGCTGCCGGATCGGGGGAACCGGGCCTCACAGCCGCCGCCCGGGTGCCGCTCGGCACGGTGGTGCTGACGGACATTTCAGCGGGGATGCTCCGGGTGGCGCAGGAGAAGGCGGCCCTCGGCGGACTGGAGAACGTGCGCTTTGTTGTCTGCGACGCGGCCTCGCTGCCGGTCGGGAGCGGCGCTTTCGACGCTGTGTTGTGCCGCTTCGGCTTCAATTTCTTTCCGGACATGTCTGCTGCCCTGCACGAGATGGTCCGGGCCGCACGCCCTGGGGCACGGATCAGCGCCGCCGTCTGGGCCCGAGCGGCGGAAAACCCGTGGGCCAGCCTCATCCTCGGCACGATCGCCCGGCACCACGAACTGCCGCTTCCGCCCGCGGGAACGCCCGGGCTGTTCCGCTGCGCCGCGCAGGGCTTCATGACCCGGATGTTCAAGGACGCAGGGCTGGTGGACGTGGCGGAGCGGAAGGTCAGCACCGAGCTGGTGCACGACTCGGCGGAGAGTTACTGGCAGTTCATGACCGACATTGCCACCACCGTGTCGATGCGGCTGGCCAAGGCGGATGAGGCCTCGCAGGCGCTCATCCGCGCGGACGTGTTCCAGATGCTGGGCCGCTACGAGCACGGCGGCGCCATCCGGCTGCGGTCCACAGCCACGATTGTCGCCGGGACCCGGGCGTAGCGCGCCGGGCTCGCCTTGACGCGCCCGGCGGGCTAAGGGACCGGCGGCCTCAGGCCGGGGTTGCCGGGCCGGAGGCGTCCGCGATGATGGCCCGGACGCTGTTGTTCCGCTTCTCGTGCGTGAGCTCCACGAGCCCCAGCGCCTCCAGCAGCGGCGGCAGGTACATCCCGAAGCGGCCCCGGTAACCCTTGCGCAGGCCGTACCAGCCGCCCACGGGGTTCTCCGGATCGCGGCCCCACGCCTCTACGCTTCCCGCGGCGGCCGGCTTGGACTCGTCGGCGGCCCCCAGCGGGACCCAGTCGACCTTCTCCATCAGCCAAAGGTGAAGATCCTCCAGGGCGCGGAGCTGGTACTTCAGGGTGGTGGATCCCACCTGGCAGACCAGCGCGGGAGGTTCGGACTCCTCGTCCCGGTACATCGAATACTCCGAGGTGCCGGGCGCGGTCTTCAGCACCCAGGGATCGTCCTTCGTTCCGCTTGCCACGAGTTCGCCGCCTTTGGTCCGGCCGGTGTTCCGGCGCTGTAGGACCGAGCCTACCGAGCCGTCCCCGTCACCGGCCAGCGGTCAGACGCCGAGTTCTTCCTTGAGCGCCGCCACGTGGCCCTGGGCCTTGACCTGGTACTGCGTGAGCTTGACCTTGCCCTCGGGATCGAGCACCACGGTGGAGCGGACAATTCCTTCGGTGATTTCGCCGTTGACCAGCTTCTCGCCCCAGGCGCCGTAGGCCAGGGCCACGGCGTGGTCCTCGTCGGCCAGGAGCGGGAAGGTCAGGGCGAAGTCGCCGGTGAATTCGGACAGGGCCTCAGGGGCGTCGGGCGAGATTCCGAGGACTTCGTAGCCCGAGCCCTGCAGCGAGGACAGGCTGTCGCGGAAATCGCAGGCCTCCGTGGTGCAGCCCGGCGTCGCGGCCTGCGGGTAGAAGTACACGATGACGTTCTTGCCGCGGTAGTCGGCCAGGGACACCGGCTTGCCGTCGGCATCCGGCAGGGTGAAAGTCGGCGCCGGGGTGCCGGGCTGCAGCTTGACGGTCAGGTTCTGGGTCATGGGGATCCTTTAGGAGATGGAAATGAGGTCTGGGTTGCACAACGCCGGCGGCAATTGCGGTATTCCGGCGTTTCGTGTCAATGTGCCCCGGGTGCGGGCCAGCCGGTGAGCCAGCTGAACGCCGTCGCGATCGGTTCCCTGTATTCCAGCGCGATGTAGCCGTCGTAACCGAGTTCGCGGCTGCGCGCGATCCACGCCTGCAGCGGAAGGGTGCCGGTTCCGGGGGCGCCGCGGCCGGGGCTGTCCCCGATCTGGACGTGCCCGAAGTCCCCGGCGTGCTTTTCGATCACGGCGCTGACGTCGTCCCCGTTGACCGTCAGGTGGTAGAAATCGGCGAGCAGGCGGATGTTGTCCGCCCCGGTCTCGTCGCGGACCCGGGCGATCACGGCGAGGGCGTCCTCGGCCGTGCGGAGCGGGTAGTTCGGGGCGGCGCTGACCGGTTCCAGCAGCACGGTGCCGCCGATCCGGGCGGCACCCGCGGCCGCGGCGGCCAGGTTCCCGACGGCGAGCCCGTCCTGCGCCTGCGGAGACTCGCCGCTGATCCGGTTGCCGTACAGCGCGTTGAAGCTGGTGCAGCCCAGGCGCTCGCCGATGCCGACGGCGGCGTCGATGTTGTCCCGGAATTCGGCGGACCGGGCGGGCCAGGAAACCAGGCCGCGGTCACCGCCGGGCATGTCGCCGGCGTCGAAGTTCAGTCCGGTGAGCTGCACGCCGGCGCCGGTGACGGCCCGTTCGAACGCGGTGACCTCGGCGTCGCCGGGCACCGGGCGGTCAAAGGGCCACCAGAATTCGACGGCGTCAAAGCCGGCGGCCTTCGCCGCGGCCGGGCGCTCGAGCAACGGAAGCTCGGTCAGCAGGATGGAGCAGTTCACCGTGTAGCTCATAGGGTTCACGTTACTGTGGGAAAAGTCCCGTTCCCGACCTGAGAGGCAGTCCCATGAGTGATCCGAAGGAAACCGTGAACGATCCCGCCGGTCTCCGCGGCCCGGGAGATCCCGAGGCCGTCGAAACGCCGCAGACCCACCCGGAGGCCGGCCGCGCCGGGAACATCCGGGAGGAACAGCTCACCCAGGCCGCGGGGACCGTTCCTGCCGCATATGTGGGCTCCGGCGACCCCGGGGCGAAGAAGAAGCCGGAAGACGCGGCGGACGCCGGGATGTGGGACGACGACGTCTAGGTCCCGGCGGTAACAGCCAGGTCCGCCGCCCCTCGGATCAGTCAGTCATCGATGGTGGCGACGTCGCTCTTTTCCCAGTCAGTCCAGTCGGACCAGTTGTCGCTGTTGCCGCTGGCGACCCGGAAGGAGACGTAGTGGTACACCTCCTCGCTGTCGTGCCGGTCGACGTCGACGGTGTCGTGGCTGTGCAGGATTTCTGAGCCGTCATGGTGGTCAAACGATTCCCGGAACTTGCTGCGGCCCAGGAAGTCGTCGTGACCTCCATCATCTTCTTCAAACCGCAGTTGGCGGATCTCCACCGTCTTGTTGCCGTGGCATTCCACGAAGATGCGGAAATCCACCTCATCGGAGTTCCCGGTGGGTTTCGGCTTCAGCGGATCGACGGTACAGCCGCGTTCGGAGGTTGAGGCGGCGGCCGGGGCGGCCCACGCCACGGGTCCGCCGACGAGCCCGAGAACGGCGGCCGAGGCCAGGGTGAACCTGACAGCCATATGCCGGGATTGCTTTGTTGGGGTGATGGACATGGTTGTTGCTCCTACACGAGGATGCGGATCATCATCATGTGCAGGCGGCCGGCCGCTCCCGTGTTCCCTATTCCCTGTCAACCGGGAGCGGCCAGGCCGTCCGGGGTATGTGGCACACCCGTGCTAAGCGGGGGCCCGACGCCGGATCCCGCCGCTGGAGCCGGTGGACCCGGTACTTTTATCGTGCCCCCGTCGCGGCCCTGATGCCAGCCCCGCGGCCAGGAAACCCGCTATTTCGCGAGGAACCCGAGCAGTGCCTCGTTGACCTCGGCGGCATGCGTCCAGAGCATGCCGTGCGGGGCGCCGTCGATCTCCAGGTACTCGGCGCTGGGCAGCGCCTTGGCGAACCGGCGGCCGGTGGCGTCGATCGGCAGGATGTTGTCCGCCGTGCCGTGCACAATCAGCGCGGGCACGTCGATCTTCGGGATGTCTTCGCGGAAGTCGGTCAGCCAGGTCGGCTGCGCCGCGACGGACGCGGTGGGCCCGCCCGAGGTGGCGAGGTTCCACCCGGCCCGCATCACTTCCTCGCTGAGCCGCGGGGTGCCGAGGAACGTGTCGCTGTTGTAGAAGTTCTTGAAGAAGTCGGTGAAGAACGCGTAGCGGTCCGCGGTCACGGCGTCGCGGAGACCGTCAAACACGGCCTGCGGGACGCCCTCGGGGTTGTCATCGGCCTGCAGCAGGTAGGGCTCCAGCGAACCTAGGAAGACGGCCTTGGCCACCCGGGCCGAGCCGTAGCTGCCCAGGTACCGGCCGACCTCGCCGGTGCCCATCGAGAAGCCCACCAGGACGGCGTCGTTCAGGTCCAGGGTGGTCAGGAGCGTGTTGAGGTCCGCGGCGAAGGTGTCGTAGTCGTAGCCCTCGGCGGGCTTGCTGGACTTCCCGAAGCCGCGCCGGTCATAGGTGATGACGCGGTAGCCGGCATCCAGCAGGGCGGCGGTCTGCTTCTCCCAGGACGAGCCGTCCAGCGGGTAGCCGTGGATCAGGACCATCGGCTGTCCGGAGCCGTGGTCCTCGTAGTAGAGCTCGACGTTGGTGCTGTTTTCTGTTCCAACCTTGATGTAAGCCATCTCAGCAGTCCACTCGGTACGGTTTCGAATCGGTGCAGGCGGAGCGTTCAAGCGCGGGTGCCGCTACAAGGGGCCAACGCCTCCGGCCGGGAGAGTGTTCCCGGCCGGCGGACATTGGCTGCGGTTAGGCGCGGGCGCGCCAGGCGTTGGACAGCGGCGCGTGCTCGGCCGGGTGGTTCAGGAAGTCCTCGGCGAGAGCGTTCCACTGCGGCCGGAACGAATACAGGCAGCCCAGCCGCAGACGGGTGGCGCCGGCGTAGGCGTCGAAGCGTGCCGGCGTGACCTGCAGTTCCTCGGCCGCGGCGATGACTTCCCGGAGGGCGGTTTGGTACCGTCCGGCGGTCAAGCGGTGCTGGCCCAGGCGCAGCTGCAGGTGCACGGCAAGGTTGGCGAGGTCGTTGGCGGCCTCGGCCCGCCCGGCCTCGTCGAAGTCCAGCAGCCCCAGCGGTGCCCCGGGATCCGCGCTGAAGATCTGTTTGTCGTGCAGGTCGCCATGGGACCACACTAAGGGGTCGGCGTCGGTCCCGAGCAGCCCTTGGGCCACCCGAATTGCAGCCGCGCGGACGGCGTTCCGCTGGGGTTCGGCGGCAGGAATGTCGTGGGCGTGCAGCAGCCACAAGTTCACGATGCGCCGCAGGTTTGCCAGCTCGACGGCGGCGCTCCGCGGCGGGAGTTCCTGGAGGATGAGGCGCTCCCGTACCGCCCGGGTCAGGGTCTGCTGCCGGACCCAGGCGTCGGCCCATTTGTGCCAGGCCTTCTCGAACAGGGCATCGCTGATCGCAGGATCCGTTCCCAGTTCGAAGAGCGACCGCCCGGGCAGGCCGGTGATGGTGAGACTGCCCGGCGTGTAGGACACGATGTCCGGAGTGAGGAAGTCCCCGGCGCCGAGAAGCTCGTTCATCCAGGCATGCCTGCCGGCTGCTTCGTTGGCCTGGCGGAGCCGGAAGATTTTGACGTACCGGTCCCCGGACCGGACCACGGCCCGGTGGTGGGCCCGGTGCACCAGCACCTTGCCGTGCTTCGCCGCGTGCTTCAGCGCGGGCAGCCGGCTGTCGCGGCCGTCCCGCAGCAGCTCCAGCTGCCCGGAGCGGAGGTGGGCCGCCCGGACTCCCGGCCGGTCCGGACCCTGAAGCTCCAGGACGTACGTCTCCGCGGTCCGGCCGGGCCAGGACCGGATGACCTGCCATTCGATGTTCTCCGCATCCCGGATGGCGGCCGGGACGGGCGGGTGCCAGCCCATGGTGTCAGCTCCGCAAACCGGTGAACAGGCCGGCGGTCATTGGGGCTGCCCCGAACGTCTCACGCTGCCTGATGCGTTCGTCCAGGACGGCGGTGGCCAGGGTGGAGCGCGAGGGCAGCGAGGAGCAAGCGAGCCGCAGCCAGCAGGCGTCCGAGTAGGCCTCGAACCGGGCGGGGCTCACCTCTTGCTGCCGGGCGACGGCCAGCACCTCCGCGTGGGCCAACAGGTACCGGTCCGGTGTCAGGCTGTTGCGGCGCACGCGGAGTTCCAGGTGCACGTCCAGGATGGCGAGGTCGCGGGCGGCCTCGGCCTGGGCGGCGTCGTCGAAGTCCAGCAATCCGAGCGGGGACCCGGCGTCGGCGGCGATGATTTGCCGGTCGTGGAGGTCACCGTGGCTCCAGACCAGCCGGTCCGGTGCCGTCCGCAACAGGTCCGCCGTGACGTGCTCTGCCGTGGCACGCAGGGCATCGCACTGGGCGGCCAGTTCGGGGACATTCTCGGTGTGGCGCAGCCACCGTTTCACCCAGCGGGCGACGTCGGCCGTTTCGGCCTCGGGGGAATGGACCGGCAGGGTGGCGAGGACGTTGCCCCGGGTGGTGCCCGACGCAGCGTCCAGCTGGGCGAGCCAGGCGCGGGACCATTCCTCCCACGCACCGGAAAACTCCTTGTCCCCGACCGTGACGTGGTCCTCGCCGATCTCGCCGAGGGTCGGTCCGGAGAGAACACTGAAAACGAGGGTGTCCGGGGTGCTGTCGAGAACCGCGGGGGCCCGGAAGGCGCCCCGGTCCAGCAGGAGGTCCATCTGGGCGCAGCGTTCGGCGGGGACCACGGCGCTGCCGGGCCGGAAGACCTTGATGTAGCGGCCCTCCGCCCGGATGATCGCCCGCATGTAGGGCCGGTGCGAAATGATGTCCCCGTGCCGCCGTTCGGTGCGCAGGGCGGGCAGTTGCGGGTCGTCTTCGGGCAGGAGCTCGAAGCGGCCGTGGCTGAGGTGGGCTCCGCGGACACCGGCCCGGCCCGGCGTCAGGACCTCCAGCACGTACTCGCCGGGTTTCCTGTCGTGCCACGCCCGGTGGACGCGCCACGCGGTGCCTGCCTCGTCGACGTAGTTGGGCTGGGGCGGGTGCCAGTTCATGCGATCAACTCCAGGGCTCGGCGGATGTGCCAGTACGTGTCGGCCGGCCAGTCGCCGGCCCGGTTCCGGAAGGGGTCGACGCTGTTCAGGAACAGCCGGAACGCCGCCCAGGTCTCCACGCCGGTCCGCGGCAGGTGCCCGCCGGCGGCGCGGTACCCCTCGATCAGCTGGGCCGTCTGGCGGCCACCGGCTACGGGCCGGGACCCGGCGGGGCAAGCGGAGTCCTCCACCGCGGCGAAGGATCCCAGGTCCATCACCGGGTCGGAGGCCCTGACGCGGTCGAAGTCGATGAGGCGGACGGCGGTGCCGTCCACCAGGACCTGGTCCGCGGAGAAGTCGCCGTGGACCAGCACAGGCGAATGTCCGTCAGTGCTGAAGGCGCTAATCGTTGTCAGGAGCCGGACGGTGAGCCGGGTGACCGGCGCGTCGAGTTCCGGAAGCAGGCGGGTGATCATGGACCGGGTGGCGGCGAGCTGGCGTGCCAGGTCCTCGGCGTCGGCCGCCGGGTCCGCGCCGGGTCCGGGGTCTATCCCATGAAGTGTTGCCAGCGCTTCGCCGGCCCGGCGGGCGGCGGGGCCGTTGTCGCTGCCGCTCAGGTCGCCGTGGCCCCATTCCGGGGAGGCGCTGATGCCGTGCGCGGCGCAGTCCGGGTCGGCGAGTTCGGGCAGCACCGGGACGCCGTGGTCCTCCAGTAGCTGGCGCAGGCGGAGTCCCGCGGCGGTGTTGTCGGGCTGGACGGCGGTTTTGACGACGACGGGCAGCCCGGCCGCGGGGACCCTGGCGACGAGCCTGCGCTCCGGGTTGTACCGGAGCACGCTCACCGGGGGATCCAGGGCGTGCTTCGCCGCCGGGAGCGCGCCCAGCCGGCCCAAGCCCTGCTCCCGGAGCCAGCGCAGGTTGGGCCGCAGCGGCCAGTCCTCCTCGATGGGACCGGCCGCCACGACGACGTCGGCATGCGGGCGGCCGGGCTGGAGCAGCCGGATGCCGCCGCCGTGCCTCTGCGAGCTGTCCGCGCGGCGCCGCAGTTTCTCGACGTGCTCCGGGGTGGTGGTGGAGGCCCAGCCGTAGCTGCCGGCCCCGCTGCCGGCACGGCGGAACGCGACGAGGGCGGAGGTGTGCGGCTTGTAGCGGGTCCGGGTGACGCGGACACTTTCGCCCAGGAGCTCGGAGAGCAGCTCGTCGTCGAGCACCCAGTTCAGGCCCGGAATCCAGGGATCCCGGGCGGCCAGGGCACGGTCCGCCTCCCGCCGCTGCGCCTGCAGGGCGGTGCTCATGACCACACCTTGAACAGGTCATCCGGTTCCCCGGTCTGCTGCCGCTGCACCCAGCCGGCGAAGCGGGACCCCGGATCGGCCAGCAAGGCCTGCGGCGCGCCGTCTTCCAGGATTTCGCCGTCTTCGAGCCAGATCACCCGGTCGCACGACTGCGCCGAGTTGACGTCGTGGGTGACCGTGATGGAGGTCCGGCCTTCGGTGAGGGCGTCCAGGGCGCTGAGGACGGAATCCCGGGAGACCGGATCCAGCCCGGCGGTCGCCTCGTCCAGGATCACGATGGGGGCCTTGCGGAGCATGGCGCGGGCAACGGCCAGCCGCTGGCGCTGGCCGCCGGAGAGGTCGTTGGCGGCCTCGCCGAGGACTGTTTCGTAGCCCTGCGGCAGCGCGCGGATGAACCCGTCGGCCTGGGCCAGGGCCGCCACTTCCTCGATTTCCTCGTCCGTGGCATCGAGGCGGCCGAACCGGATGTTCTCCCGGACCGAGGTGCCAAACAGCACGGAGTCCTGCAGCAGGATGGAGACGTGCGAGCGCACTGACGCGATGGTGAGGTCCCGCAGGTCCTTGCCCCCAAGGCTGACGCTCCCCTCCCAGGGGTCCACCATCCGCAGGATCATGCTGGCCAGGGTCGACTTTCCGGCACCGGAGGGGCCCAGCAGGGCGCAGTGCTGGCCCGCCGGGATGGTCAGGCTGATCCCCTTCAGCACTGCGGTGCCGTCGACGTGGCCGGCCCGGACATGGTCGAACACGATGTCCGGGTGCGGGCTGTCGAGGGCGACGGCGTGCGGTGCCTCGGGCAGGTCGCTTTGGGCCTCGAGAAGGTCGGCCACGCGCTCGCCGGACGCCGTCGCGCGGGCCACCCGGCTGGTGTACCTGGCCAGGTCCTTGAGCGGCCGCATCCCGGTTTTCAGGTAGAACAGGAAAACGATCAGGTCCCCGGGCGTGATGGCCTGCTGCATCACCCGCCAGCCGCCGACCCCCAGGACCACCGCCGTCGCGATCCCGGTCAGAACGTCGGTTTTCCGCTGCAGGCTGGCGGAGAGCCGCAGCGCGGCGACGCCGGAGCCCAGCGCCGCCTGGTTGCTGCTGTGGAAGCCGGAACTGATGGTGTCTTCAAGCCCGTACGCCTGGACTTCGCGGATGGCTCCCAGGGTCTCTGCGGCGGTGGTGGCCAGGGCGCTTTCGCCTTTGCGGGTCTTGCGGGCCGCCTTGGTGATGGATCCCGAGCTGCGGCGGGACAGCAGCACAAAGATCCCGATGGCCAGGAAGGTGACCAGGGCAATCAAGGGATCGAGCCAGATCATGATGATGGTCATGGCGACCAGCGACACGGTGTTGCCGATCAGCGGGAGCCCTGCCGTGACGGCGACTTCCTGCAGCCGCGACACGTCCCCCACGAGCCGCTGGACGGTGTCGCCGGTGGAGGCGCGGCTGTGGTGGCGCATCGACAGGCTCTGCAGGTGCCGGAAGGTGCGGGCACGCAGCTCGGAGGAGACCCGGGTGCCCACCAGGGCAAACGAAATCGCGGACAGGTAGTTCGCGACGGCCCGGATGAGGCTGATGGCCACCACGGCGCCGGCGCACAGCAGGAGCATCTCCGGGCTCGCCTCGACGCTGAACGGGGACCGGCGCAGGTTTGCGCCGAGTGAATGCGAGACGGCGTCGATGACGATCTTCACGGGCCACGGTTCCAGAAGCCGGAGCAGGACATCCGCGGCCATGGCGATGAACCCCCACGTGATGAGCAGCCGGTGCTCGCGCAAGTGCGGCCGGACGCAGCGCAGGGTCCGCCGCAGCGGCGACGGTTCAGCGGGAGCTTTGGCGTGCTTCCTTCGCCACAGGGTCCGCCAGGTGCGGGGGTGCGACGTTGTGGCGGGGCGTGTCATGGGGCGGCAACCCTTCGAAGGGGAGGGAGTGAGGCGGTGATCCGGGCGAGGACGCCGTCCCAGCTGAAACGTGTCTCGGCGTCAACGCGGGCGGCACTGCCGAGCCGTTCGCGCAGGGCGGGGTCCTCGCCGAGCCGGATGAGGGCCTTGGCGAGGACGGCGGGTTCCCCGGGCGGCACCAGAATCCCGGTCCGCCCGTCGTCGAGGATGTGCGGGATCTGGCCCACGGCGCTCGCGATGATGGGCAGCGCGGCCGCCATGTATTCGTAGACCTTCAGCGGGGAGAAGTAGTCGTCCTGGCCCACAACGTCCGGCGGGTAGGGGGCGGCGGCGGCGTCGGCGTCGTTGAGGAGTCCGGGCACCGTGTCCGGCGGCACGGCCCCGGTGAAGACCGTCTCCACGCCGACGGCGGCGGCCAGCCGTCCGAGGTCCTCCCGGCCGGGGCCGTCGCCGATCACCAGTGCGCGCCACCGGCGGGCGGGATCGGGCGTCTGGTCGTTGGCCAGGGCCACGCCGTACAGCAGTCCCGGCACACCGTGCCACGGCTTGAGCGTGCCGACGAAGGCCACGGTGAGGTGGTCCGGGCTGCGCCGGCCCGGCCGGCGCGGGGTGATCCGTTCGACGTTGACACCGTTGGGCACCAGCACCGCCCGGGCGGCGGGCACCCGGCCCCGCACCCAGCGCACCACCGGCTCCGAGACGCAGGCGACGACGTCGGCAGTGCCGGCGTTGCGCCGCAGCACCGTCTCCGCCTTTTTGGTGTCCAGGAGCTGCCGGTACCGCTGTTGTTCCTCAATCAGCGGGGCGTTCACCTCCAGGACCGAGGGCACATCCAGTACGGGAGCGAGCACCGACAGCGCCGGGCTGAACAGCGAATACCGCTCGTAGACCAGCCCGCAGCCGCGGTGCAGCACCTCATCGACCAGGGCCAGCGCGGCTTCCTGAACGGCCTGTTCGCGGGCGGCGCCGGCGGCGGCCGATTCCGGCCGGACTTCGACGACGTCGAGATCGACCAGGTCGGCGGGCCGGTCGTTGCCGCGGCGGGTGCAGTAGACCGTGACGTCGGCCCCGGTGCCGCGCCAGGCCCGGACGATTTCCTGGACGTGGACCGAGGAGCCTTTGGTGCCAAAGACGGGCACTCCGGGGTCCGCGCAGACGTAGGCCACGCGTGTCATGCGACTTGCCTCTCTGGGAGCGAGAGCGAGCGGAGGAGTTCAACCTGGCGGCGGACGTCGTAATCAGCCTCCATGAGGGCGCGGGCGTTGCGGGCAAGGGCCACCCGGTCGGTGCCGGGGGAGGCAAGGGTGTGGACGGCCTGGGCCAGCGCGTGGGAATTCCCCGGCCGCACCAGCACTCCGGTTGAGCCGTTCCGGACCGCTTCCGGGATCCCGGTCACGGACGTGCTGATGCAGGGCACCCCCGTGGCCATGGCCTCCAGCAGGACGGTGGGCATGCCGTCGGCGTTGCCGTCGGCGCCGACCACGCAGGGCGCGACGAACACATCGGCGGAGTCAAGGAGGTCGTGGATCTGGTCCTGGGTCTGCGGGCCGAGGAGCTGGACGTTGTCGCCGAGCCTGAGCTGTTCGATGCTCGCCTCCAGTTCCCCGGCCAGGATGCCGGTTCCCGCGATCCGCAGTTCCAGCTTGACGCCCTGGTCCAGGAGTTCGGCGGCTGCCGGCAGCAGGTGCTGGAATCCCTTCTTCTCCACCAGGCGCCCGACGGCGGCGATCCGCAGCGGCGTTTCCAGCGGGCGCGGATCCCGGTACGGGAAGCGCTCCAGCTCCAGGCCGTTGCGCACCAGATGCAGCCGGGACGTGGAGGCCGGGAAGCGCCGGCGCAGGTAGCGCAGGTTGTAGCGGCTGATGGTCACGGCGTGGTGGGCCTGTTCGAGCTTGAGCTGGAGGTCGTCGTCGCGGACCGACTCGTGGAAGATGTCCACGGCGTGCGCGGTGAAGGAGAACGGGATGCCGCTGATGGCCGAGGCCAGCCGGGCCACGGTGGTGGCGCCCGAGGCGAAGTGCACGTGCATGTGGCGGATGTTCCGGCCCTGCAGGGCGGTGGCCAGGTTGATGGCCTGGACGGCGTCGTCCGCGGTGGCGGCGGTGAGATCGGCCAGGTTCCGGCCCAGGGCGGCCGTGAGCCCGGCGGCCACCGCCGTATGGATGATCTCCCACAGGGCGGAGGTCTTGAGCGGCCGGTCGATGTAGGTCACCGGCGCACGGACCCGGGCGAGTTCGGGGTGGAACCGGGAGTCGGTGGTGGGCCGCAGGGAGAAGATCTCGATCCGGTCCCCGGCGGCTTCGCGGGCCAGGATCTCGGAGACGATGAATGTCTCCGAGAAGCGTGGATAGACCTTGAGGACGTAGGCCGTCCCCGGCTCAGACGGCAACACGGGCGGCACTTCCCTTCGCTGCTGCGGGAACCTCCACCATGGTTGCCTCTGCTTCCTCGGCCGCGGCTCCGGCCTCGACGGCGGGCTCCAACAGCGCCGCGGCGAGCTGCGGCACCCGGATCAGCCCGTCCAGCACCGCACGCCGCCGGTCGACGGTGCTGCCGAGCCGTGCGGCCAGCCAGTCGGCCAGGATTTCCGGCGTCAGGGTGCCGATCTCGTGCTGTTCCAGGTAGCCGACCTCGGCGAGGGACGCGGCCCGGATGCGCTGCTCGGCCCGCGACTCTGTGCGGGGGACAATGAGGGCCGGAACGCTGGTGCTCAGAATTTCGCAGACCGTGTTGTAGCCGCCCATCGCGATCACGGCGGCGGCGTGCCGGAGGTGGAAGACGATGTCGTCCAGGGCCGGCACCACCTTGACCCCGGGGCGGGCGTTGGCCTCGAGGTCCGCAATCTCCTCGGCCGGCATCTGCGGCCCGGCCACCACCAGGTGGCCCAGCCCGGCCGGGACCTGGGCTGCCACGGCGAGCCGGGCCAGGGCGTGACCGTCGGACCCGCCGCCCACCGTAGTCATCACGTAGGGGCCGGCCATGCAACTGGTGCCCGAAATCGAGGGACGCCCGACGGCGAGGTAGCCGGTGTACCGGATGAGCTTGCGCAGCGAGAATGGGATCTCGCCGGACGCCACGGGGTCGTGGATGGCGGGGTCGCCGTAGACCCAAATCGCGTCAAAGAGGTTCTTGACCACGCGTGCGCCGCCGAAACGGGCCCATTCGGTGAAAGCGGCGTCCGGGGCGTCGAGGACTTCACGCAGGCCCAGCACCACGCGCACCGGGCTGTCGGCGCGGGCAAAGCGCAGGGCGCTTTCCAGCTCCCGGTGCACACCGGTGGCGTGCCGGTCCACAATCACCAGGTCCGGCCGGAAGCCGGCAAGAACCCCCTGCAGGAGCCGGGACCGCAGGGACACCAGCTCGGCCATGGGCAGGGTGAGGTTCCGCGGCAGGTAGCCTTGGGCGCTTTTCCCGACGCCGGGCAGCAACACCCAGTCCCACCCTTCCGGGGCAGGGAAGCCCGGGGCGTGCGAGGTGCCGGTGATAAGGATGCCGGTGACCGTGCGGCCGGTCAGCCCGGGGAGCTGATTGGCAAGCGCGTGGGCCAGCACCAGGTTTCGACGCACATGGCCCAGGCCCACTGAATCGTGTGAGTAAAGCACTATCCGCAGTGGCTCCACGGCCATCCTCCCCGTTCGGTACTACTACCAGACTGAGGCGGCCGTGTGAGGAAAGGATGAGGGGAAGATTAATGATTCTTCATGGAGTGCAACCGGGCGGTTTTCACAGCCGTGCGCCGGAGGACTGCAGCGGGATCCGGATCATAAAGCGGGAACCGTCACCGAATTCGGACTCGACGCTGGCGGTCCCGCCGTGCGCTTCGGCGATGGCCGTGACGATGGCCAGGCCCAGGCCGGAGCCCTCCTGCCCGCGGCCGGGGTGGGCCCGGCCGAACCGCTCGAAGATCCGCTGCTGGTCGTCCTTCGGGATCCCTGTCCCGGTGTCCCGTACCCACAGCAGCAGGGTGTCCGATCCCGGCACCGCCGAGCCGTCCGGCGCCGTCGAACGCTCCACCCGGCTGCCGATCGCGATCGTGGAGGACGGTCCGGTGTATTTGACCGCGTTGGCGGCCAGCTGGGCGAGTGCCTGGGTGAGCCGCTGCGGGTCCGCGTCCAGCGCGGTGTCGGCCGTTTCGTCCAGCTGCCAGCGGCGGTCGGCCAGGACGCGGACCTTGCCCATTACCTGGGGCAGGAATTCCGGGATGCTGACGGGTTCCTTCCGGAGGAAATCGTGGTGGCCGGCGTTGGCCAGCACCAGGAGGTCCTCCACCAGGCGCTGCATGCGGTCCACTTCTTCGAGCAGGATGTCCCGTGTGGTCTTCACGTCCTCGGGGTCGTTCACGGACACCAGCTCCAGGTGCCCGCGGAGGATCGTCAGCGGCGTCCGGAGCTCATGGCCGGCGTCGTCGAGGAACTTCTGCTGCTCCTGGGCGCCTTCGTCGAGCCGTTCCAGCATGGTGTTGAAGGTCTTCGCGAGGAGTGTGACGTCGTCCGCGCCGTCGCGGACCTCCACCCGCTGTGTCATGTCCTCCGGGGTGACCACCTGGGTGGCTTCGCGCAAGCGGCGCAGGGGATACAGGAGCCGGCCGGCCACCATGCCGCCCAGCAGGGCGGCAGCGAGCAGCGTGCCGGCGGCCACGAGCGAGTAGGTCTGTACTCCGGCCACGAGATGTTCCCGGATATCCCCGGTTTCCCGCCCCACCAGAAGATAGGTCACCGGGCCCGGCGGACCCTTGACCGGCACCACAACGGCCCGGAACGGCTGCCCGTGGGCGGTGAGGTCGCCGAAGGCGGCGCCGGAAGCGTTGGCCAGCGCGGCGGCACCGGCGTACATGTCCGCGTCCAGGAGGTTTTGGTCGGGGCTGCCGTCCACGCTCCACTCGACTTTGCCGCTGGTGATGCCGGCCATCACCTCGTTGCTGCGGGGCTCGATGTCCTCGGCGGCTTCGTGGAGCCCGTGCTCGAGGGTTTCCCGGTCGCCCCGTTTGTCGCTGGGCACCAGTTTGACCACGGCGTGGGCCTTGTCCAGGAGGGCCTGGTCCACCCGGGCGTCGGAGTCCTGAACCTGCATCACAAAGGTGACGATGCCCGCGACCACCAACCCCATGAACATCATAAGCAGCATGGCGGCCACCACGCGGAAGCGCACGGAGTGCGCCCTGGCGCTCCATCCGGGCCGTCCCGGTCCGCCTCCGGAAGGAGGAACCGGCGGTGTTGCGCGCGCGGCCCGCGCGCTTTCGCGCAGCCGGCTGAGGGTGGAGGTCATGGCTGCTCCTAACTAGCCCAGGCGGTATCCGGCGCCGCGGGTGGTGACGATGTGGTCCGCGCCGAGTTTGAGCCGCAGCTGGCGCACGTACACGTCCACCACGTTGGACGTGCCGTCAAAGTCGTAGCCCCACACACGACTGAGGAGTTGCTGCCGGCTCAGGACCTGGCCCGGGTGCAGGAGGAACATCTCGACCAGCGCGAACTCGCGGGCCGAGAGCTCCACGGTCCTGTCCCCGACGCTCACCGTGCGGGTGTGCAGGTTTAGTTCCAGTGCGCCGTAGCGCAGCACGTTACCCACGGGCGGATCACCGTTCTCCCCGGGCCGCAGCCGGGCCCGGATGCGGGCCACGAGTTCCTCGAAGCGGAACGGTTTGACCATGTAGTCGTCCGCGCCGCCTTCCAGCGCGGCCACGGTGTCCGCGGCGGAGCCCCGGGCGGTGAGGAAGATGACGGGGATGTGCACCTGCGCGGAGCGCAGTACGGACAGGACGGCGAAGCCGTCCAGCCGGGGGAGGCCGACGTCGAGGAGCAGGAGATCGAATTCGCCGCTGGAGGCGTAGTCCACGGCTTTGACGCCGTCCGCCACCACCGTGGGATCGTAGCCTTCGGCCCGCAATCCCTTCTCGATGAACCGGGAGATGCGCTCTTCGTCTTCTGCAATGAGTATGCGGATCACGCTGACCCCCTGGAAGTCCGGGACCGGGGAACCGTCCCATCAAACGCGCTCGGCGCTTGTGGCACTGGTTCCGGACTTCAGGCCTACTCGAGAACTGTGGCATCTCCTGCACATGGGCTGGGAGGTGTTGCGAAGCCCCAGCAGCCTCGATGCGCCCCGACAACAGGCGTAGTGCGGACACAGCGGAGTGTCCGTGCGCAAGCTTCCGGTGTCCGTTATATGCGTGGGACCCGGTCCCTTTATCCTGCCCCTGCAACGGGTCCGGCGCCAGCCTTCACCGAAAATCCGCCGGAAAATCCGCCGGAAAATTGCGGCCGGGCACCCTGGCCGAAGTGCTCTGGGAACGCTCGTCGAGGCGCCGTATTCTTGACCTATCGGTTCAGCAGAGAGCCGCCGGGTTCGGGATTTTAAGCGTGAAACGTGAGCGATGATATTGCTGCGGGCAGCGGGCCGGAACGTCATTCGGCCGCTTGGGACATGCGCTTCGACAGCAGGGACATTGGCGTCTTCCTGCACGACGTCGTGGGGGAGTTCGTCGGGGACAGCGGCGGCCCTGCCCGGGGCATCAGCTGGGCACTCACGGTTCTCCGTTCCGGCCAGGTGCTGACGCTCGCGGCGGGCAGCGCGCCGGCACGCGCCGTGGATGAGGCGCAGGCCGCGTTTGAAGACAGTCCGGCCCGGACGGCGCTCGACGCCGGAGAACTGGTGCTGGTCCCGGACATCCGGCTGGAGCGCCGGTGGCCCGGGTACGCCAGCACCGCTGCCGGCTTGGGCGTCGGGTCCCTCCTGGCCGTCCCGCTGCTCCCCGCGGACGCCTTCCGTACCGTCCTGAGCCTGTATGCGCCGTGGCCGCATGTTTTCACGAGCGCCGACATGATGGCAGCGGTCAGGTTCGCCCGCGAGCTTTCCCGGGACCTGCGGCTGGCCCAGGGGCTGGCGCTGGGGGCGCGCGGTGAGGCGGAGCTGACCTCGGCCCAGCTGTCCCGGACGCTGGCAGGCTTGGTGGTGCGGACGCTGGTGCGCGAACACGGGTATACGGTCGAAGCGTCGCTGGACTATCTTCGGACCCTGGCGGGCAACCTTCCGGGGCCCGAGGTTGTCCCGGTGCAGGTCCCCATGCCGGTCCCAGTGCAGGTCCCGGTGCCGGTCCCGATTCCCGCGGCCGATCAGGACGCGCGGGGCATTCAGTCCGTTCCCGGCCTGCCGGCCGCGCGGACCGGCGAACCGCATGGCGGCCGCCGGAAGCGCCGCAGGACCGAGACCCCCGCGTAGCCGGGGTTACTTCGGGAGCCCCCTACTTCGGGAAGAACGCCCCGCTGACGGTACGGGCCAGGTCATGGATCACGGCGAGCCGTGCCGGGCTTTCCACCGGGTCCTCACCCCAGGTGTAGATCACCATGGAGTAGGAGCGGCCGCCGGAACTGAGGATGGCGGCGTCGTGCACGTAGCCTTCCACCTCGCCGTACTTGTGCTGCAGCGTGATTACCGGGTCCACGGCCGCCGGGATGAGGCGTTCGTTGTTGGTCTGCTGCATGTAGCCCAGCAGCTCGGCGGTGTGCTCCGAGTTGAGCAGCGTTCCGGACGAGAGCTGCCTGAGCAGCAGCGCCATGTCCGCCGGGGCCACGAGGTTCTGCTCGGGGTCGTACGCGATGCCCACCGAGGCCGCGTACTCGATCAGCCGGGGGTAGCCGATGTCCTGCATCAGCAGCAGCCAGGAGTCGTCGCTGCTGGTGTTGACAATGGCCTTGAGCTGGAACGCGGCGTCGAAGCTGCCCAGCGGCACATCGAGGGCCTTCTCGCCGGTTTCCACCAGGTGGTAATAGGCGGCCGCGGTGATGAGCTTGGCGGTGCTGGCGGCCACGAAGGGGCTCGCGTCGCCATATACGGCCGGCTCCCCGCCGCCGTTGTCCACCAGCGCGACGCCGATCCTGTATCCGCTGTTGGTGCTCAGGATCCGCTGGATCTCGGCGGCCAGGGCGGGCGAGTTGACCGGAGCCGGCGCGGCCGGACCCGCCGCCGGCGGTGCGGCGAAGTCCGGAGCGGTGCGGACGACGGCGGTGGTGACGGCGGCGACCAGCAGGAGGGCGGTGGCGGCCAACACCAACAGCAGACGGCGGGCGACCCGCGGCGGAGTCGGAGTCCGCTGCGGTCCAGGGGTGTTCATGGGTGTTATCTTCCGAAGAAAGAGGGGGAGGGGGGTACTTGAACGGTATGCCCGCAGGAGCGGGCATGTCCAAGCAACGCGCGCGGGCGCCGGAGGCTCGGGGCAAACTCCCAGCTACCGCCGGGGGCGCGCGGACGTAAACTGGCGTTCGAATCACTGTGCGGGACACGTGGCTGGGAGTGTTGATGCTCTGGAGACTGCTCGTCGAATACCTGCGGCCGCAGCGGCGGCTGCTGCTCGCCGTCGTCGTCTTCCAGCTGGCGCAGTCCATCGCCTCGCTGTACCTGCCCACCCTGAACGCGGACATCATCGATGAAGGCGTCGCGAAGGGAAACACTGACTACATCCTGAACACCGGCGGCGTGATGCTGCTGGTCACCCTGCTGCAGATTGCCTGCGCCATCGCGGCCGTGTACTACGGGGCGAAGGCGGCGATGGCCATGGGCCGGGATGTCCGCGGGGCGATCTTCAGCAAGGTGGCGGCCTTTTCCGAGCAGGAGGTCACCCGTTTCGGCGCGCCGAGCCTCATCACCCGCTCCACCAACGACGTCCAGCAGGTCCAGCAGCTGGTGCTGATGTCCGCCACCCTGATGGTGGCCGCGCCCATGCTGAGCATCGGCGGGGTGGTCATGGCGATCAGGCAGGACGTGCAGCTGTCCTGGCT
>JBKKDK010000363.1:0-4258 GCA_046708245.1 Arthrobacter sp.
CCGCTTTTCTGAGTGCCGACGGCGTGACCGCATCCCGTGGATTATCGGAAGGAACCCCCGAGCAGGCTGCCCTCAAACGCCTCATGGTGGACAACTCCCATCGGATCTACGTGCTTGCCGACTCCACGAAGCTGGGCCTGGAATCCTCACACTGGTGGACGCCGCTGGAGCGGCCCTGGCACCTGATAACCGACGACGGCGCAACGGAAGCCCAGCTCAAGCCGTTCCGCGACCTGGGGACCGTGGAGATCCACCTGGCAAAGGTTGTCTAGGACCGACCGAAACTTACCGGACAGCGTTGTTGGCGTTGATACGGCCATGGGCCCAGTTGGTGCCGGTCCCGGAAATCTTGTCCGCGGTTGATTCGACGTTGGCCCGGACGGACGTGTTCGTGGCGCCAGCGTGTGAGCTCCAAGCGAGCGCGGCAGTGGCAGCGACGATGGGTGCGGACATCGAGGTGCCGTTGCCGACGTCGTACCCGAACGAGCGGTTGTTCTGCGTCCCGAGGACAAATGTGTGGTTCGGGAACGTTGAGAAGACGTTTACTCCGGGTGCTGCGACGTCCACCCAGCCGGCTCCGTAGGTTGAGAACGAGGCTTTGGCGTCGGTGTTGTCGGTAGCGGCGACGGCAATGACGTTGGCGTAGGCGCCGGGGTAGATCTTGGTCTGGCCGCCGCCGTTACCTGCCGCGGCAACCAGCACCGCGCCCTGGCTCCAGGCGTTGTTGACGGCGGTTTCGAGCGTGCGTGACGCCCGCACGCCGAGGCTCATGTTGATGACCTTCGCTCCGTTGCTGACGGCCCAGTTGATGCCGTTCGCCAGGGCCGAGCTGGATCCAATCCCGCTGTCGTTGAGGACCTTGCCGTCCAGGATGGTGCATCCCGGGCACACGCCCGCAACGCCGATCGTGTTGTTGGCGGTAGCGGCGACAATGCCGGCCACGTGCGTGCCGTGCCCGTAATTGTCTTCACCGGCTTTCCCGTTACTGAAGTTGCCGCGCGCCACAACCTTCGGAGTGATGTCGTTGTTGTCGCTGGCGACACCTGAATCGAGCACGGCGACTTTGATGCCGCTGCCGGTCGTGACGGTCCAGGCTTCGACGGCGTCGACGTCTGCATCTGTCTTGCCCGCGGCTACGGACAGGGTGTTGGTGGTGTTCGTGAAGGCCTGGCCGTTGTTTTGCAGCGCGTACTGGCGGGGGAAATACTCGTCCGCCGTAGCCGCCGTGACGAGCTCGTCCGGCTCGGCGTACTCAACCGCCGGGTTCCGGTTTAGGGCCTGGATGAGCTGCGGTTCCTTGCCGGCCGGCACCTGGATCAGGTGGGCGCCGGTGCTGCCGATGCCGGGGCCCTCCCTGAGGCTGTGCTGGCGCAGGACGCCGGCTGCCGCGCCGTGGTCGCGGAATTTGACCATGATCTGCCCCGCGATGGGTGCTGACTGGGCCGCCGCGTTACTCGTGGGCGCTGCGTTGCTGGGTGCTGCCGCCGTGAGTGCGCCGCAGCCTAGGACTGCCGCCGTAAGGCCGGCCAGAACGATTCTTTTCATGCGGAGTATCTTGCTTCACTCTGCGCCGGCTGGATAGGGTCTGCCGGCACATGACATGCCGGGCTCTTTACCCGCGGTGCCCAGGAGCTCCTTGATGACGTCGGCAATCGGGCGGCCGTCGATGCTGAGGTCGTCGTCGAGTACGGCTGAGGTCAGTAGACGGTGACCACCGGTTCCTTGATGTAGACGCGCTGCTCGTACGTCGGCTGAAGCGTGCTGCTACCCGAGCCGCGGTAGAGCCCGCTGTGCCAGACGACCCACTGGGAGTCCCACGCTTCGGCGTCGTGACACCACGTCTGCTTGCCGATCTCAGCGCCCGCCGGGTCGAGGCTGACACACGCAACGGACCGCACTGCGTCAGCACGGTACGTCACCATCGCGTACGTTGCGTGGTCGTCCACGTACGGCATGAGCGGGATGCTCCATGCGGTGACGTTGGAGCCGCCGCCGCCCCCCAGGCGCCAGTATCCGTTCTCCACGCGGAGCGCGACCTGGGCGTACCGCCAACCACCATCCCTGTCGGGACCGTGCAGCTGGACCAAGGAGTGCCATGACCTCCCGTCGTTCATCGCAGCACCGAGGACCGGCTTGAGCCAGCCCTTCCACTGCGTCTTCTTCCCGGGCGCAGACAGCGTCGCAGCCGCCTGCGACGCGCCGGCCTTGATCTCACTGCGGCGCTGGAGGGCAGGCGTCGCGTCAGCGGGTGCGCCGGTGATCCACCAGTCGGTCGTCCCGTACTGTTTGGGCTTCATGCCGTTCCACTCCGAGGCGGTGTACCACGCGGGCTGACCCACACCGTTGGGTGCGGCCGCGGGCCCGTAGGTCGTATGGCCCTGCGCTGATGCGCTGACCGAGGGCGCGAGCATGAGGGCAGCCGCCACCATGCCCACGATGCTGCGTCGAATGATGTTCACAGTCCAGCCTCCTTCATGCACTGCTTCCACAACTCGTCGTTGCGCTTGGCCCACCGTTCGGAGGCCTCCCACTCGAGCTGGTTGTAGTGCGTCCCGCTGTGGATGAGGTGAGACCAGCAGTAGTTCCCGTTCTTCGCCCAAGACGCTTCATCGCAGTGAAGCGCCTTCTGCCCACTGCCTGATGACGTTATGGTGCGTCGTCGCCAGGCTGCGGCCTTCGCGCTCAGGCTCGTCTTCCGTTGAGGTGACCTCCTGCGAGTACTTCAGGGAGCTGGATGCGCTGTCGGAGCCGGAGTTTGCCCGCTTCGGTCCCCGCATCCAGATCATCGTCGTCGGCATGCGAATCTCCGCCGCCGGCGCCCACGCCGCCTTTGGAGCGGACGTTGGCGACTTCCTTCACCAGCTGCTCTTTGCGCATGCCGGATGCACCGCTGATGTTTTCGTCTTGGGCCTCATGGCGGAGTTCGCCAACCTTCATTTCGCGCAACTCAGCCTCGCTGACATCTGGCGCATGGGGCGTGTCATTACCCGGCTTTTCAGTCATGCGTTCCTCCTCGTGCAGGACTGGCGACAATGACGAAGGTACCTATGGTCTAGTCCGTGCCATGACCGCCGTCAAGGCCTCCTGCCTTTAGGGAGCAGGGGCCTGCCGGCACATGACATGCCGGGCCCTTTATCCGCGGTGCCCCGACGTCGCCTCTGCCATCTCCCGGACAGGCGGCGCGGCCGGGGTGTCCACGCGGGTGTCCTTGCGGGTCCGGCGCGCCACCGCGCGTCCTGCCGCCGTCGAGAGCCGGTGGGACGGTTGTTCCACGTAGCGGTAGAACAGCTCGGCTGCCGCGAACGTGGCGGCCACGGAGACGGCGAGCGCCAGGGGCAGCGAGACGGAGCGGAGCAAGGTGACGCCGGCCAGGACGATCGGAAGGTGCACCAGGTAGAGGCTGAAGGACACGCGTCCCAGCCATTGCGCCGCCGCCGTGTCGCCGAGCTTCTTGGCCGAGCGGCAGGAGACGAACAGCAGAACGATCAGCGTCGCTCCCACAGTCACAACGGCCTCGACACCGGGGATCGGCTGGTCGGGACTGATCCACTCCGCGTTGGCCAGGCAAACCCCGGCGGCGACCACCAGGAACCAGACGGAGGGCGGCCAGGATTGGGTCAGCTCGCGGATCCGCTCACGTTCGGCGCCGAGGACGGCACCAATGGCGAAGATCGGAAGGTACGACATCCAGTCCTGGTCCAGCAGGGCTCCCGCCAGTGCCAGCAGGAGGGCAAGGCCGATTTTTACGTGCCAGAAGCGCCGCCAGCGGAGGGCGAGAAGGACGTAGACCGGGAGCAGGAGGGAGAACGCGACTTCCCATTTGAGGGACCACAGCGGGGTGTTGATGGTGCTGGCGGACAGCAGGAGCAGGCCGTCCCTGAGGACCTGGCCCACACTGAGGTCGATCACGTACATGTCCGCCCAGGTGCTCTGCAACGGCGACGCCGACCGCGGAATGATGATCATCAGCGCAACCGCAACGGCGAGGGATCCCCACGCCGGCAGGTAGAGGCGGAAGAAGCGCTTGGCGTAGTACTGCGCCCAGCTCCTGGCCGCGCCGGGCCGGGTGAATGGCAGGACCAGGACGTAGCCGGAGAGCACAAAAAAGACGTGGACGGCCGGAGTGCCGTTCCAGAGGATGTGCAGCGGGGAGAAGACGGCCCATGTCTCGGCGGTGTTGAGCTCCGCGGAGCGGTTGCCGCTGACGGCGCTCCCGATGCCCGGGAGCGTCGACACGATGTGGCAGGCAACAACGGCC
>JBKKDK010000364.1:0-5354 GCA_046708245.1 Arthrobacter sp.
CCTTGGATCGCGCCCGATTTCATGGCATGCAGCAATTCCTGGTACTTGGGCCGCACCTTTCCGCTGTATGCGCTGATGTCGTTGTCTACCAGCACGAGGGCGACATCCCACCCGAGCCTGTGGGCGACTTCGCGGCAGTCCTGCTCTTGGCGTTGTACGCCTAGGCCTGCGCCTTCGCGGTCTTTTGATATGCGGCAGTAGATCGCTGCGCGAATCGGGTTTGTCATGGTCTCAGCTTAGCGCTGCTTGTAGGTATTTGACATAGAACGCAAGTGCCTTCGTCGTTCCCACCGTTGCCTCCTGCATCGACCTGGTGGTCCACTGCAGCCGGCATGGCAACGGCCGGCGGCAGGTCACGGAAATCCTGTCTCTGGGACGCAGAGTCGAAAACGGCATCATCGAATCCTCCATGGTCTTCGCCACCCGTGACGGGCAGCTGGAGCCTAAAGCCAATTCAATGCCCGCTGCGGAAAAGTTTTCCCGGGCGGGGTATGACGTCGCCGCGTTGCTGGAGCCGCGCTGATGGCGCCGCTGCTGGGCATGCTCGCCGGCGCCGGCATGCTCCTGATCTGGTGGTCCGCCTGGGAAAAGCCGCCGCCGTCCGAACGCGCACCGCGCAGCAGGCGGCTGGAGGACCTGCTGCGGGCCGCAGGCATCGAGAAGGTGAGCGGACCGGGTCTGGTGGCAAGCTGCCTCGGCGTCGGGGCCTTCACAACCATCGCGTTTTTCGCCCTGACCCGGTCATGGCCGATATCGGGCTGCTTCGGACTGTTCGGGGCCTGGCTGCCGATGGCCGTGGTGAGGTGGCGGGCCACGAAACGCAAAGCCGTCCTGCGCCAGCTCTGGCCCGACGTCGTCGACCACCTGCGGTCCGCCATCCGGGCAGGCCTCTCGCTGCCCGAGGCCCTCATCCAGCTCGGGGACAACGGGCCGCTGGAACTCCGGCACGTGTTCCGCGATTTCGGCTCCGACTACCGCGCCGGCGGCCAGTTCGATCCCGCCCTGACCAGGCTGAAGGACCGGCTCGCCGATCCCGTGGCCGACAGGATCGTTGAGGCGCTCCGGCTGACCCGCGAGGTCGGCGGCTCGGACCTCGGCAGGCTCCTGGGCACCCTGGCCGAATTCCTGCGGGAAAGCGCCCGGACCCGCAGCGAACTGGAGGCCCGGCAGTCCTGGACCATCAACGCCGCACGCCTCGCCGTGGCAGCTCCGTGGATCGTCCTCATGCTGCTGGCAAGCAGGCCGGAAGCCGTCGCAGCGTACAACACCCCGGTCGGAGCCATTGTCCTGCTAAGCGGGCTTGCGGTGTCCCTCATCTCCTACGCCATCATGCTGCGCATCGGAGCCCTCCCGGACGATGAAAGGGTCCTCCGGTGAGCGGGCTCATGGCCAGCGCCGCCGTCTGCGGCGTGGTCCTCGGCGCCGGGCTGTGGCTCGTTCTCGTGAGGCTGCCGTTCATGCGGCCCACAAGTTTCGCCGAGCGCATCGGGCCGCAACTGAAGTCGTACAACCTGCAATCGAGGCTCCTCCGCCCGGCGCCGCGGAACGTGACCCCTTTCGGTCCGCTGGAACGTATCCTTCGGCCGGTGCTCCGGGATGCGATCGCTTCGCTGGGCCGGATCAATCCCGGCACGTCGGCGTTGACCCGCCGACTGGCCCGGGCCGGGAGCACCAGGTCGCCGGCGGATTTCCGGGCCGAGCAGCTGTTGTGGAGCGCCGCGGGCTTTGTCCTGGCCGTTAGCGTGGCGGTGGCCTTCGGCGCCTCCGGACGGTCAAGCCCCACCCTGGCCGCGGTTGCCGTAGTGGGCAGCGCCACCGGCGGATTCCTGCTTCGCGACTACGCGCTGTCGGCCCGGATCAAGAGACGGGAGTCCCGCATCCTGGCTGAATTCCCCACCATCGCCGAACTCATGGCGCTCGCCGTCAGCGCCGGGGAGAGCGCCACGGGCGCACTGGACCGGGTGTGCCGCAGCGCCCGGGGTGAACTCTCGAAGGAATTCACCCGGGTGCTCGCCGAGACCAGGGCCGGAACACCCTTGGTCGAAGCCTTGCAGGAGTTCTCCTCCCGGACGGATCTGGGCCCGTTGATCCGTTTTGTGGACGGGATGATCGTGGCCGTCGAACGCGGGACGCCGCTGGCAGACGTCCTGCGGGCACAGGCGCAGGACGTCAGGGACACCGCCAAACGGGAGCTGATGGAGTCTGCCGGCAAGAAGGAAATCGGCATGATGGTACCGCTCGTCTTTGGGGTGCTGCCACTCACGGTCGTCTTTGCCGTCTTCCCGGGTCTGGCTGCCATCAGCCTCGGACTATAGGAGGCAGGCGCCGGGCGGTGGCAGCAGGGGGAACGGCAAGGGGGAACAGCAAGCAGCAGGCAGGAAGCACCAACAACTAAAACAAAGGGGACACTGTGAAACATCTTGGAATCCGCATGGCGTTATCGATCCTGACCCTGGCCACGGTTTTTCGGCGCCCGGTGCGGCCCGGGGGATTGCCCGGGATGGCCTACGGCCGGGAAGAACGTGAACGCGGCGATGTGCCTGGCTGGGTGATGATCACACTGATGTCGGCGGTCCTGGTCGCCGCCCTGCTGGCACTCGCCGGACCCGCTTTGGAGGGACTGTTCAACCAGGCGATGGACAAGGTCGGGCAGTAGCAGGTGGGCGCGCCCGGACACCGGGAGAGTGCCCGGGAACGGGGCGCGGCCGTGGCGGACTTCGTCCTGGTCGGCGGACTGCTGACGCTATTCTTCTTGGCGATCGTCCAGCTCACCCTGGTCCTGCACGTCCGCAACACCTTGATCGACGCCGCAGCCTCCGGAGCCAGATACGGCACGCTGGCGGACCGTGGTGCCGGGGATGCCCGCGACCGGACGGCCCGGCTGATTACCGTGGCGCTCAACGCCGACTTCGCTGCGGACGTGACAACCAGCGAAGCCACGTACCAGGGCATCCGCACGCTGGAAGTGACCGTCCGGGCGCCGCTTCCGGTGATCGGACTGATCGGACCGCGCCAAATCCTGGAGGTGAAGGGGCATGCAGCGATCCAGCCCTGACAACGCCACGGAAGAGGGGAGCGCCGTGGTGGAGTTCCTCTTTCTGTCCCTGCTGCTGATGGTGCCGCTGGTCTATTTCGTCATTACGGTCGGACAAATCCAGGGCGGGTCCTTCGCGGTGGTCGGGGCCGCGGACCAGGCCGCAAAAGTCTTCGGCGCCCCGCCGGACGCGGCGAGCGGCCGGGCCGCCGCTGAACAGGCAGTCCGGCTCGCGCTCGCCGACTACGGCCACGAGGCCGGAAGCGCCAGCCTGGACACCAGCTGCCAACCGGCGGACTGCATGGCCCCCGGCTCGGCCGTGACCGTCACCGTCCATCTGAGCGTGCCGCTGCCGTTTGTTCCGTTCAGCGAAGCCTTCCGGCTCAACGCGAGCCACCTCAGCGCCACGGCGACCCAGCTGGTCGGGCGCTTCCGGTGAGCCGACGCGATCACCGCGAACACCAGGAAGGCGGCCAGATGATTGTGCTGATCATCGGCTATGTCCTGCTCGCCCTGCTCGTCGCCACCGTCGTCGTGGCGGTGTCCAGCGTCTACATTGAGCACAAGAAGCTGCTCTCGCTCGCCGACGGCGCCTCGGTGGCAGCGGCCGACAGCTTCACCCTCGGAGAGCTCGGGATGTCGGCCGGGACGCCCACCGCGACCCTGGACGGCGCCAGGGTCCGGGCCGCCGCCGTCGACTACCTGGAACGCAACGGCGCCTTCGCCCGCTTCCCCGGTCTGGCCGTCGCCCCGGAAACCGGCAGCCCGGACGGTTCCACCGCCGTCGTGGCCCTGAGCACCTCCGTCCACCCGCCGGTGGTCAACTTCCTCGTCCCGGACGGCATCCGGGTCGAGGCGAGTTCGACGGCGCGGTCCCGTCTCACGCGCTAGCCCCCGTCACTCCCGTTGCCCTATCAGTCGATGCTGCCAACCGGGCCTCCAGGCAACCCAAAGTGATAGCGCAACGGGGGAGTGCGGGGTCGGGCGGCTAGGACTCATAGCGTAGGGTTAAAAAACCATGGCTAACATTGATTTTCCAGCAGAAATCCGCGCACTGCGGGCCACCTACACCTCCATCGAAAACGTTTCGAATGTTGAGGCGCTGAGGGAAGACATCGCCGAGTTGAGCGAGCGGGCGGGGGAGCCCAACCTCTGGGACGATCCCGCGGTCGCGCAGGTGATCACCTCGCGGCTCTCGCACCGCCAGTCCGAACTGGCGCGCCTGGATTCGCTCACCGCGCGGATCGACGACCTCGAAGTCCTGGTGGAGCTGGGCCAGGACGAGGACGACGCCGACTCCATGGGCGAAGCCGCCACCGAGCTGGAATCGATCCGCAAGGCCCTGAAGGAGCTTGAGGTGGTCACGCTGCTGTCCGGCGAGTTCGACGAGCGCGAGGCCGTGGTCACCATCCGCGCCGGCGCCGGCGGCGTGGACGCGGCCGACTTCGCCGAGATGCTCATGCGGATGTACCTGCGCTGGGCCGAACGCCACGGCTACCCGACCACCATCATGGACACCTCCTACGCCGAGGAAGCCGGGCTGAAGTCCGCCACCTTCGAGGTCAAGGCGCCCTACGCCTACGGCACGCTGAGCGTCGAGGCCGGCACCCACCGCCTGGTCCGGATCAGTCCCTTCGACAACCAGGGCCGCCGCCAGACCTCGTTTGCCGCCGTCGAGGTCATTCCGCTGATTGAACAGACGGACTCGATCGACATTCCGGACAACGAAATCCGCGTCGACGTCTTCCGCTCCTCCGGCCCGGGCGGCCAGTCGGTCAACACCACCGACTCGGCCGTGCGGCTGACCCACATCCCCACCGGCACCGTCGTGTCGATGCAGAACGAGAAGTCGCAGCTGCAGAACCGGGCGGCGGCCCTGCGGGTGCTGCAGTCCCGCCTGCTGCTGCTCAAGAAGGAGCAGGAGGACGCCGAGAAGAAGGCGTTCGCCGGCGACGTCAAAGCGTCCTGGGGCGACCAGATGCGCTCCTACGTGCTCAACCCCTACCAGATGGTCAAGGACCTCCGCACCGAACCCGAAGTGGGCAACACGTCCGCGGTGTTCGACGGGGAGATCGACGACTTTATCGATGCCGGCATCCGCTGGCGGACCGATAACCGGAACGCCGACAAGTAGGCCCGGGGCGCCCCGGCTGGGAGGCGCCTGACAATCGCGCGACACGCCCTGCCGTTCGGGCTGAACTGCAGTTCGTCGTGCGTATAGTCGAGAAGCCGGAGCTCTACTTCCCCCAAACGAAAGCCCGCGCACCGGCAGCAGAACTGGCCATGAGCCATGTCCTGCAGGGTACTTAGGGCCATGATC
>JBKKDK010000365.1:0-7088 GCA_046708245.1 Arthrobacter sp.
CCGATGTCCAATGGGCGTGAGGTCCTGTTTCGCGTGCTCGCTGAGACTTCCGTCCACGCGGGCCACCTCGACATCGTCCGAGAGCTAATCGACGGACATCAGAATCTCGTAGTGGAATAGTCCCGAATTCTGGACGGCTAAGGCGGCAGTCCGGTTGGAGAACACCGACGTATCGTGGAGTTCTTAGGGATTTAGCTAGCCGCTTGCTGGGCTACCGATGCTCCTGTAGTCGTCAAATTGGCGTCTGGGGGTCCTGTCCTCGCTCAGTAGAGCTTCGGGTTTGGCTGCATCATCTCGGAAGTGAATAGACGGCTGCTACGACCCTTTCGACCACGGGGCGCCAGTTGGCGGGGTGGGCTGCTGTCGGCACGTAAGTCTCGTTGATGGCCTTATGGACGTCATCACGAAAGGTCCGGGCGGAGTCGTAGGCGTCCGGCACGCGTATGAACCAACGGTAGCCTCGTGGCCTCGATGGGATTCCTGCATCAGCTAGATATTCATCTACGGAATCGTCCACAATGCGGCGGTCGTCTTCTGTGAAGGGTTCTTCGAACTGTTCGGTCACCTCGCCTCGAGTGCAGGTCACGGAAACGGTGCGGCCCACATCTGAGTTCAGAACCCTCCGCAGATTTTGAGGTCCGGCGGCCCAAGCAATCAATGCGTCCCAACCCGTCTCTTCCAACTCAGCCCATCGGTCGGTTGGCTCAGCTATTAGGACAAGATCCCGCATGAAATCCTCCTGGTGATTGTGTCTCATCGCGTGGTGTTTTTCCGATAAGGGCCTTAGTCGGGAGTGAGATCCCCGGCTAGGTGTGGTTCCGCGTTTCGATTAGATTCCGGAGGTAGCGGGCCAGCACCAGCTTCTCGGCTAGGCGCCCGAGGGGGCCGAGCGGTGCTACAAACTCGATCCGATCGACCATAGTGGTGCCGGTGGCATCTTGGCTGAACTCGTGGATGTGCCGAAACCGCCGGAACGGGCCCTTGACCTGCTCATCGACGAAATAGTCAGGTGGTTGCATTTCGGTGATGCGGCTCGTCATTTGCAGCGGAACACCGAAGTGCCACGCTCGCCAGGTGACTTCCTCGCCCAAGGTGATCAGGCCAGACGTCCTGCCTCCAACCGCTTCTTCACGAGACTTTGCCATTGAATCTTTGTGGGTCTCAATGTTCCGGGCACGGTCAAACAACTCGGATTTAGGCGTGCTTGTCCGCGTTATGCACTCAAAGTAAACGGCCATGGTCAGAGTATTGCAGGCGGCGACGAGCGTTGAGGCAACTCAAGGTGACTTTGAGCTGTCCATGACTGGGGTCAATTCGGGTTATCCACGGCTGGTTTTTGGGGAGCCTTTGGGGTAGCTCCCTCGGCGGTGGTAGCGGTGGATAACCCGTGGGAATTGTCCCCGGTTGTGGACAGGTGCTGTTGGGTGAGCCATTGTCGGTACGTTTGGGCGACGTGGTCGTTTCTGGCGATCCCTCGTGCTATGCGGGATAGGTTGGAGGGCCACTGGTTGAGTTGTTCGCCGGCTTGCTGCAAGGTGACGGCGAGTTGCCGTCTGTGGGGCCGGAGGTCGGTGATGTCACCGCCTTTGCTGAGTCTGTGGCGGTGGGTTTTTCCTGATGATGCGGGCACGGGTGCGGTGCCGGTGAGGCCTGCGAATTGTGCTTCGTTGTTGATCCGTTCGGGATTGTCTCCGACGGTGACCAGGAGTTGGGTGGCGACTTCAACGCCTACGCCTGTCAGTTCGGTCAGCAGTGGCCCGTATGAGTCGAGGATTTCCTGCAGGAGCTCGTCGGTAGAGGCGATTTCGGATCGCAGGGATTGATACCGCAAAGCCAGGGTTTTCAGTGTCAATGCGGTGATGTATCCGGTGTCGGCGGGGTGCCCTGAGGGCCGCGAGCGGGCAAGCGCGGTGATCATCGCTGATGTGGGGAGGCCGCGGTATTTTGCTCGGATTGTTTCTGGTGCGGAGACGAGCAGACTCCGGATTTGGTTGATGGCGATTGTGCGAGCCTTCATTGCCGAGGTCCGTGCCGTCCGCAGGATGCGGAGGCATTCCACTGGTCCGTCTTTGGTTTTGGGGGAGGAGATGCCTCGTTCGGCAAGTACCGATTGGGCTGCCTGGTAGGCGTCCAGTGGATCTGACTTTCCCCGGATCCTGCGCTGCTGACGGTTTGGCCGGTTAACCTAGAAGACCTTCAGTTCTTCTTTGATTAGCACGCGGGACAGTGCGGCCCCGTAGGAACCTGTCCCTTCGACTCCCACCGCGCTTACCGTGCCGTGGCTGGTGATGAAGTGAAGCAATTTGCTTAGCCGGCGGCTGTTGCTGCGAACTTTTGATCAGCGATAGGTTTGCCGTATTCGGTGACTACGGCGACGTGGTGTGTGTCGGCGTGGGTATCAACGCCGACAATGACTTGGGGTAGTTCCTCGACCAATATGGCAACGGCCCTGCTCTTCCTGGTTTTGTGTGTTGCACGTTGGCCAGGCCGGCAGACAGCACGGTAATGGGACTAAAGCGATTCAGGCTCCTATTAGGTCATGTCCGCCTGGCTCAACGCGCTTGGTGCTGGTCCTGAACCGGTGGACAAATCATGAGAAAGACAGCGTTCGCACGCGTCAGGTGGGCGACGAGTCACGCCAGTTCAGGACCTTTACCATCATTACCGTGGGCGACGATCGCATCCTGAGCCATGGCGCACGCCCGATCATATTACAGCTGCACTCACGATTGCCGCCGTCAAATATCACCGACCGATCAATAGCCGCTGCCAATCGTCGACCACTTAGACCGGGCAGCCTTCCGGCCCTGCAGGGTCGCAACCGCCGAGCGGGGTCAGTCGGGCGATGCGACGTAACATGGTGCCCGAGACGGTGCGCGCAAACCACGAACTGGACTGATACACGGGCCCGCGGTATCGCGGTGTCCGATTGAGGTTCACAGTTGATTCCTTCGACCATCAAGACGTGATGTCCCGTGTTTCGCAAAACTTTCGTGAGCCAGTTCGTGAGGGTGGGATGCAGAGCCAAATGCGACGACATCATTTTCCTACGATGACCGGAAACGGCGACCTGGACTAATGTTGACCGATGATTGAACCGCGACAACTTAGTGAAAGCGTCAGCATGCGTGTACTGCGCGTGAGTGATGCGACAGCACTTGCCGCCGCATATGCGCGGAACCGCGCGTACCTTTCCCCTTGGGAGCCGGTACGGCCCGAGGAGTACTACACCGAGTCTTGGCAGGCTTCCGACATTGCCAGCCGCCTCGTTGCGCATGAAGCCGGCGAGGGCTATCCCTTCGGCCTGTTTGCTGGAGATACACTCGTTGGTCGATTCAACCTGGCTGGAATCGTGCGAGGCCCCTTCCAGAGCGTGGGACTGGGTTACTGGGTGGATAGCAAGTATGCAGGCCGCGGCTTGGCGTCCGTCGCGGTTCAGGTGATAGTCGAAATGGCACGCGACGAACTCGGACTGCACCGCATCGAGGCGAGCACTTTACTGCACAATATTGGTTCGCAGCGGGTGCTATTAAAGGCTGGCTTCCAGCAGATTGGTGTGGCACCGCGATACCTGCAGATTGCGGGAATTTGGCAAGACCATAACCTCTACCAAGTGGTCCTGCAAGACTAAAGGGTCCAGTTCATCCCCCAGTTGAGCTAGGAATGTGTCACGGCGCGGCCCACCGCCACAATGCTGCCGGGGCCTTGTCTTCGGCAGACCCTGCCACTTACCTCTGCTAGAACCACGCCAATAGCTCTGCTATTCACACGATAAGGGGGTCGGTGAAGGCGCGCGCCCCTCAAATTCTCGCCTCGGCGAGGGCTGGAGCCGGGAAGCCTGTATGACCTACCCGATTTATCGCACACTGAAGGTCCGCAGCTGGAGCCACTCGGCCGTCTCGTAGCCCTTTGATTTACGAGACATAGTTTTCGAGGAGTCCTATCCGGCGCAGCCAAGATTCGCCGGCTGGCAATGCGTCTGACTTCCTCTCCGCCCGGAGGAATCGCGCTCAGCGCCTCGTCTCGTACCTGGTCAGGACGACCCCGCCGGGAAACGTCCGCGTCTCCACCAGGTCCAGGTTCACCCAACTGTCCAGCGCGGTGAAGAACGGTGTGCCGCCGCCCACCAGAACCGGATGGGTGGCCAGCACGTACTCGTCGATCAGCCCGGCCCGCATGGCCGCCCCGGCGAGCGTTGCGCCGCCGACGCTCATCGGGCCGCCGTCCTCGGCCTTGAGCCGAGTGATCTCGTTGATCGCGTCGCCGGTGACCAGGCGGGTGTTCCAGTCGACCTTGTCGATCGCCGAGGAGAACACCACCTTCGGCGTGTCCCGCCAATTCCGCGCGAACTCGATCTCCGCCGGGGTGGCGTTGGGCTGCTGGTCGCCAGTGGGCCAGTAGGAGCTCATTGTCTCCCAGAGCTTGCGCCCGTACAGCGTCAGGCCGTTCGCCCGCTCCTGGTCGAGCCACCACTGGAACAATTCGTCGCTCGGCTCGCTCCAACCAATGTCGTCGCCGGGCGCGGCGATGTATCCGTCCAGGGTCAGATTCATGCCGTAGATCAGTTTCCGCATGGCGCCAGCCTTCCGTCAGTCAGTCGGTCCCCAGCGTATAGATCGGGCGCGGCGGGGGAAACCCATCGGTGCAAGATCGACTAGCAGGTAGTCCTCGCGCTCGGGGCTCAGCGGAGCGCGTACACGCGGCAGGCGTTGTCGCGTGCCACGAGCTGCACGATCCTGCGGGCGTCCGCCTCGGAACAGTCGCCGTCGTCGATCCACCCGCCGATCACTTTGGTGATGGCGTTCCGCCACAGTCTCGCGCCGAGGTAGTGGAGTTCGGCCGGGCCGAGCGCGTCGGAGGAGTAAAGGACTTTCGTGAAGGGGGCCAGTTCGAATGAGCGGGCCACCAGATCCCGGCTCCGTGACCCGGTGAAGTTCACGGCTAGGCCTACATCGAGGTAGACGTTTTCAAAGGCGTGGGCCAGATAGCCGGCCTCGCGCTCGAACGGGTAGCAGTGCAGCAGCATGATGGGTGTGTCCCGGACCTCGGGGGACCGCAGGAAATCCAGCAGGTACAGGGGATTGGTCTTGTGGAGGTCCAGGTCACGGTCGCCGAATCCCACATGGAACTGCAGGGGCAGCTGCATGGACACCGCCGTGTGGATCCCGTGGGCAATGAGCGTCACGTCGGTGAGCTTCGGGTTGGTGCCGGTGCGCTGGTCCTCCTGCCAGCGGTTGGCTGCGTCAACCACCGCGGCCGGTGCGGGCCGGCTGAGATCCTGGTCGAATCCGGCGCGGTAGGCGAGGACTGTTTTGACGCCCACGGCGCTGCGGGTGAGTTCCTGAAGCCGCTGACCGAAGTCGTCTATGTAGTCTGCCGGGTTGGCCATCCCCCGGATCAACGACTCGGCGACCAGTTCCAGCCGGACGATCTCGTGGGTCCGCCCGCCGGAGACCTCGGCCATCCCGGCCGTGCCGAGGTAGTCAGGCGCATCCAGGCCTGTATCGATCAGCCAGTCGCTCGCGCCGGCAGCGCGGGTCATGCGCCGGCAAACCTCGAGTTCGCCAAGCTCGGAGCGCCGGCTCCAGTAGTCCGCCGGTGAAGTGTGCCTGGGCAGATCCAGAATGCCGCTGCACCAGCGCCGGATGGCGAGCCCGATCTGGGTGTTGTAGGCGTCCCTGGGGTCGGCCAGCGGCTCGGTGTTGCCTTCGTTGAGCGCGTTCTGAAAGCGTGCCTCACCGCCGTCGGCGTGAAACGCGCCATGCACGTGGTGGTCAATCAGGCTGACGTGTTCGACGAAGTCCGGGAAGGAACCGCCCGCCATCAGATCGACCAGGCCAGTCGGAAGCGTTCAGCGAGCTGGTCCGGCGGGAGGTCCGCGGAGATCCGCTGCTCGTAGCGCCGGACGGCAACCGTGGCATCGACGACGGCGTCCCCGAGAAGCCCGCGTGCCAGGGGCGACTTGTCCAGCGTGTCGATGATGGCGGCAGGGGAGTCCGGGAGCAGCCGGATGTTGGCCCGGTGCCGCTCGCCTTCCGACAGCCGTGCGGGGTCACCCGGGATCTCGGCGGGAAGCTCGCGCCCGCCGCGGATGCCGTCCAGGGCGAGCGCAAGGATGGCTGCGGAGGCCAGGTACACGTTGGCCGACGGGTCGATAATTTTGACCTCGACGTTGGCTCCGTGCGGATTGCTCGTGCCCTCGTTCAGAAAGCGCACCGAGGCCTCCCGATTTTCCAGGCCCCAGCACAACCAGGCGCCCGACCACGTGCCCGGTGCCAGGCGGCTTCCGGACAAGACTGATCCGGTGAGGAAGCCCTGGATCTCGGGGAGTCCTGCGATGATGCCGCCAATGGCCGAGCCTCCCTCGTCGTGGATCCCGTGCGGTCCGATGCCGCCGGAGAGCAGCGGCAGGCCGTCCTTGTGGAGCGACAGGTGCTGGTGGGCGCCGTTTCCGACCGTGCCGGCAAAGGGCAGCGGGGAGAACGCGGCCTGCATGCTGTGGGCCCGGGCGACGATGCCGACGATGACCTTGGACAGGACCACGGTGTCCGCGGCCTGGACCGGCGGAACAGGGGGCAGGGAAAACTCGAACTGGTTCCTGCCGTACTCGGCGTGGATCTGCTCCACCGCAATGCCGGCCTGGTCCAGCGCTGTCAGCAGGTCATCGAGGAATTCCGACCGGTCCAGAAGGCCGGTTGCCCCGTACGGGACCCAGGGCGTGGTTTCCAGCGCTGACCCGTCCGGCGCGACCAGGAAGAACTCCAGTTCGTGGCCCACGAGTGCCTGGTATCCGGCCTCACCGAGGCTCCCGTCGACGTCGGCCAGAACGCCTCGGGCGCAGGCCGGAGACGCGGCACCGTCCTGTTCGAAAAGGCTGCCTGGTGCCCAGGCCCGGCCACCCGGCAGGACCCGGAGTCCCGCGAGATCGATCTTGAGGCGCATGTCGCCCACGGGGGTGATGGTGTCCGTGAACGCTATCCCGCCGTCGATGGTGAAGACATGCCAGACGGGGGCGGCGCCCATCCCGGATTGCTGGAAGGCCTTGAGCCTGGCCAACGGAACGCTCTTGGCCAGCGTGACGCCCGCAG
>JBKKDK010000366.1:0-5930 GCA_046708245.1 Arthrobacter sp.
GGCCATGTTCATCATGACCAGGAAGTTGACCTTCTTGGACTGGACGCCGGAGAGCTCGGCAGCGTGCCGGTTGCCGCCGACCGCGTAGATGTGGCGGCCGACGATCGTCTTGGAGGAGACGAAGCCGTAAATGATGACCAGGACGGCGAGGATCAGGCCCGGAATCGGGAAGGACGTGCCGGGCCGGCCGGTGGCGAACAGGTACGTGGCGTAGAGAATCGCGGCGCAGACCAGAACCAGCTTGGTGATGGTGACCCAGGATTCGGGGATCTCGGCGCCCAGGGCCTTGGCGGTGCTGCGGGCGCGGAGCTCGCTGAAGACCACCCAGGCCACAGCCAGCAGGCCCAGCAGCAGCGTCAGGTTGTTGAACCCCGTGTTGGGCCCGATCTCCGGCAGGTAGCCGGAGCCGATGTACTGGAAGTCGTTGGGGACCGGGATGGTGTTGGACTTGCCGACGAACTGGTTGGCGCCGCGGAAAATGAGCATGCCCGCCAGCGTCACGATGAACGCCGGGATGCCGACGTAGGCTGTCCAGAATCCCTGCCAGGCCCCGATCACGGCGCCCAGCAGCAGCCCCAGCAGGACGGCCAGGTACCAGGGCGTGTTCCAGTCGCGCATGATCAGCGCCACGCTGACGCCCACAAAGGCGGCCACGGAGCCGACCGAGAGGTCAATGTGGCCGGCGATGATCACCAGGACCATGCCGATGGCGAGGATCAGGATGTAGGAGTTGCCGTTGAAGAGGTTGATGACGTTGCCCGGGGTGAGCGTGCGGCCCTCGGTGAAAATCTGGAAGAAGACGATCAGGGCCACCAGGGCGAAGATCATGCCGAATTGGCGGGTGTTCCCACCAAAGAGCTTCTTGAGCGCGTTCATTTTTTCTGTCCTTGTTTCCGGAGTGTTCGGAGTATTCGGAGTGTTCTGGATGGCCCCACGGGCTCAGGCCGACTTGCGGGCGGAAGTCATGAGTTTCATGAGGCTTTCCTGGCTCGCTTCGTCCTTGTTCAGCACGCCGGTGACGGCGCCTTCGAAGATCGTGTAGATGCGGTCCGAGAGCCCAAGGAGCTCGGGCAGTTCCGAGGAAATGACGATGACACCCTTCCCCTGGTTGGCCAGCTGCTGGATGATGCCGTAGATCTCGTACTTGGCGCCGACGTCGATCCCGCGGGTGGGTTCGTCCAGGATCAGTAGTTCCGGGTCGGTGAACATCCACTTCGCCAGCACCACCTTCTGCTGGTTGCCGCCGGAGAGCTTGGCGACCCCCTCCTCCACGGACGGCGCCTTGGTCCGCAGGGACTTGCGGTACTCCTCGGCCACCGTGAATTCCTTGTTGGCGTCAATGACGCTGCGCTTGCTGATCTTGCGCAGGTTGGCCGAGACGGTGGTGGCCTTGATGTCGTCGAGCAGGTTCAGGCCGAGGGACTTGCGGTCCTCCGTGACGTAGCCCAGGCCGGCGTCGATCGCCTGGCGGACGCTCTTGAGGTGGACTTCCTTGCCGTCCACGTAAACGTGGCCGGAGATGAACCGGCCGTAGGAGCGGCCGAAGACTGAGCGGGCCAGTTCGGTGCGCCCGGCGCCCATCAGCCCGGCAAAGCCGACGATCTCGCCGCGCCGGACAAAGAAGCTGGAGTTCTTGCAGACCATGCGGTCCTGGACCTGCGGGTGGCCGACGTTCCAATTCTTGACCTCGAAGAAGACCTCGCCGATCTTGGGCTCGTGGTCCGGGAAGCGGGATTCCAGGGTCCGGCCCACCATGCCCTTGATGATGCGGTCCTCGTCGACGCCGTCGGCCTTGACGTCCAGCGTCTCGATCGACTTGCCGTCGCGGATGATGGTGATCGAATCCGCGATCTGCTCGATCTCGTTGAGCTTGTGGGAAATGATGATGGACGTGATGCCGCGGCCCTTGAGGCCGAGCATAAGATCCAGGAGGTGCTGCGAGTCGGATTCGTTCAGGGCGGCGGTGGGCTCGTCGAGGATGAGGAGCTTCACGGACTTGTTCAGCGCCTTGGCGATTTCGACGAGCTGCTGCTTGCCGACGCCGATTTCCTTCACCGGAGTGTCCGGGTCCTCCCGCAGGCCCACCCGGGCCAGCAGCTCGGTGGAGCGGATCCGGGCCTCGGCCCAGTCGATCACGCCGCGCTTGGCGGGCTCGTTGCCGAGGAAGATGTTCTCCATGATGGACAGTTCGGGGATCAGCGCGAGTTCCTGGTGGATGATCACGATCCCGGCGTGTTCGCTGGCCCGGATGTCCTTGAATTCCTGGACTTCGCTCTGGTAAACGATGTCACCGGTGTAGCTGCCGAAGGGATACACCCCGGAGAGCACCTTCATCAGGGTGGACTTGCCGGCGCCGTTCTCACCACAGATGGCGTGGATCTCGCCGGCTTTCACCCGCAGGTTCACCTCGGCCAATGCTTTAACGCCGGGGAACTCTTTAGTGATGGAGCGCATCTCGAGAATTATCGGATCGCTGTGCGTGTTGAGGGACGTCATCTGCCCTTACGCCTCCAATGCATGACTTCGTTGTCCGCCCCTGCAAACCGCAGGGCCGTCTGATGGAAAAGTAAACTGGATCACAGCCCTTGTCGTCAAGTCTTTAACGCAACGGCGTGATAACAAAAACCTAAGTCCGGCGGATTCCGGCGTGCTGGAAGACCAAAGCGGTGGCCCCGAGGGCCTCTGCCCGGTTGCCCAGCGAGGACATGGTGAGGGCGGTGGACTCGCCGATCACGGGCACCGCGTGGCGGACCAGTCCCCGCCGGATCGGGTCCAGCAGGAGGTCGCCGAGCCCCGCGAGCGGGCCGCCGACCACGATCACCTCGGGGTTGATCAGGTTTGCCACATTGCCCAGGGCGCGGCCCACGGCGAGGCCGGCGTCGTCCACCACGCGCAGCGTCGCGGAGTCCCTGGCGAGGGCCTTGCGGACGATGTCTTCCGGGGTCAGCGGCCTGTCCTCGCCGCGGCCCAGGAGCTCGATCATGGTGGTGGTGGAGGCGATCGTTTCGAGGCAGCCGCGGTTCCCGCAGCGGCAGATGAGGCCGTGTTCGTGGATGGTTGCGTGCCCGATTTCGCCGGTGATCCCGACGTTGCCGTAGTACGGCAGCCCGTTGAGGATCAGCCCGGCACCGATGCCGGAGCCGATCTTGAGGAACATCAGGTTGCTGATGCCGGTGTGCGGGCCCCAGGTGACCTCGGACAGGGCGCCCAGGTTCGCGTCGTTGTCCACGTAAACCGGAAGATCCAGCGCTTCCTCGAGCCGCTGCAGGATGTTGATGCCCACCCATTCGGGCAGGATGGCGCCCTGCGCCACGGTGCCCGTCCGCAGGTCGATCGGGCCCGGGATGCCGACGCCGGCGCCCACTACGGCGCTGCGCTCCACCCCGCCGTCCACCAGCAGCCGGTCCAGCAGCCCGACGGCGGCGGAGATGCCTTCCTCGGCGTGGTGGCCCAGCGGCAGCAGAACGGATTCCTCCGCGAGAACGTGGTAGCTGAGGGAGGCCAGCACCACCCGCAGGTGCCGGCGGCCGAAGTCGATGCCGACGGCGACCGCGCCGTTGCTGTTGAGCCGGACGTTGAGGGCACGCCGCCCGGAGCTGGTGATCGGCTCGGTGGACGCCAGTCCGGCGTCCTGCATGATCCGGACGATGTTGGACACCGTGGCGGTGGACAGGCCCGTCTGCCGCGCCAGTTCGGCCTGGGTGGACGGCCCCGCCAGGAGGCATTCGATGATCCGCTGCTGGTTCAGATGCCGGAGCGCGGATTGCGATCCGGGGTTTTTGGTTCGGCTCCTCGTTGAGCTCGTTGGTGAGGGCATGCTATGAAGCGTGACGCATTCCCGGCTTGTAGTCAAGAAGTTAACGCAAGGCAGGGTGGAGGCTGCGATATACCGGCAGGGCATTTCGTCCCACCCCGGCCATAGCGGGCCGAAATGCACCGGAGGCGCGGTTGCGCAGCGTGGCTAGGCTGAGGGGGACGATCGTCCGCCACCCGGTGCGGACGCCTGGAGATGCTGAGGTGGAATGGTGCTGCTGGCCCTGATGCAGGCGAACGCCGTCGTGCTGGACGTAGAGGCGAACTGCGCCGCGGTGGACGAGGCGGCAGGGAAGGCCGCCGCAGCCGGTGCCCACGTGCTGCTCACCCCGGAGCTGTTTCCCCTGGGCTACGCGCCACGAAGGATCCGCGCGGAGCTCGATCCCGCCACGCTTCCGTCCATCCGCCGGACCCTGGCCGGAATCGCCACCCGCCATGACATCGCTCTGGTCTACAGCCTGCCGGCCCTCACCCGGGAAGGTGCCTGGCAGATCACGGCCACCCTCGTCGACGCGCAGGGCACCGAGTTGCTCAGCTATGCAAAAGTCCAGTTGTTCGGAGCCGAGGAGCGACATGCCTTCACCCCGGCCGACGCCGCCCCTGCGGTGGTTGACCTCCACGGGGTCCCGACCTCCCTGGTTATCTGCTACGACGTCGAATTCCCCGAGACGGTCCGCGCCGCCGCCGTGAGCGGGGCCAGGCTGGTGCTGGTCCCGACCGCCCTTTCCGAGGGGTTTGAGGCCGTCCCCCAGCTGCTGGTCCGGGCCCGGGCGCTGGAAAACCAGGTCACGGTCGCCTATGCCAACCACTCCGGCACGGAGGACGTCTGCGATTTCCTGGGCGGCAGCGTGATCGCGGCCCCGGACGGGTCGTTGCTGGCCGCAGCCGGGGCCGGGCCCGAGCTGCTGTTCGCCCAGCTGCCCGAACCGGCCGCGCCGGCGGAAAGTGCGGAAGCCCCGGAGGGCGGGGAAGCCGCCGTCGCGTACCTGGCGGACCGCCGTTCGGAGACCTACCGCTCCTGGGGCGCCTGAGCGGCAGCGGACTCCGGCGCGGCGGGCGTTCCGGGCGGCATGCCCGGAAGCGCGTCCGTGTACTGCAGGGCGATCCATAGTTCGGCGCGCGCCTGGGCCTGGTTGAGGTCAAGGTCCAGCAGCTCCGCGAGCGTCCCGATGTGGCGGCGGACGCTGTTGCGGTGCAGCCCCGTGGCCTTCGCCGTGGCGTCCCAGCTGCCGTTCGCGCCCAGCCAGGCGCGGAGGATCCCCAGCAGGGAATCCCGGCGCTCGGCTTCCAGGCCGAGGACCGGAGCGAGCAGCCGGCCCGCCAGCATGGTCCCCGCCTCGCCCCCCAGCAGCCCGGCGAGCGAGAAGCTCACGTCGTCCACGCGGATGCTGCGCCCGCTGGTCCGCACCCGGCCGCGGAGGGAGGAGCTTCGCCGGTACGCCTCCGCAAGGCCTGTGAACTCGGTTGCGCTCCCGACCACCAGGCGCCAACCCAGCCGCTCAACCTCGGCCAGCAGGGCGTCGTCGACCTTCAGCCTGGTGATGGCCGCGAAACCGTAGTCGGTAATTTCCACCAGCTTGGTGTCGAACATCCTGCGCCACTCCAGCAGTACGCGGACCGGGCTCTCGCCGGCGCGGCGCGCAGCGGCCGTCAGGTTGATTCCCTGGACGACGCGGAGCTGCCCGGAGCGGGCGGAGGAAACACTTTGCGCGACGAGGTCCTTGAGGCCGTTGATGTGTTCGGTTCCGCCCGGCCTGAGGCTTTCCGGGTGCAGGAGCAGCGCCGTGGCCAGCTGGCTGGGTGCCAGCGAGCCGCTCGTGCGCTGGCGGACCAGGAGCTCCAGCAGGCCGACGGCGGCTGAAACCACACTGTTTTGCGCCGGCGTCAGCGGCGCGTCCGTGCCCAGGACAAGCGCGCCCAAATTGGCGTCGCGGGAGCTGCGCAGGGGATGGCCGAACACGAGGGCCGAACCGGCGTCGTCGAAAGAGTCCAGCTCCACCCGGGGGCCGCTGCCGCTCAGGAGCTTCGCCAGCAGCGGCTGGAGCGCGGCCGGTTCCCGGCCGGGCGAGGGTCCGGTGCCGTGCGCGCCGCCGGAGCCGCGGGCCCGGATCCGCCCG
>JBKKDK010000367.1:0-15168 GCA_046708245.1 Arthrobacter sp.
AGAGAAGACCGGCTACAACGTGGCCGAAGCTGCACATCCCTGGAAGGTCTTTAAGGATTCCGGGCATTTTGTCGACTTCGCGTCCATCCAGGGCGGCCAGCCCCCGCGCGACGAGGTGGACTCAGAAGATCCCATCCAGGTCGCCTTCACGGAGGACGAGACCACGCGCGCCGGACTCTACAACACAGCCCGCATCGACGTCGTGGATCCCGACCAGTACGATGCCGTCTTCCTCGTGGGCGGCCACGGCACCATGTGGGACTTCCCGGACAGCGAAGGCCTGCAGAATCTGGTGGCCAGCGTCTACAACGCCGGCGGGGTGGTGGGCGCTGTCTGCCACGGGCCGGCCGGACTGCTGAATGTCGAGTTGGCCAACGGCTTCCGCCTGGTGGAGGGCCGGAAGGTCGCAGCCTTCACCAATGACGAGGAGGTTGCAGCCGGGAAGGACAAGGTCATCCCGTTCTCCCTGGCCGACCGGCTCGAGGAACAGGGCGCCACCCACGTCTCCGCTGATGTCTTTGAGGAGAAGGTCGTGGTTGACGAGCGGCTGGTGACCGGCCAGAACCCGGCCTCCGCTGCCGGCGTGGCCAAGGAGATGGAGAAGCTCCTGGCACAGGTCATCCACCAGGAAAAAGCCGAGGAACAGCACGAGACAGAGGCTCTGCGCGCGGCGAAGGACGCCGAGAAGAACGCCAAGAAGGCTGCCGCAGAAGCGGAGCACTAACGCCTGAAGCGCCCTGAAACTGGCGGCCACCCCGACGACGGGGCGGCCGCCAGTTTGCCGTGCCTGCCGCTCCTGGACTTTGTGTCTGATTGGAAGTGGTTGCGGGCTGGTCAACGGCGGGTTGGCTGAGGACGCTCATCTTTGCCGGTGCGACGTCCCTGAGCGGAGGCCAGCCGGACGGTCTTCCGCGGAGGTGCCTTGAAGTATTTATCGTTTGTCGTTATGTTAACGACAAACGATAAACTTTGTTTGGATTGGGGACGGACTGTGGAAGCTACGTTTGCTCACTTGGACCGCAAGGTCGCTTTGCTGTTTGCTGTCATTTCAGGGCTTGCGGCCGCCGGAATCGCCGTCTCGGCGGTCGTGTCCCTGTCCGCGGGATTCGCGGGCATGCCGCTTCTGAATGTTCCGCTCACGAACCTGCTGGCACCGGCACTGGGTGAGGACAACAGTGAAATACTCAAAGCCGCGTATGCCACAGCAGATGTGCAGCCCGCCAGCCTAACCTCGACCGAACGCTATCTGCTGATCGGATCAGGACTCCTGGGCGGTCTTGCCGGGCTGTTGTCCGCAGCGACTCTGGGCCTGGTCAGTTGGTCCGTGTACCGCGGCACAGGCTTCGGCAAGCAGCTGGCCCGTGCCGTCGGCATGTCGGGCATCGCGGTGATGACCTGGGGGCTCCTGGGCCCCTTCATGGACGCGATCGCCAACCACTCGGTCCTAAGTCGGATTGCATTGCTTCCGGAACAGGAAACAGGGGCCTTCTTTCTCATGGAACTCGATGTGTGGCCGATCGCGGTTGGACTCGGTGCTGCCGCTTTCGCGAGCATGTTCGAGACGGGCCGGCGTCAGCAGCTGGAACTGGACGGGCTGATCTGATGGCTCCCGCGCCAGGCGAAGAGCAGCGGATACATTGCCGACTCGACGAGCTGCTCGCGGCCCGCGGCATGACCTTGACCGAGCTCAGCCAGCGCGTAGGCGTCAGTCTGGTCAACCTGTCTGTGCTGAAAAACGACCGGGCGCGTGCGATCCGCTTCTCCACGTTGTCCGCGATCTGCGACGTTCTCGACTGTTCGGTCGGAGACCTGCTGATCGTCACCACCTCGTAAGCGCGGAGGTTCCACAGCGACTCGAAGGGGCTCCACAGCCCCGGCCGTGACGCCTGACCCCTGACTCGGCCGGGCCCCAAATTGGTCGAGCGTCGATTGTTGCCTGGAGACAAGCGGGATCTTAGTTGGGTGTACGCGTCGCGTCATGAATCGGCCCGGGAGGGGCTGTATCGATGACTGAGATTGTCCAAGGGTAGACAATTTCTCTATTTGTTGGATTTATTGATTTGTATTGGTAGTGTCGGGCATGTCCAGCCCTTGGGGTGTTCCCGCGGTTTACTGGTTGTCACTCTGGAGTTTTTGTATGTCGCGCGTGTTGTCTACTGAATAGGCCAAGGCTGCTATTTGGGCAGGGTTTTCATTTGAGGGGTAAGCATTGGCTGTTGCGTTTGACGATGATGCTGCCACGTCCTTGGTCAGGATCGCCCGGGACGTGGATGGGCGGCTCCGTGATGAAAGTGTGTTGCGTCGTGGTGCGGTAGAGACCGCACTGGAGGACTTCGCTGGTGGGTATGCTGACTTGTTCAAAGAGGCTGCATCCATTGAGGCTGAGGATCGCGGCAAGCTGGCCGCTGTGCTTGACAATCTTGCCGGGCAGGTAGAAGAAGCACAGCAAAAAGCGCGGGAGGAAAATGACCGGCAGTCCCGACTGGCCGATTGGCGGGAGCGGGAGGCCGAACGTGAAAGCAGGCGCGAGAACCTCATCGGAGACATCAGCGCCGCGGTAGAGGGGCTCTTTGATCCGACACCCTCTGAGACGCCGGTAGCGCCTCCAACCATCTCGGCGGTTTTCTCTCCCCGACAACGCAATCGCACCTCAGGCGGTGGGTCTTCGAACGGGAAAAGTTCTGCTGTTCCGGACCATCTACGCACGTTCGTGGCCCAGGCCAGAGCGGGTGACTCAGGGCTGGGACAGGAACTCATGCAGCTGGGTAACGCGTGGGTGTCGTTCACCTCTTCGTGCTCCTGGGTTCTGCTGGGATCGACCACGTTCCTTGGCGGGTTTGAGCGGCTCTTGGTCCAAAACGGGTCAGATGCGAATTGGATTGAACACATAGCCGATGCGTTCGCCGCCGCCGGCGGGGGAGCCCTCCTAGATCATGCGCTTGATCTGGCCGCTACTGCTGTCACGCCGTTGAGCAATCAGGAACTGTTAGATGCGTTCTCGTCCCTGCCCGCGAAGGAGCTCGCCGCCATGATGACGGCCTCTCCTGCGCTGCGGTCACAGCTTATGTTGATGAACCCTGCCGAGATCCACTCGTGGTGGGCGGCCATGAACCCGCAAACGGGTACCAAAACCCCGTTCTCGGCACAGCAGGACCTCTTGCTGACAAAGTTCCCGGTGGTGTTCGGAAACCTGGAAGGAGTGCCTTACACGGCTCGGGACCACGCAAACCAAACCGCACTCAAGGCGGCGGTGGCCGATGTGGAGGCCCAGCTCGCGCAAATACAGGCCCTCGTCGACGACACGACCGTGGGCTACGGCGAGATGCCCCCGGTGGCGGCCGCGTTGAGAAAATCGCTCACCGACTTGCAGAAGCAACACGACGTGCTGCGCAACATCCAAGACGCGCTCAAAGGTCCACGCGGTAGCACGGCGAGGCGGCAATTGATCTCCCTCACCCAAGACAATCCTCCCTTGGCTGCGGTGTCAGTCGGTGATCTCGATACCGCTGGCAGTGTCACCTACGCGGTTCCGGGAATGGGCACGACTACCAGTGACATGACAGGGTGGACGAAAGCTGCCCAAAACCTGCATGACCTGCTTCCACAGGGAAGTGCCGTGGTGTCATGGATCGGATACGAGACCCCGCCCGTGCCCGCACTGGAAAACAACATCGACGTCGGTGTTCTTGATGTGAATCGAGCAGTAGCGGGCGGGCAGAAACTCGCCGGAGCGCTCGGCGGCCTGGTCGCAGTCCGCGGTGAGACCGCGCCGCAACTCAATATTGTGGCTCACTCGTACGGGACGACTACCGCTGCGGTGGCCCTGACGCAGCCGGGTATCCAGGTGGATAACTTCATCACTGTCGGCTCTGCAGGACTGCCCGACAACGTCCACACCGCCGCCGATCTCAACGCCGGACAGGTATATTCTGGACATGCGCGCGACAAGATGCCCGGGGAATCCGAAAGCGGGGACCAGTGGGCCTGGACTGGCCGGGAAAACAGCCGCGACCACCACGTGAACCCGATGAAACCTGAGTTCGGTTCTTACGCCTTCGGCACTGACACCGGCGGCGACGCCGGGCGGGTCGTCACAGACCATAGCGCGCTCATTGGTGATGACGGCGGACAGGCCGGATACTTCGACAAAAGAACAGAATCCCTAAAAAACACGGTCTGGGCAATCAAGGGAGAAGCGGAGAAGATCACCCCGTATGTGCCGCTGGGGCCGACGGATCTGCAGAAAGCTTTACTGGAAGGAATGTCCAATGCCGGCCGCTAAAACACATATGAGGACACTCACGGCGGCCATAGTCGTGCTCATGATGGGAATGACAATAACCGCATGCGCTGAGAAGGAGCCAAACACGACAATGTCGGAGAAGACTACGCCGGAAAAAGAGTCTATTACTGCCAGAGAAGGACGGGACCGGGTAGTCGAACTCGTCATCAATACCACCAAGCAGCTCGACGTCACCGGGTGGTGGCCCCGCAACGGCGTAGCTTGGGCTCAGGAGTGCTCCCTCGGAAATGGTGAGGAGGGAGCCAGCTACAGCTACGACCACTGGGCGCCCCAAGGAACTGAGCATATTGAGGACGCCAAACGCGTCGCCGAGTATTGGAAGTCCCTCGGCATGACCGTGCGCACCGTAAATCCGACAACACACCCGACCGTCTTTGCAGAGGGTGGTCCCGTCCTCCGGGCTGAATTCGATACTGATGCATCTGACAAGTCGTACAGTATTGGCGCTACTGCTCCCTGCTCACCGGGCGACGCGGTTGCCTTGAACGACGAGGACGACGCAGAGCGAAATCAAGGCAAAGTACTCCCCGGAGACGAAGGCATCGTCATTCGAGAAGACCCCCCGCAATAACTCCACGATGCAACCACACCCGCACCCCGGCATTGAGCGCTGCCCGTCAGCCGGGCAGTTCTCATTGTGCTGGGGTTTCCAGCAGCTGTGAGACCGGAGCTCTCCATCACGCCGGTTTCGGAAGATATCGCGCAGCCGGTTTCCAAAGTCTCCAAGGTACATCCTGTAACCGCGTGCTCGGCCAGCAATCACGGGTTCGTCGTTGGGAAACAGTGCCGGATTTGTGCCATCAAGGATTCGTCGGCTCCGTCTAGCTACAAGTTCTCTGTTGAAGGTCTGGGGCAACCGGCATCACTGGAACTCCAAACAGGTGGCTCAATTTGGGTCCGGGACGCCGGGAACAATGTGGTCAACTTTGTTCAGAAGCCTTGGGCTAAGGATTCCGCCGGCAAGAGCCTTCCGACGCACCACTCCGTTGACGGAGACGTCATCACGCAAACAGTTGACCTGGCTGGGGCTGTTTTTCCTGTGGTAGCGGATCCCGCCTTTTCCTGCGGTTTCGTTGAACTGCACTAGCCAGTTCAACAGAGCCGAAACAAAGGACTGGGCAACCGAGGCACCTGCGGTACTTGAGCCTCTGAACCACCGTCGCTGCCTGGGGAAACCGAAAGCGGGGACCAGTGGGCCTGGACTGGCCGGGACAACAGCCGTGACCACCACGTTAACCCGATGAAACCTGAGTTCGGTTCCCACGCCTTTGGCACTGTTCAAAACGTCGTGCGGGCAATAACCGGCATAACGGAGGACATCACCCCGTATGTGCCGTTGGGGCCGACGGATCTGCAGAAAGCTTTACTGGAAGGACTGTCCAATGCCCGCGGTTAAAACACATATGAGGACACTCACAGCCGCCATAGTCGTGCTCATGATGGGAATGACAATAACTGCGTGCGCTGAAAAGGAGCCAGAGACGACAATGTCAGAGAAGACGACGCCGGAAAAGACAATAACTGCCCGAGAAGGACGGGACCGGGTAGTCGAGCTCGTCATCAATACCACCAAGCAGCTCGACGTCACCGTTTGGTGGCCCCGCAACGGCGTCGCAGGAGCGCAGGAATGCTCCCTCGGAAATGGTGAGGAGGGAGCGACCTATGGCTACGACCACTGGGCCCCCCAAGGAACTGAGCATATTGAGGACGCCAAACGCGTCGCCGAATATTGGGAGTCCCTCGGCATGACCGTGCGCACCGTAAATCCGACAACACACCCGACCGTCTTTGCGGAGGGCGGTCCCGTCCTCCGGGCCAGCTTCGATACAAATGCAGCGGATAAATCTTACCGAGTGGGCGCTACTGCCCCCTGCTCAGCGGGCGACGCTTGGGAGCTCAATGTTGAGGATCAGGCCGAACGGGATCAGGGCAAGGTGCTTCCCGGAGACGAAGGGGTAATCCCGAAAGCCGATCCGCGGGACACACCGACGACGCCAACTCCGCCCGCAGGGTAAAGCGGTGCAGACGCCCGTCCCTCTGCCCCTGCATACTGCCTCAATCACGGGCTTCAAATGTGCACCGAAAACCAGAAGCTCCTGAGAATGCAGAAAACCCCCGGATTCCCGGGGGTTTTCTTTCGCGGTGACGGTGGGATTTGAACCCACGTTGGCTTTGACACCATACAACATTTCGAGTGTTGCACCTTCGGCCGCTCGGACACGTCACCAACCTGTATAGGGTACCGGAGCAAGGCGCCCATCCACAAAACGGCGGCCCCGAGCGGCCCGAGAAAGCCGCCGGCACCACGCCGCGCCAGCCACCACACTTCCCTGCACCCGGCGGCGGGCACTAGATTCATAAGCAAGATGAGTACTTCTGCAGATCAGGCCACCGCAACCGCATACTGGACCGTCGGACCCGGCAAGGGGGAGCTCCGGCGCGAGGACCTGCCCGCCCCCGGACCGGGCGAAGCACTGGTCCGCACCCTGTTTACCGGCATCAGCAAGGGCACCGAACTCGTCGTCCACAACGCCCACGTCCCGCAGTGCGTCGCCGCGGAAATGGCCGCGCCCAACCAGGAAGGCTCGTTCCCGGGCCCGGTGAAGTTCGGCTATCTCTCGGTCGGCATCGTCGAGGACGGCCCGGCGGACTGGCCCGGCAAGACGGTGTTCTGCCTGTACCCGCACCAGGACCGCTACCTCGTCCCTACCGAATCCCTGACAGTGGTCCCCGACGGCGTGCCGGCCCGCCGCGCCGTCCTGACCGGAACCGTGGAGACCGCGGTGAACGGGCTCTGGGAGGCCGGCCCGCGGCTGGGGGACCGGGTGGCCGTGGTCGGCGCCGGACTTGTCGGCGGCATGGTGGCCAAGCTCCTGGCCGGCTTCCCGCTCGGACGGCTGCAGCTGGTCGACATCGACTCCGCCAAGCGGGCGTTCGCGGACGCCCTCGGCGTCGACTTCAGCCACCCCGACGACGCCCTGCCGGACTGCGACATCGTGATCCACTGCTCGGCCTCGCCGGAAGGCCTGGCACGGAGCCTGCAGCTCGCCGGCGACGATGGGGACGTCATCGAAATGTCCTGGTACGCGGACCGTAAAGTCAGTATCCCGCTGGGCGAGGATTTCCACGCGCGCCGGCTCTCCATCCGCGCCAGCCAGGTCGGTGTGGTGGCCCGCGCCCGCCGCCACCGCCGCAGCAACGCGGACCGGCTGGAGCTCGCCGTCTCGCTCCTGAAGGACCCGGCTTTCGACGCGTTCCTCAGCGGGTCCTCCGCCTTCGAGGACCTCCCCGGCGTCGTCCAGCAGCTGTCTGACGGCACCCTGGACGCCCTGTGCCACGTCATCGAATACCCTGCCAGCGATTCCCCTACCCCAGAAGCCACGAGGTAATACATTGTTCAGCCTGACCGTCCGCCGCAACTTCATGATCGCCCACAGCCTCCCGCGCCCGGCCTTCGGCCCCGCCCAGGGCATGCACGGGGCCACCTTCGTCACGGAAGTGACGTTCCGGCGCCGTGCGCTGAACGGGGACTCGATCGTCCTGGACATCGGCGAGGCCGGCGACGTGCTCGATTCCGTCCTCGAGGGCCTGAACTTCAAGAACCTTGACGAGCACCCGGACTTTGCCGGCAAGCTCAGCACCACCGAGGCCCTGGCCCAGTACGTTGCCGACGCCGTGGCCGCGAAAATCCGCCCCGGCCAGGACGGGCAGGAGCTGGCCGGGCTGGACGTCACGCTGCGCGAGACTCCCGACGCGTGGGCCAGTTACTCCCTCGATTTCGACGCCCGCTAGGAACCGACCATGGCGCCGGCCAGCCTCCGCCTCCGCCTGGTGGTGCCCGGCAACGTCCTGCACAACTCCGGCGGCAACGTCTACAACGCCGCCCTCGCCCGGGAGCTCACCGCGTTGGGGGCCGAAGTGCAGACCTGCCCGCTCGACGGCGACTGGCCGGTCGGCAGTCCGGCAGACCGGCGGCGGCTGGCCTCGCTGCTGCTGGACGACGCCGGGACAGACGGGCCCCTGACCCTCGTCGACGGACTGCTTGCCTGCGGGGCGCCGGCGGAACTCGCGGCCGCGGCAGCTGCCGGAAGGCCGGCCTGGATCCTGCTGCACATGCCGCTGGATGATGTGCGCCTGGAACGCCGGGCGCTCCAGGAAGCTGCCGGGGTGATCTGCACCAGCAGCTTCGCGGCGGCCGAAATCCGGGCCCGGCACGGGCTCGACGGCGTCACCGTGGCCGTCCCGGGGACCGGGACCGCGCCGCCGGCCGGCGGCTCGGAACCACCGCAGCTCCTCGTGGTCGCCGCGCTGCTGCCCAACAAGGACCAGTCACTGCTGCTCGCGGCGCTGGGCCGGCTCACCGAGTTGCCCTGGACGGCATCCCTGGTGGGCTCCGACACCGCGGACCCGGCATACGCCGCGCAGCTCCGGGACGCCGCCGGCCGGCTGGGGCTGCAGGACCGCGTCTCCATCCCCGGGGAATTCCGCGGCGCCGCGCTGGACGCTGAATGGGCCGCCGCGGACCTCAGCCTGCTCATCTCGCAGTCCGAGACCTACGGTCTGGTGGTCACGGAATCGATTGCCCGCGGCATCCCGGTGGTGGTCCGCGCCGGCACGGGAGCCGTGGAGGCGCTGGCGGCCGGATCCCCGCCGGGAACACAGCCCGCCGGGCACCCCGCTGTGCCGCCCGGAACACAGCCCGCACCCGCGGCCGGGGCGGAACCCGTGATGCCGGGCACCGCCGTCGCACTCGACGAGGACCCGGCGCCGCTGGCAGAGCTCCTCCGCCGCTGGCTCACGGACCCGGCACTCCGCACCCGGTGGCGGACGGCCGCCGTCGCGGCGCGGGACCGGCTGCCCGGCTGGGACGCCACGGCCCGGACCGTGCTGGCGGCCCTGGCCTCAGATCCCCGGGCCAACCGCCCGGGGGACATGTCCACCGGGAAGCCTGCGCCAGATGGTTCCCCTCCCGCGCCGGCTGGTGGACAATGACGCAATGACGCCCGAGCTCAGCACCGCATCCCCGGCCGTGGACATCCCGCCGGCGGGGACCCTCACGCCCGGGCGGCTCCGCGCCTGGGCCTGGCACAGGCAGGGCCTGGACGGCTCGCTCGCCGGGTGCACCGCGGAGCAGGTCTTCGCCCGCGCCGGCTGGGCCCGGTCCGTCGGCGGCGCCAACCCGTACCTCACCCTCTTTGCCCGGGCAGGCACCCGCCGGGCACAGGTCGACGCCGATGTCCTCGCCCACCGGATCCTGGAACTTCCCACCGCCCGCGGCTGCACCTATGTCCTCGGCCGCGGGGACTTCGCCTGGGCGCTCAAGCTGGGCAAGGACGCGGCCGAGGCGATCCGGGTGCTCGGCCGGCTCGGCGTCGAGCGCGGCGAACTGACGCTCCTGGAGGACCAGATCCTGCACACCCTCGCCGAATCCGCCGCGCCGCTGGACCCGCGGCAGCTCAAGGAGGAACTCGGCGACTCGGTCCGCAGCCTGGGCGAGGAAGGCAAGAAGAAGGGCGCAGCCACCACCTTGCCCACCGCCCTCGGGATCCTGCAGGCGCAGGGACGGATCCGCCGGGTTCCGGCCAACGGACGGCTGGACCAGCAGCGCTACGCCTACGAGCTCTGGGACCTGCCCGCCAGCCCGCTGGACGACGAGGCCGCCCGCGCCGAACTGATCCGCCGCTACCTCGGCTGGACCGGCGGGGCCACCCTTAAACAGTCGCAATGGTTTACGGGGTTCACCGTGGCGCAGAGCAAGGTGGCGCTGGCCGCCGTCGGCGCCGTCGAAGTGCCGACCGCTTCCGGTGAGGTGCTGTGGATGCTGCCCGACGACGTCGACCGCCTCGCCGGGTTCGAGGAACCGGCCGGGGAACAGATCCAGCTGCTGGCGGGCACGGATTCCCTCGTGCTGCTGCGGCGCAACGCGGCGGAGCTGCTGGCAGGGGACAGCCCCGGAGGCGGCACCGCCGGCCGGACGGCCGTGGCCTCGCTCGCACTGCAGGCGGATCTGGCGGACCACCCGATCCTGGACCGCGGAAGGATTATCGGCCTGTGGCAGTATGAGCCGGGCAGGGAGCGGATTGTGCCCTGGCTGTTCCACGGCCCCACCCGCGCGGTGAACCGCAGGATCGCCGAGGTGGAGGCCTGGATCCGGGAGGACCTGGGCGACTTCCGAGCCTTCAGCCTGGACTCACCGGCCACCCGGCAGGCACGGATCGACGGCCTGGCGGCAGCCTCAACGGGCTCCGCGGCCGGGAGTTAGTCAGGCGCTGCGGTGTCCGGCGAAGAAGTCCCGCAACAAGGACCCGCACTCCTGCTCCCGGACGCCGGCGTAGACCTCCACCCGGTGGTTGAGCCGGCGCTCGCGGAGGATGTCGAACACGGAGCCGGCGGCCCCGGCCTTGTCGTCCCAGGCGCCAAACACCACGCGCGGGATCCGTGCCAGCACCACGGCCCCGGCGCACATCGCGCACGGCTCCAGCGTCACCACCAGGGTGCAGTCCTCCAGGCGCCAGCCGTCATCCCGTTGCCCGTGCTGCGCGCGGCGGGCCCGCAGCCGGGCCGCGGCCTCGCGGATGGCCACGATTTCCGCGTGCGCCGTCGGGTCCCCGAGGGCCTCCCGTTCGTTGCGTCCGGAACCCAGCAGGGCGCCGTCGGGCCCGATCACGACGGCGCCGATCGGCACGTCAGCGGTGGCAATGGCCCGCCGCGCCTCGTCGAGGGCAAGGCCCATCCATTCGGCATGGCGGGGCTCCGGGGAAGTCATGGCTCAATGATAGTTTCGACCATAAGTAAGCTGTGTAACTAAGCAAGCTGTGCATTACAGAGGATTCAGGAGGCAGCCGTGACCACCAGGACTGAAAGCTGGCTGACCCGGCGCTGGGGCAAGTGGGTTGTGCCCTACGCCGCACTGTGGACCACCATGCTGGTCGGCGGCGTGGTCGTGGTGCTCCTGGCGGTGTCCAGCGCCGAGGTCTATGACAACGTGGTGGACGACGCCGGCCTGGCCAACCTGGACAAACCCACGTTGCGGTTCATGGAAAGCCTGCGCAGCCCCGGCCTGGACGCCTTCGTCACGGGATTCACCAACATCGGCGGCGGGATCGGCATGCCCATCCTGGGCAGCATCCTCACCGCTTGGCTGATCTGGGCCTCCCGCACGTGGCGGCCGCTGATCCTGATCGGCGGCGCGGCCGCGGTGTCCACCACGGCCACCACCCTGGGCAAGAAGCTCATCGACCGGAACCGCCCGGACCACGTCGCCGCGGTGCCGCCCTACGAGCACTCGCCGTCGTTCCCCAGCGGCCACACGCTCAACAGCACGGTGGTGATCGGGCTGGTGGTGTACCTCGCCTGCCTGCAGGTTCAGCGCACTGTGGCCCGCGTCGGGATGATCACCGCGGGCGCGCTCTTCGTGGCGGCGATGGGGATGAGCCGGGTCTATCTGGGCCATCACTGGATGACCGACGTCATTGTCGGATGGCTGCTGGGGTTGGCCTGGGTGGGGATCGTGATCCTGGCCCACCGGCTCTTCCACGGACTGCGGCACCGGGAGCATGCAGGCCCCGCGCCCACCTTTGACCACCCCGCCCACCTCGGCGACGGCGCCACCGACGACGGCGGCGGCTCCGATGCCCGCGGCGGCGCCTCCGGGGGCAGCCGTCCGGCCGAAACGGAGGACGCCGAGACGCCGGGCCCCGCGGGAAAGTCCTCATCCGCCGGGTGATAGTTTTGACCCATGCGCACTCTCGTTGTGGACCACCCGCTGGTCGCCCATAAGCTCACCGTCCTGCGGGACAAGAACACCCCGTCCCCGGTCTTCCGCCAGCTCACCGAGGAGCTCGTGACGCTCCTGGCGTACGAGGCCACCCGTGAGGTCCGCACCGAGCCTGTGACCATCGAGACACCGGTCAGCACCACGGTCGGCACCGCCTTCACCAAGCCCACCCCGCTGGTGGTTCCGATTCTCCGCGCGGGCCTGGGGATGCTCGAGGGTATGACCAAGCTGGTCCCCACCGCCGAGGTCGGCTTCCTGGGCATGGCCCGGGACGAGGAAACCCTCGACATCATCACCTACGCCGAGCGTCTGCCCGAGAACCTCACGGACCGCCAGATCTTCGTCCTCGATCCCATGCTGGCCACCGGCGGCACGCTCCGCGAGGCCATCAAGTTCCTCTTCAAACGCGGCGCTTCCGACGTCACCTGCATCTGCCTGCTCGCGGCCCCGGAAGGGCTCGCCAAGCTGGAGGAGGAGCTGGCGGACGCCAACGTGACAATTGTCCTCGCCTCGATCGACGAGAAACTCAACGAAAAGTCCTACATCGTGCCCGGCCTCGGCGACGCCGGCGACCGCCTCTACGGCGTCGCCGGCTAAGCAGCCGCGCGCGCCCGCCGGCGGTCCGCAGCACCTGACGCCCTTCCGCAATGCCATGGCCCGCGCTGGCCTGTGGGCCACGGACTGGAAACTTGAACTCGTGTTTGTCCCTGTGTCCGATGTGGACCGTGCCAAGGATTTCTACGTCAACAAGGTCGGCTTCATTGCCGACTATGACGAGCGGCCCATGGACGGCATCCGCTTCGTCCAGCTGACCCCGCCGGGCTCCGGCTGCTCGATCGCCATTGGCGAGGGCCTCAACGACGCCCCGCCGGGCACCGCTCCCAGCCTGCAACTGGTGGTCAGCGACATCGAGGCCGCGCACAAGCAACTCAAGGACAACGGCGTTGACGTAAGCGACGTCGACGTCCAGGACTGGGGCCACTTCGTCTATTTCGCCGATCCCGACGGTCCCTTCGGGTTTTACGGTTACGACGAGACAACCAGGTGCTGCGTGCATGGTGATGAGTCCTTACTCTCAGGGTGGTGATCAGTACTGTGGACACGCCAGATGCCTTGGCGTGGATGGGGTGGCCGGCCCGCCGATCATGTTCCGGCCGATCCGTTCGGCAATGAGGGCCGCCAGATGAGCAGTTGCCTAGCCAAGGAAAAGTGTCAATCGACTGTCTGACATTCCTTGAAGCAGTTCAGCGTGACGGTGCAGATCGTGGCTTCTTCGCGGAAGGCCTTGGGCCGACGATCCGCTTACTCTTGCCCGCTGAAGACAATTTCGCCATCCACCCAGGTCGATTCGATCGGGAGTTCAATGAGTTCGTCGCCGGAAACCAAGAGCGGATCGTCGGCCCATATCGCGAGGTCGGCCTTGTTCCCCGGCCGGATGGTTCCCTGGTCGTGGTCTCCTTGGGCCGCGGCGGCCCAGACCGAGAAGCCCTTGAGTGCTTCGAGCGCCATCAACCTCTGTGAAGGTTCAAAGACGGGTGCATCGGTCTGGCCTGGAATGCGGCGCAGCCGTGCCCATGCCATGCCGACACGCGCGTCGTATTGAGCAACCGGCCAATCCGAGCCCAGCGCCACGGGAGCGCCTGAATCGATGACGTCACGGATTCTCCAGGCCAGTTTCGATCGCTCGACCCCCAGGCGACTGGACCATGAATCGGATCCGTCCGGCTTTCGCCACTGCATGTGCAACGGCTGCATCGAGGCTGTGATGCCTGCCGCGGAAAGGCGTGCCAGATCCCTGTCCGCAAGGCACTCCAGGTGCTCAATCCGGTGCGGAGCGCCCCGCCGGGACCGCACGCCTGCGGAGACATAGGCGTCGATGGCAGCACCGATGGCCCGATCACCGATAGCGTGCGTCGCGACTTGAAATCCTGAATCGCTATATCGTTTGACCGTGGCGGCATAGTCAGCCGGGTCGGGCCAGAATGGCTTCATTCCCTCTCCCCGCGTGTCAGGTTCATAGAGCCAACCGGTGCCCGTGTCGATAACACCGTCCAGCAAGAGTTTGACCAGCCCACCGCGCCAGCGGCGACCCCGCCGATCCCTCGACAAGAGGTAGGACCGCGCTTCCTCGGCAGGCAGGCCCGGCCTGTGCTCGAGTGCGGAAACCAGCCTGACGGGCAGACCCGATCCGGTGCTGTCGATCTTGTCGATGAAATCGAGCGAAGCAAGGTCACCATCCATGACCGTTCCTGAGGTAATACCGGTTCGCGACAAACAGGAAATCAGCTCCCGTGCCCTCTCAACGGCCTGCACTGCAGAAAGAGCCGGCGCGGTGGATCCAACCAGTTCGTAGGCAGTGGATTCCCGCAACTCCCCGGTTGGGTTGCCGGCCTGGTCAACAACAATCTCTGAAGCGTCGCAAAACCGACGCCCACCTGTGATGCCACTCAATCTCAGGGCTTCTTTGCTCGCCAGTGCGGTATGAAGATCCATCAGCAGAATGAACGTCGGCAGGCCGTAGACCGCCTCCTCAATCAGGTCAGCGGATATCCGCTGTCCTTCGAAGACGCCGTAGTCAAGGTTCCATCCCCGGACCCACCCCGCTGAGTTCTCCGAAAGCACCCTGGCTGCCTCGGTGCGCAGGGCGGCGAGGAAACCGTTAAACGTTGACACCGAGCCGAAATCGACGCCGACCGTGATTTCCGAACCCTGAATGGGATGGATGTGCCCGTCAATGAGCCCCGGCGTGATGGTTTGGCCCCTGGCATCATGCACTCGGGTTCGTGGACCCCGGTGTTCGCCAAGAAGGTGTTTGCCACCAGCGGCGAGGATCATGCCGTTCGCGATGACTATTGTGCTGACAGATGGTTGTCGTGCATCGAGGGTGTGCACCCTGGCATTGACGATGATCGTGTCCGCGGATTTGAGGATATTGGGCATCAGACTTCCCGTGATCTTGAATGTTGGGCATGTGCCTAGACTGACGGCGGTAAGGGTCGCACCGCTTCACCGCGGCCGACAGCCGGCGGGCGCGGATGAGATCGTGCTGTCGATGGTCGTTTTTGGCAACGGGCGGGTACCTCCGGGG
>JBKKDK010000368.1:0-7784 GCA_046708245.1 Arthrobacter sp.
GTCTGGGCGGTTAACCGGGCCACCGGGGCCGGCGGGGCCTTGGCGGGAGCGGTGGCGCCGCCGGCAGGGCCGGCGGCGCAGCGCTGTCCGCGGCCCCGCCCCGGGCAAAGACAGTCATCGCCGGAGCAGTCACTGCGGAAAGTCCGCGGTTGCCGGAAGAGAGTGCGAAGATTAACCGTGGCCCAACCATCCTCCTTTGCAGCGCGCGCCTACCGCGACGACGCCGTGGTGTTGCGCACCCACAAACTGGGCGAGGCGGACCGCATCATCACGCTGCTGACCAAGCACCACGGCCAGGTCCGTGCCGTGGCAAAGGGCGTGCGGCGCACGAGCAGCCGCTTCGGCGCCCGGCTTGAACCGTTTATGGTGGCGGACCTGCAGCTGATTTCGGGCCGCACCCTGGACGTCGTGACGCAGGCCGTGGCCAAAGGCGCCTACGGAAGCAACATTGCCGCCGACTACGGGCGCTATACCGTGGCCGCCGCCATGACGGAGACGGCGGAAAAGCTCACCGACGTCGACGGCGAGGCCGGAACGGCCCAGTACAACCTGCTGGTGGGCGCCCTGGCCTCGCTGAGCCGCGGGGACCACACCCCGGAACTGATCCTCGATTCCTACCTGCTCCGGGCGCTGTCCACCGGCGGCTGGGCGCCGAGCTTCACCGACTGCGCCCGGTGCGGTGCCCCGGGCCCGCACAACGCTTTCTCGGCCCCGCTCGGCGGCATGGTCTGCGCCGCGTGCCGGCCGCCGGGTTCCCCGGCTCCCGCCGCGGAAACCGTGGTCCTTCTCGGTGCCCTGCTCACCGGGGACTGGACCACGGCGGACGCGTCCGAGTCCGTGCACCGCCGTGAATCCGCCGGCCTGGTGGCCAGCTACCTGCAATGGCATCTGGAACGTGTCCTGAAATCCCTCAAACATGTGGAGCGAACTTAACTGTGGCGTTGGGAAGAAACCTTGGCAGGAACCTGGAGAAGAAGCCGGGGTCGCAGAAGAACCAGGCCCGGCAACGGAGCGCGCCGGTGGTGAGCCCGTATCCGCATCCCTCGGGCGCGGTGCCGCCGGCTATTCCGGCGGAATTCATTCCGCGGCACGTCGCGATCGTGATGGACGGAAACGGCCGCTGGGCGAACCAGCGCGGACTGCCGCGGATCGAAGGGCACAAGGCGGGGGAGCCGGCCCTGCTCGATGTGGTGGCGGGAGCCATTGAACTGGGCATTGAACATGTCAGCGTCTACGCGTTCTCCACCGAGAACTGGCGCCGTTCGCCGGAGGAAGTCCGCTTCCTGATGGGATTCAACAAAGACGTGCTGCGCCGGCAGCGGAACCAGTTGGACGAGTGGGGCGTGCGGATCCGCTGGTCCGGCAGGCGGCCCAGGCTCTGGGGCTCGGTCATCCGGGAGCTGGAAGAGGCCGAGGACTATACGCGGGGCAATAGCACCTGCACCTTGAACATGTGTGTTAACTACGGCGGGCGGGCGGAAATCGCCGACGCCGTGGCCGCCATCGCCGAGGAGGTGGCCGCCGGCCGGCTCCGGCCCGGCGCCATCACCGAAAAGACCATCCAGAAGTACCTCGATGAACCCGATCTTCCGGACGTGGACCTGTTCCTGCGCAGCTCCGGCGAACAGCGGCTATCCAACTTCATGCTGTGGCAGTCGGCCTACGCGGAGTTTGTTTTCCTCGACACGCTCTGGCCTGACGTTGACCGGCGCACGCTCTGGGACGCCGTCGAGATCTATGCCCAGCGGGACCGCCGCTACGGCGGAGCCGTCGACGCCGCCGCCCCGGCCGCCGCACCGCAGGGATAACCCCGCAGGCATCGGCCCGGCAGGCGCAGGGCCTAGGCCCCGCCCTCGTCCGGGACGTAGGCCCGGATCCAGCGCGACAGCCGTGCATAGGCATCCTTGCGGACCCGCGGCGCGGACAGGAACACGTCGTGCAGTGCCCCGTCGATCCGCTCCAGTGTCACGGTGCGGCCCAGGCTCAGCGCCCTGAGGGCGATCGTGTTCACATCCAGCACCGCATCGGTGCTGCGCATGGATTCCTTCCAGACCATCCCGTTGGCGCTGGCCCCGGAGATCAGGACCAGGATGGGGATGTCGAGGCCCAGGCCCCGCGCCACCTGGGCCTGGCCGGCCAGCACGGCGCTGAGCCAGCCGGCGCGGACGGGAAAGGCACGCGGGGGCCGGTATTTGTCGTCCAGGGTCCATTCGCCCTCGGCCGCGCTGCTGATGCTGCGCCAGTAGAACCCCCGTTCGGGGAGCCGCAGCACGGATTCGGGCCGGAGCCTGGCGAGCGGGCCCAGCATGGTCCGGGCCGCGCGCCGGACTGCGGGGCTGCCGTGCATCTCCAGCCACGGGCTGTCCAGGATCAGCTGCCCGGCAACCCCCGGGTGCCGGCTCGCCCACAACGCCGCGACCAGGCCTCCCGTCGAATGTCCCATCAGCGTCACGGACGCCGGCTCCGGCCCCGCCGCCCCCGCCGAGCAGATGATGCCGATCGCCGCGGTGATCTCGGCGTCGTAGGAGGCGAGATCCGCGACGTACCCGCCGTGGGCGTCCGGACGCAGGCTCCGTCCGTGGTTGTGCATGTCCAGCGCGAAGAAGCGGAAGCCATTGCCGGTCCAGAATTCGGCGAGCTCCTCGTTGAAGAAGTAATCGCTCCAGCCGTGCAGGAACAGCACGGCCCGCCGGGGCGCCGCCGGCGCCGCCCCGGTTTCCGCGCGGCCGCGGGGGACGTGCCGCACCAGCGTGGCGGTCCGCTCGACACCGTCCGCGCCGGTTGCCTGGAAGGCGCAGGCCTCGAAGTCGTCGCCGAGGATGTCGGTCTGCCAGCCTGCTGCCGCCGCCGCGGACCCCCCGCTGCGCATCCGGTCGTCGCTGATCATGGCTTCATGCTAGCGCCGGTCCGGTGCCCGGGTTTGGTCTGGGCCGCCGGAACCGGAAAACTAGAGCCATGCGCGTATATCCGACATTCTTCCGGCTGGCCTTTTCATGGATGGACGCCGAACGCGCCCACAGGATCGGTTTCAAGGCCATCCGGCTCGTCCACTCCTGCGGCGCCGGGCGGGTGCTGCAAAGGTTCACCGCACCGGCAGCCTCACTCCGGACCGAGGCCTTTGGCCTGACCTTCCCCTCACCGTTCGGGCTGGCAGCCGGCTTTGACAAGGAGGGCCACGGCATCGAGGCCCTCACCGAGCTTGGCTTCGGCCACGTGGAAGTCGGCACGATCACCGGCCAGGCCCAGCCCGGCAACCCGGCCCCGCGGCTGTTCCGCCTCGTCGAGGACAGGGCCGTGATCAACCGGATGGGCTTCAACAACGACGGCGCCGCCGCGGTGGCCCCGCGGCTGAAGTCCGCCCGCGCCGCACTGCAGCGCCGCCACCCGGGCATCCGGCCCGTGATCGGCGTCAACATCGGCAAGAGCAAGGTGGTGGAACTGGCCGACGCGGTGCCTGACTACCTTGTCAGTGCCCGCAGCCTGGCCCCGGCCGCGGACTACCTTGTGGTCAACGTCAGTTCCCCGAACACCCCCGGCCTCAGGCTGCTGCAGGACGTCGCGACGCTGCGCCCGCTGCTGACCGCCGTGGGGGAGGAGGCGGACAAGGCGGCGGGCCGGCACGTGCCGCTGCTCGTCAAAATTGCGCCGGATCTCAGCGACGAGGACATCGACGACGTCGCGCGCCTCGCCGTGGACCTGAAACTGGACGGCATTATCGCCACCAACACCACCACCGGCCGGGACGGGCTGGCGTCCGCCGCGGACAAGGTGGAGGCGTGCGGCGCCGGCGGGCTTTCCGGTGCGCCGCTGAAGCAGCGTTCACTCGACGTGCTGGCCAGGCTCAAGGCCGCAACCGGCGGAGCGCTGACGCTCGTGTCGGTCGGCGGCGTCGAAACGGCGCAGGACGTCCAGCAGCGGCTCGATGCCGGCGCCACCCTCGTGCAGGGCTACACGGCGTTCCTCTACGAAGGGCCCTTCTGGGCCGCCCACATCAACCGGCTGCTCGCGAAACACCCGTCGCGGCGCTAGCCAGGACACCAAAAAGCCCCGGCAGTCCGACTGCCGGGGCTTTTTGTTGCGGGCGAAAAGATCAGGCGGGGAACTCGCCGCGGTTGACCTGCGGCTTGGGCAGCCGCAGGCGGCGGAACTGGAGCGAGCGCATGGAGCCGTACCAGACCGTGCCGCGTTCGACCTCGCCGAACTTCTGCTCGAGGCGTTTCTTGAGCTTCCTGGAAAGGATGAAGACGTCCACGAAGACGGCCAGGAACATCACCCAGAAGCCGCCCAGGACGTAGATCATCACTTCGCTCGATGCGGGCACGAGGAGTGAGACGACAACAAAAACGAGGGCGCCGAACATAAGGTATTCGCCCAGGCTGAAGCGCGCGTCCACGTAGTCGCGGGCGAAGCGCTTCTGCGGGCCCTTGTCCCGCAGGGGGAGGAACTTCTCATCCCCCGAATCCATGGCCTGCCGCATCTTGAGCCGCTGGTCCGCGATGGCAGCGCGCTCGGCCGCCTTGGAGGCCTTGCGGTCCTCCGGGACAAGCGGCCGCTTGCGGGCGGCCACCTGCGCGCTGCGCTTGGGCGTGGGTGCGCCCTTGCCGGTGGCGGCGTCCCGGGCCGAAGCCGCGGCCGCCTGCTGGTCAACTATGTCCTGCGCCGAGGGCGCTTCTTTTTTACGTCCAAACACCCCTACAGAATACCCTGCGGCGGCGGCCGCGAGACCCAGCCCACACCCGCCGCGACGCCGTTGCCCCGGCTGCCGTCCTGTTTGTGGTGATCGGCGGCACGGGTAGTGTTTCCGCCATGACTTCATCACCTGCGGGGAACCCGCACACCGCCACCATTCCGGCCGGAGACTTCGACGCCGAGGCCCTCCGCGACGCCGTCGCCGAATCGTTCGACACCACGATCGCCCGGCTGACGGAACTCGTTGCCATCCCCGGCATCGCCTGGCCCAGTTTTGATCCGTCCCCGCTGAACGCCAGCGCCGACGCCGTGGCCGCACTCGTCCGGGCCAGCGGATTCGACGACGTCCGGATCCTGCGCTGCGACAAAGAGGACGGCACCCCCGGCGGCCCCGCCGTCGTCGCCCGCCGGCCCGCCGCCGAGGGCAAACCGACCGTCCTGCTTTACGCCCACCACGATGTGCAGCCCACCGGGGACCTGGCCCTGTGGGAGACCGAGCCGTTCACCGCCGTCGAACGGGACGGCCGGCTGTACGGCCGGGGCGCCGCCGACGACAAGGCCGGCATCCTGGCCCACATTGCCGCCTACTCGGCCGCCGCCGGGGTCCTGGGCGACGATCTGGGCCTGGGCGTGACGTTCTTCTTCGAGGGCGAGGAGGAAGCAGGTTCGCCGACGTTCCGTACGTTCCTGGAAACGCACCGGGAACTGCTGCGGGCCGATGTGATCGTCGTGGCCGACTCCAGCAACTGGAAGGTGGGCGTTCCGGCCCTCACCACGAGCCTGCGCGGCCTGGTCGACGGCACCATCGAGGTCAAGGTCCTGGACCACGCCGTGCACTCCGGCATGTTCGGCGGCCCCGTGCTTGACGCCCCGACCCTGCTCGCCCGCCTGATCGCCACACTGCACGACGCCGACGGCAGTGTCGCGGTGGCCGGCCTGGTCAGCAGGGACGACGTCACCGTCGACCTCAGCGAGGCGGAGTACCGCGCCGACGCCTCCGTGCTCGACGGCGTACGGCTCGCCGGCACCGGCAGCATCGCCTCGCGGATGTGGACCAAACCCGCCCTGTCGATCATCGGGTTCGACGCCCCCGCGGTGGACGTCGCGTCCAACACCCTGCTGCCGCGGGCCAGGGCCAAGTTCAGCCTGCGGCTCGCCCCGGGCCAGGATCCCGCAGAAGCCATGGAGGCCGTCCGCCGGCACGTGGAGGCCAACGCGCCCTTCGGTGCCCAGGTGGTGTTCACCCCGGGGGAGAGCGGCAACGCGTTCCTGACGGATACTTCGTCCAAGGCCGCCAGCATCGCCATGTGGGCCCTTGGCGAAGCCTGGGGCGTGCCTGCCGTCGAAATGGGGATCGGCGGGTCCATCCCGTTCATCGCCGACCTGACCGAGCTCTACCCGGACGTCCAGATCCTGGTCACCGGCGTGGAGGACCCCGACTCCCGTGCGCACAGCGCCAACGAATCCCTGCACCTGGCGGACTTCCGGAACGCGATCGTGGCCGAAGCCTTCCTGCTGGCCCGCCTGAACGCGGAGGGACTGGGCTGAGCTGACCGGTTCTCCGCGGGCCCGGGGAACATCCGGGCTGCCCGCAGGGTTACGTCAGAAGTTAGAGCTACAGGGCTGACCGAAGTAGCATGTAGCTATAGCCCATACCGTTTAAGTAGGGGCGGGCGCCGCGAAGCGGAGCCGCCACCACCGTCGTAAGAAGGTAGGCCATGAGCACTACAACCAATGAAAACAGCGCCGACACCACCGTTACTGCGGGCGGCGAGCTGGCGACCCACGAGGTCCAGCTGACCGATGTTGCTGCCGGCAAGGTCCGCAGCCTGCTCGAACAGGAAGGCCGCACCGACTTGCGCCTCCGGGTTGCCGTGCAGCCGGGCGGTTGCTCCGGCCTGATCTACCAGCTCTACTTCGACGAACGGCTCCTCGACGGAGATGCCGTCCGCGATTACGACGGTGTAGAGGTGGTTGTCGACAAGATGAGCGTCCCGTATCTCAGCGGGGCCAGCATCGACTTCGAAGACACCATCGCCAAGCAGGGCTTCACCATCGACAACCCGAACGCAGGCGGCTCCTGCGCCTGCGGGGATTCGTTCCACTAGGGTCCAAAGGCCGGGCAATCAGCCCGGCCTTTGTGCCGTCCGGGGGACATTCGCGGAACGCGGCAAAAACGGTCCCGACCCACGGCGCGGACATGTGGGCGAAAACTCCTGGGGAGCGGTAAGCTCTACACCGAGTAGTAAAACTTTTAGTGTGCCCGGACGCCATCGGCGGCCCGGGCGACAGCAACAAGTAGGAAGGGCCGTCTGTGAGTTCGCAGAACCGAACCGGCAGCCGACGCAAAAAGATCTCTACGATCACTGGCTTGGCACTAGCCGGCGCGTTGGCTTTGACTGGATGTTCACCAGAGGTACAGAAGGGGTGGCTGCCCACCGAGCGGGGCACCACCAATCACACTGACCGCATCATGGACCTCTGGGTCAACTCATGGATTGCCGCGCTGGTCGTCGGCGTCATTACCTGGGGTTTGATGATCTGGTGCATCGTCGCTTACCGGCGGCGCAAGGGCACCGTAGGTTTCCCCCGCCAGAACAGCTTCAACCTGCCGCTTGAGGTGTTCTACCTGACCGTCCCGCTGTTCATGGTGCTGGTGTTCTTCTACTTCACCGACCGTGACCAGCAGGCCATCGACAACCGCAGCCAGCCCGCCGACGTCGTAGTGGACGTCCGCGGCAAGCAGTGGGCCTGGGACTTCAACTACAAGCAGGGCAATGTTGTCACGGGCGACGTTTATGAGGCCGGCGTCCAGGCGCACTTGACCGGTAACGAGGTGGACAAGGAAAAGCTGCCCACGCTCTACCTTCCGGTGAACAAGTCGGTTGACCTCGAGCTCAACTCGCGCGATGTCATCCACTCCTTCTGGGTCCCCGCCTTCCTGCAGAAGCGGGACATGATCCCGGGCAAGACGAACTACATCAGGTTCACCCCCACCAAGGAGGGCACCTTCGATGGCAAGTGTGCCGAACTCTGCGGTGAATACCACTCCGAAATGCTCTTCCGCGTCAAGGTTGTCTCCGAGCCTGAATTCC
>JBKKDK010000369.1:0-13406 GCA_046708245.1 Arthrobacter sp.
AGTTCGGCTGGTCGCAGACCGGGAGAAGTGGGGCAGACGGCTTCTCGGCGTTTCCCAGCTCGCATCCGAGCTGGATATGGAACAAAGCCGTGTCTCCCGGCTGACGCAGGAATTGTGCGAGCTGGGGCTGCTGGAACGTGTCGAACGCGGCCCATTCCGAACCGGGCCACGTTTTTTCAGCCTGGCCGCAGCATTGAATGCCGGCTGGGTCCGGGAATCCAGATCCGAACTTGAGGCTTTGGTGGCTTCCTTCGGCCTTCGATCCAGAATTTCCGTCCGCGAGGGCTTCCGCGTCATTCTCCTGCGGGCCTCCAGCAATGACGCGGTTCCCGGCAGCTTCGTGAAACCCGGCATGGTGACGCCCGTGTGGTGTACCGGGTCAGGCCGGGCCCTGCTTTGGGACGACCAGCAGCCTGCCGTTCAAGCCCTCCTCCAGGACGTCAACTTCATCGGCGTAGGCGGTCCGGGAGCGGCCCATTCACCACAAGAAGTCGCCGAACTGACGGACCGGGACAGGGCGCGGGGCTTCATTGTCGCCGAGGAGGAATTCGAGCATGGAGTCTACGAACTGGCCGTTCCCGTCCGCAGCGCTGAGGGATCCATTCTTGCCGCGCTGAGCGTCTTGGGCAGCCGGGCCGAGATCAAATCCAGCACGAATGACATTGCGAAGGCCCTCACGGCAGCAGCCGAACGGTTGGGGTCCTGCGAGGGGCGCGCCCGGGGAGACGCGGGCCGGAAGGGCCTGGCCAGCTAGAGCCGGTTCTGCGGCAAAGGGTGGCCCAGCGATGACTCAAGCCACCTTCCCCAGGACACTAGAGCCGTGGCGCAGAACTCCCGCCGCGGCTCCAAGCGTGTTTTGGCGCCTACGACCTGCAACGCTGCCACCACGTCGCCCTTGAAGTCGCGAATCGGAACGGCCAGAGAGTACAGCCCTGGCTCGGCTTCCTCATCGACAATGGAATACCCCCGTGCCCGCGCTCCGCGCAGTCGTTACAGGAAGTCCTCGACGTCAAGCGGTGTATTGGGCCCATGGCGTACGAAGGCAACGCCCGAGAAAATTGTCCGGACCTCGGCATCCGACGCTTCCCAGAGCAGGGCCTGGCCGGCATCACTGCAGAAAGCGGGGTAGGGCCGGCCCAGCCAAGAACCGACCATATTGCTACTTGCCGGAACACGCTCACCGATGGTGACCGTGCTGTCGCCGCTCAGAACGCCAAGGAAGCATCCTTCGTCAGTTTCACCGGCCAGGCCTTCCATGGCGGTCGCACCGTCGCTCTGCAGCCGTTGCTCTGTCAACAGTTGTGCGTCTGTCAGGAGCGACCAGTTCAGGGTGTAGGACCGATGGTCTCCGCGTGCCAGAAACCCTTCCTGTTCGGCGGTCCGGAGACTGCGCGAAACTTGGCTGCGGTCCTTGCTCAGATCGGCCGCTATGTCAGCGACCGTTCCGCCAGCCAGGCCTTCTGCGTTGCGGGAGCCGACCGCCAGGACAGCCATGATTCCCCGGCCCATGCTGGTTGTCTTAGACATGGATCCGATTCTAGTCACTGCACGAACGTGTCTTAGTGGATGGCGAAGACCCGGGCTGGAAAGCCGCTGCCTTGCAGGGGCTTAGGCCAGCTCGCAATGAGGGCCGCGCCCGCTTCTGGAAGTCCTTCCAGGTTGGCCAACAGCTCGATCTGCCACCGGTTCTGCGCCAGGACATAGGTCTCCAAAGTGAAATCCTGGCGGGACGTAGCCCGCCCTGGGTCTGTGTCAGTCTGTTCATGGCCGACGGCAGTAACGGACCGCTCCTCAATCAGGAAGGAGAGGACTTCCTGCGACCAGCCTGGCGTGTGGCTGACGCCCTCATCGTCTCTGTTTGCCATGGCGTCAGTGTCGGGCCAACGGTGGCTCCACCCTGTCCGCAGCGCCACAAAGGACCCCGGTGCGATGGCGCCGTTGCGGCGCTCCCATGCCTGAACGTCCTCCACCGTGGGAGTGGCGTCCGCGTTTGCGATGACCCGCGCGGTGATGTCGAGGATGGCCAGCGGAAGGACCATGTCCTCCACAGGAATCTGGTCCAACGTCCGTCCCCCGCGGATGAAATGCGAGGGAGGATCGACGTGTGTTCCCCATTGGCCGATGATCGAATATCGGTGAGCGGTGAAACCGTCGCCTTTCTCCAGATCGAATACTGTCTCCCTATTTTCGTCGGGGAATGCCGGGAAATGCGGCTGGCCAGGGTGGAAGGCGTGTGTCAGGTCGGTAAATGACCTGCCGGCAAGCAGCGGCTGCAGACCGTCCCAAAGTCCGGTCGTGGTGGCTTCAATCATGATGCGGCCTCGCTCTCAAGGACTGCCGGAAGGGCAGTGCTGGAGACGCTGATTGGCCCTGTCAGTTCGATGACCGGTACCTCCCAGGGATGGATCTCCACGATGTGCTGCAGGCAGCGTTCCACGGCAGCGTCATCTAGCGCCGCATCGAAATACGTCGTGAAGACCAAGGTAGGCGAAATTGTGCGCTGGCCCACCTGCCCCAACGTAGGGTTAGCACCTTCAGTGCAGGTGAACCCCTCGAAACCCAAAGCCGATTCGAAGACATGCCTGTAGTTGCCAAAATCCCCTAAGTCCGGGGATTCCGACAAAGCCTGGAGCAGGGCTGCAATGCCCGCTTCATTCTTGAATGCTTCGGCGTCGCCCGTGGCCAGCCGCGAGAAGGTTTCCGAAGCTATGGGCCAATGCACGCGCAGCTTACGTACTGATCTCATTTCAATCTTCAAGGGAAGCCTCTTCCTGAGCGGTTCGCAAAAGGTGTCTGAATGCCATGGTGGCATACTGTGATAATCATTACAAGCATTGAAAAATGCTTATTACGCACATCTTGGAGGAGGCATTCACTTGACTGAGCACAGCCGCCAGACTTGGTGCGTAGCGGAGCCGGGAGATATCGGCTGCGAGGGGCTGCTGACCGTCATGTAGAAGCCCCACGCTGTGCCGCGCCTTTGGCGCTCCACGTTGTGCTACCTTGCATTGCCGGACCACGAGGCGCCGCGTCCGCCCGGCAGACAAGAACGAACCGAACCGCTTGGAGCCCTAAACGATGCCCAGTAACACCAAGCTCTCCCGCATGCTCGATGCCGGAGCGAACCTGACCCTGGACGGCGCACTCGCCACCGAGCTTGAAGCGCACGGCTGCGATCTGGACGACCCTTTGTGGTCGGCTAAAGTCCTTCTGGAACAACCGCAACTGGTCAAACGCGTACACCACGATTACTTCCGTGCCGGAGCCGCGGTGGCCATCACGGCGAGCTATCAGGCCACACCCCTGGGATTTGCGCGGCGCGGCATCGGCGAGGAAGAGGCCTTGGAGCGGGTGGCACTGAGTGTGCGTCTGGCCGACGAGGCCCGGCGCGAGTACATAGCCGAAAATCCCGATGCGGGCCCCCTGCTGGTTGCAGGATCGGTCGGGCCCTACGGCGCGTACCTCGCGGACGGATCGGAATACCGGGGCGACTACTTCCTCAGCCAACACGAGTTTTTGGAGTTCCACCGGCCTCGAATCGCAGCGCTGGTGGAGGCCGGAGCGGACTTTCTTGCCTGTGAGACGCTGCCTTCATTGGCCGAGGCCGAGGCCTTGTTGGCGCTCATGAAAGAGGTCGACGTCGAAGCCTGGCTCTCGTTCACGCTACGGGACGGTGGGCACATCAGCGACGGCACGCCGCTGGCTCAGGTGGCAAAGCTGTGTAGGGAGCAGCCGCTCGCGGTGGCGATCGGCGTGAACTGTGTGCCGCTGGAACTGGTCGCGCCATCCCTGGAGGCCTTGGGCAAAGCCACCGACACGCCCCTGATTGCATACCCAAATTCGGGCGAAAGCTACGACGCAGTCACCAAGACGTGGGGGCCGGCCGCGGCAGGGGACAGCCCGGCGGGCCCGGACAGTAGACAGCCCACAAGACTTGCGGAGGGAACGCCCATCTGGCGTGAACTTGGTGCCCGGCTCATTGGCGGGTGCTGTCGAACGACCCCGCAAGATATTGCCGCCGTGGCCAGACTGTCAGAAAATCCCTGATCAGAAGCTGCCAGGCGGCAGAACGGGGCGTGGCCATAACCCCGCGTTTGTCAGTCACAAACCAGCGGATTTGTGCCGCTGGAACATTAATGCGGACCCGGTCCAGGGGATGAACGTGCGGTCAACTTGGGCCGCATGCGAGGACGAACTCGACTTATTGGACGGGGAGGAAGTGGTTTCTCCTGCCATGGAAGCTGTGCACGCTGGCCCATGGCGGCTGGCCAGGATGGGACTCTCGGGGACTTCCCTCGCAGGGAAGAAGCCACATTCCGGCGAAAGTTACGGCATATGGGGCATCGGTCTAGTGTCCGTGCTTCGATTCTCAAAACGCGATTCACGGACCTCGATCGGTTGTGCGATTTCGAGAACTGTTATGGAGAGGCTTCTCCCGCGAGGGCTGCCACGCATTCAGTGTGGATCGCAACGATAAGTGGCGGTGGTTTCGTAGCGCTAAGTGTCACCCCTGGTGCCCGTTAGCCGATCCTTTACCGGGACACCTGTCCGTAAGCTCGAACATATGGTCCGTGACTCCCCTCGGTAAATGGCACACCTGTCATAGAGGTAGATGGATGGACTCTCCCGCGAACGCTGGGATTCATCCGCGAGCTAGTGGGTTGGGCCTTGGACCGGACGGGACCAGCGAACTGAGGTTCCTATCGCACCATGCGGGCATCGACAATCTTCGGAGCGCCGGGGTCGGTCTGCTCCGCCCCGTCGAACTCGAATCCGTTGCGACGATAGAACGCCACTGCCCGGGGATTGTCCTTCGCGACCCACAGCATGGTTGGACCATCACCCGCCGTGGCATCAAGCAATGCCTGTCACACCCCAGCGCCGTAGTGCTGTGCCGCTACGTAAATGCTGAACAATTGACGATCCCGCGGGAGTTCCTGGCCTTCGGGGCCGAAGCTGGGGCCGGTGAACGCGAAACCGATGATCTGCTCGCCGCTCTCCGCGATCCGGAGGCACCATTCCTTGCGTGGATCCTTGAGGACGTGCTTCCACATCTGGTGGCGGCCCTGGACGTGCTCTTCGGTAAAGAAGTCGTCAGGGAGCAGATGAGAGTAAGCCTCCCGCCAGGCGGTCACGTGCAGTTCAGCGATCAGTGGCGCGTCAGGCAGTGCGGGCTCGCGTAGTGTGAACGACATCACCACATGATGCCAGACTCCTCCCCATTGATCAGGAACGGGAAGCGGCGGTCGGGAATGACCCGCCCGACTTTTGTGGACTCGTTCGGCCTACGGCGCTGGGTGACCGCACCGCCCGGTAGGGATCCATGAAGGGACGCTCGGCGCACTCCGAGGATGCTGTCGTGGGGGCCGACCCGTCGATGGGAACTTTAGCGGCTCGGGAGGAGCTCTGCCGCATACCCTGTGACTGCGCGCCGGTAGAGGGGAAGGGTCTTGGCCAGGGCCTCGAGTGCAACACGGAGAGCCTGATCCGGCTGGCCGGCATCAAAAAGTGCGAGGGCGAGAAAGGCACGATGTGCGTCCCCGGTGACGTCGTTTTCCTTCACGTCCTCGAGGACATGAATGGCGGCCTCGAACTCGCCCACATTGCGCAGTGAGCTGGCGAGTTGAATGAGCGCCTGAGGCCGTCTCTTATCGTCCAGACCCGCGTCAAGTGCAAGGCGGTACAGGGGAATCGCTTCCTTCTCGCTGCCCAGAAAGTCGTGAACAGAGGCCCATTCATACAGAGCCGCGGCGTCCCCATCAGGCTGTTCATCAACGAGCGCTTTCATGCTCGTGAAGGTTCCGGCAGGGTCTGAGCCATCAGCGTGCGCCCAAAACTCCTGCACGCGGCTATGCCAGTTGTCCATCATGCGCCGATTCTTCCATGGCGACATGCCCTTCTATGCCCGCAAGCCGATCGGCTAACGGGCGGTCGAGGTGACATTTATCGCTACGGTTCACAGAACCGCGGGATCCTCGACATTTCTTACGCCACGTCAAGCGGCCCTACCGACTCGGCAGTCAATCGCATTTGAGATGCAACGGGTGCGTGCCGGCCGCTCATGCGTTTCGTCCCACCGGTTCCGATACAACATGGATAGCGGACACGGATCAGGAGGCAAAGAATGCCGGATATGGGACGGAGTCCTCGGTGCCGTCTCAGGACCGGTCGGTCGTGAGAATGAAAATGCTGGCGTGTGCCAATGCTGCCGGCTGGGCAGGAAACACCTAGTAAAACCCTGGCCCAGCGGCCGGCTCCATGCCACATTCTGCGCGTGACCAGGCGAGTAAAAGAGATGTCTTAGGATCAAGGGATGACCCCTCAACGTCCCATTGCCTTGATTACTGGCGTCGGCCGACGGATCTCCATCGGTACAGAGATCGCCCGTCAGCTTGCTGCGGACGGGTGGGACATCGCCTTCGCCAACCACCGCCCGGAGCGAGGGTTCGTGGATGAGTTCACTCTGGAGCTGCACGCACTTGGGGCTAGGACCTTCGCCTCCGAGAGCGATCTAGCAGACCCGATGAGTCCCGCGACGTTGGTAGAGGCGGTTGCAGAACAGTTGGGGCCCGTCCAAGCACTGGTCGCAAGCCACGCTCAGTCCGTAGACAGCAGCATTTATGACACGTCCATCGAGAGCTTTGACCGTCACTTCGCCATCAACACCCGCGCGAACTGGCTATTGATTAAAGCGTTCGCCCAGCAGTACTCGTCAGCACCTGGACTGGGGCGAATCGTCGCGCTGACGAGCGACCACACAACCCATAACCTCCCCTACGGTGCTAGCAAGGGCGCACTTGATCGAATTGTGATCGCGGCCGCCGGCGAACTTGGGCACCTCGGTATCACCGCGAACTTGGTCAACCCGGGCCCGGTCGACACCGGGTGGATGAGCCCGGAGCTCGGGGAGGCTCTGAGCAGCGAGACCGCGCTTGGTCGGCTTGGCACACAACGGGACGCTGCGAACCTGGTGTCCTTCCTGCTCTCTGAACGCGGCGGCTGGATCAATGGTCAGCTCCTGCATTCCAACGGCGGCTTTCACCTGCCTGTCTGAGCCTGCACAATGAATGCTCATCTCTGATGAGGAGCAGATGTCGGCAATCTCCGGGCTGATCGCGAAGGCCGAATAGCTCTGCGGATTCACTGCCAAATAGCGCTGCGATTCACAGCCTTCACTCGAGAACAATTCTCAATGTGTCCCGTAAAGGGTTCCCGTAAGGGGAATCCTCTATCGTACGACCGGGCTTTCGGACGTGTGCGCAAAGCTTTTGCGCATCGGTAGGCTATGCCCATGGCAATGGGGGAGGCGGCGCAGCCGCAGGCAGTTCGGTCACACAGGGTTGTCCTGGATGCGTACGCGTTCATCAAGGGCTGGCTGCGCCCGGGCGGACACTTCGGCTGATGCCTCCGCGTAGGGCTCAGGTCAGAGTGACCTTCTCACCAAATAGGTGGCCGCATTTCGGGGTCATTTACTCGTGCTGCGAACTCCGGGACAGCACCCAGGTGTTGGTGCCGTCCTGCCGCTCGAAGGTGAAGGTGGTGACCAGCGCCTGGATCAGTGCCAGGCCGCGGCCGGATTCTGCGTCCTCGGCGGGATTCATTGGTTCCATCGGTCCGGGTGGCGGTGTGGCGTTGTAAGCGCTGACCCGGGCTTGGAGCAGGTTTGGCCGCACCTCGGTGTCCACGCCGAGTTCCACCGGTTCCTGCCCCGCAGGCTCCGCGTGCTGGACGATGTTGGACGCAGACTCAATGACCGCCGTCGTGAAGGTCATCTGGTCCATGTCCTTTACGAACGGGACGTCCCGCCAGAGGCTGTCCAGGTCGTTGTGGACGGTCTCGATGGCGGTCTCAGAAGCAGGTCCTCGGAAGCTTCGCGATGCCAGGGGTTCAGTCATTGTTGAACGCCTCTTCGGCTGTTCCGTAAGGGGTGAGGACCTTGTCCATGCTGGTCAGCTGTAGGACCATCTTCACCTGCGGCTGGACCGTGGCGATCCGGAGGTCACCGCCTGCCTGCCGGGCTGCCTTGAGGCAGCCGATTAGCGCCCCGAGCCCGGAGGAATCCATAAACGCGGTCTTTTCCAGATTGATGACCACCCGGTTGGAACCGCCGGCTATCACGTCGGTGATGAACTCGCGTAGCTTGGGCGCGGAGACCATGTTGAGCCGCCCGTCGGCCTTCACCTCGGTGTACGACTCTTTGACCTCATAACTAAACTCCATCGGGAGTCCTCTCTGTAACTGCCGGCTCTGCGGCTGGTTCATAACCTTTGTAAAGCACTGCGCGCACCAGGATGCTCATGACCATCAGGTCAAAAATGATCCAGGCAACGTTCACCAGCGTGCCCAGCGGTTCCGCCAGGCCGTTGGCTAGGCGGATGATTCCGACGACGGCGGCGACCCCCAGTAGAACGGACACCACGATCTGTGGCTGGATCAGGCTCCAGCTGGGTCCGCCGCTCTGACGGGCTTTGGGGGTGACGGCAAAGCCGAGGGGACGGCCGAACCAGACGTTGCGGGCCGCCGTCGAGCACGCCTTGATCCAGGTGGGGAACAGCGCCAGGCTGTACTGCTGGCCGCGCCAGGTAGGGATGCCGCGGCCGGCCACGGCGAACAGCATCTGGTTGACGACCATAAACGGGATGAACCGGATGAAGAAGTCCCAGCGCAGGCGCGTGACGGGCAGGATCCCCAGCAGCAGGTAGATGATGGGGGCGGCGAAGTAGATGACGGCCGCGTAGCCGCTGAGGTAGGTCCACATGGTGGCGAAGTACATCAGGCGTTGACCCAGATTGAGGCCCTTTTGGACCAATGGGTTTTCGCGCAGCAGCACCTGGATGGTGCCCTGCGCCCAGCGGAGGCGCTGGGTGAGCATCGTCTTGAGGTCCTCCGGTGCGAGGCCGTAGGCGAGGATTTCGTGGTGGTAGACACTCTGCCAGCCCATGGTGTGCATGCGCATTGCGGTGGCCATGTCCTCGGTTACGGAGATGGTGGCCAGCGGCATCACGGGCTGGGCTTCGTCGTTACGTTCCACGGACAGCGCGTCCAGGACGGACTGGACGGACTCCAGGGCGCCCAGGGGCGACCAGTCGCGGGCGGACATGCGCTTCACCGCGTCGTCCGCCACCACGGGAACACCGGACTCGCCCACGTGGGCCAGTTCCATCGCGGCGATTTCATCGAGATCCGCCCGGAGGGCTTCGACGTCGGCCATGACGAGGGTCTGCACGGCGGCGTCCACGCGGCGCCGGACCCGGTAGGTGATCTCACCCAGGGGCTGGCCGCCGTCCAGTTCCTGCTGGGCCTCGCGGGTTGCAGCCTCCACCTCGTCCAGCGCCTGGGCCACCAGCGGCGTCTTGGTATCCGCGGACTTCCTGGCCTGATTGATGGCGGAGCGGGAGGCGGCCAGCGCCCGTCGGATACTTTTCTCGGTCTCCTTGACGTAACCCATCAGACCGAGCTGCATGAGGGCCTCGCGGCGCAGGATGGCGTTGGAGCCGCAGAAAAAGGCGGCGTTCCAGCCGTCCTTGCCCTGCTGGATGGGGCCATAGAAGAGAGGCGCCTGGCTGCCGAGGGGGTCGTGGGCCGGGACGTTGCTGAAGTACTGCGGCGTCTGGACCAGCGCCACACGGCGGTTGTTGAAGTAGCCCAGGGTCTTTTCGAGGATATCCGGCTCGGGGATCTGGTCCGCGTCCAGAATCAGGAGGAACTCTCCGTGTGTCTGCATCAGCGCGTTGTTCAGGTTGCCGGCCTTGGCGTGCCGGGGCAGGTCCGAGGTCCAGTCGTCGCTGCGCATGACGTAGCCCAGGCCGTGCTGCTCGGCGAGGGCTTTGAGCGCGGGGCGCGCGCCGTCGTCGAGGATCCAGGTGCTGTGCGTGTGCCGGATTTTCTGCGCCGCCAGGGGCGTGGTCATCACCATGTCCAGGTCTTCGTTATACGTGGTGATGAAGACGTCCACGGTGGCATCCGGCGGGGGAGGCGGCGCGCCCTTGCGGATCTTCAGCTTCCAGACCGTCATGCCGAAGAGCATCACGTCAATCAGGCTGTACGTTTCTGCGATCACCAGGGGCACTGCGATCCACCACGCATCCCAGTTCAGGGATGCGGCCCAGCGCCAGGCGATGTAGTTGACGCCGGTGATAACGGTCAGCACCACCACCAGCCGTGTCCAGAAGCGGGTCACGCGTTTCCCGCCGGACCTGATTTTTGATTCTCTGAGGCCTCTGAGTCAGGTCGTGCCCGCTGGGACCTCAAACCGAGGTTACGGGAGCGGAGAGAGGAAAACCCGAGTAATGGATACTCGCATTTTCCGGCTCGTGCTCCCTCTGGATCAGCTTCAAGACAAGGCGGTGATGCGGTCCTGCCCGGTTTTGTGCATCGATTTTGCGATATCAGATCGTGGGTCCCGGTCATGACGTGGCTAGAGTGAGTGCTGAACGGAAGGCAGGGCGTCATGACGGAAGACACGCAATCCGGTATGGCCGGAACGGTCCTAGGCGCGCGCTACAGGATCGGCGACGTCATTGGTCACGGGGGCATGGGGAGCGTCTACCGTGGGACGGACCTGGTTCTGGACCGGGACGTGGCACTGAAGATATTCCGTGCCGATGTCACCGACCCGGAGGAACTGGGCAGACAACAGGCAGAAGCACGGATGCTCGCCCAGCTCAACCACTACGGCCTGGTCACGCTCTTTGACACCGGGACGATGCTCCGGGGCCAAAGGGAAGTGCCTTTCCTGGTGATGGAGCTCGTCACTGGAACTGACCTTCGCCGCCATCTCGGTGCGGGGCCGCTGCCCGGAGCTGAAGCCGCGCAGCTGGGGTCTGAACTGGCTGAAGCGTTGCAGTACATCCACGACCGTGGTGTGGTGCACCGTGACGTAAAGCCGGCCAACATCCTGCTGACCCGGTACGCGGCGGACTCCCCGCTGCGCCCCAAACTCGCAGACTTCGGGATCGCACGGATGCTTGACGGGGCCAGGCTCACCGCAACCAACATAATCCCCGGCACCGCGGCCTACCTGAGCCCCGAGCAAGCCAGCGGAGAAAAGGTGGGACCAGCCGCGGACATCTATTCGCTGGGCTTGGTGCTGCTGGAAGCCCTCACCGGGACAATGGCATTCCCGGGCCCGCCGCTGGAAGCCGCAGTAGCCCGGCTCTCACAGCGCCCTCAGATTCCGGATGCTCTGGGACCGCACTGGCAGTCCGTGCTGGCCGCCATGACCGCCCAAGACCCGAACGACCGGCCAGACGCAGGAAGCATCGCAAAGACCCTTAACATATCCGGAGGCTGGAGCATCCCGGCTGAAGGCCTAAGCGAGACAGGAACCGCCACCGAGGACCTTTCGCCCGCAACCCGGATCCTGAAGACCAGGGGAACCGGGAATATCCGCCCGGCTGAAGACAGGGGTTCGCAGGGTGCCCGGCTGCCTGCCCTGTCGGGCAGCGAGCTAACCAACGCCACCTCACGGCAACCGGTCCCTCAGCCCCCTGAGCATGAGCCGGCGTCCGTCCAGGCGAGGCCGGCCACGCACCGGCCCTGGAAAAAGCTGGGCAGGCTTGGAACACGCAGGTTTTGGACCTTGACCGTCGTGGTTGCCGTCGCTGTGCTCCTGCTTGGAATAGCGCTGGCTTCCCTTCAGCCGCAGGCCACACCGGGGGAAAGTAACCAACCGGTTATCCCCGGGCAGCTGGGCGAACACTTCAAGGAATTGGAAGAAAGCCTCACACCATGAACCCAAGAAACCGTCCGGACGTGGGCACGGATCCCGAAACGTCGGCTGGCCCCACTGCGGCGGGAAAAGCCTCAAGCCAGAGAACGCGTAACCGGCTTCTGGCAGCTTGTCTGGGAGTTTTGATGTTCACTGCCTGTTCCACGGCATCCGATTTGGATCAAGAAACAGCCGGAATACTACAGAACCGGGCTGCGACAGCGAGGCATCTCACCGCGGAACAGAACTTTCCTGCGGCGCTGGCTGAGCTTCAGCAGCTAAACCAGGACGTCACGACAGCGGCGGAACAGGGCTCGATGTCCCAGGAACGAAAAACCCGAATCCAGGCTGCCATCAACACCATCAAAGCTGATCTGGAGGCAGCCATGACACCGGTCCCAACCCCGTCAGCCACACCGGCACCTGCGACCGAACCTCCAGCAGGAAAGAACGGAAAGGAGGAGGAAGACCAAGCCAAAAAGGACGCCGAGAGGCAGAAAGAGCGAGGCAAAGGCAAGGGCAACGGCTGAGACCTTCATCTCCGGGCCGCTCCTGAAACAGGTTGGGTGAAGGGCCTCGATGCACTGTCTTCCTTGACAGTGATGCCTCAGTCGGGCCGGAAGGGGTTCAAGCAGTGCGCAGAAAAACCGCTATTGGTCACCGCGGACCCACAAATGCAGGCCATCCAACTATCCCCTGCCCGGCCGGCATCAAAAATCGGCGTTTTGGAAGAAGCTGTGACCGGTCGTGACGGCCGTCGTCTTACGCCGGGCTCTCCCGGTCCTCGTCGAGCGTGAATCCACAGGCGCAGCGGTAAGTCACCGTCTCCGGCGAGGGATCCACCACCGAAACGGTCGCTGTCTCAGGCGCCGCCACCCAATTCTGGCTGGCGTCGAGCAGCTTGTGGTGACCGTCAATGAGTTCAAGTTCCCATTCACGCCAGCGCTGGCTGCTCTGTTTGGGATAGAGGGTTTCGGCGTGGACATGGTCATCACTGAACTCAGCCAGAACGTCTCCGGCCTTGCCGCGGAGGCGGTGAACTGCGCGCTGTGTGCTCAGGCGCGCCACCACGACCAGTGCACTGTCCCTGACATGGACCCTGACCAGACACGGGACCTCCTCGGGCACGCTGTCACTATCCTGGCCGAGCGGTTCGTGGTATCCGTGCCGCTCGCCCGATCCTGCAGGGAGTTTGAGGTGCCATCCGGCGTCGCTGGTTCTCGAGGTGGCCGTTAAGTCTCTGGATTGCTTCACCGCACCAGGGCACGGACATAGTTGGGATCGGGCCGTTCTGAGCGTCCCGCGCTCGGCCACGGGCGGGCCGTGGTTTCACTGTTCGATTGGCGGTTCTATCTCAGCCGACGAGGAGGTTCAGCAGGCGCTCCGCGGATTCCCCACTCGTGTCATGGTGAGGCGCGCCAGGCCTATTTGTTGGTGCCCCCGGGACGACGAGGAGATCGGCATCGGAAGCTCCCCGCCCGGCTGCCCGGATCTCCAGAGCCTCCTAGCTGCTGGTGCTGGGGAGAATCAGGCCGGGACTTGGTGGACGATGTCGGGAGTCGACAGTCCCCAGCCATGCCACCGCGGCCGGACGCGACGTGAAAAACTCCTGGAGACTGTGGTTGCCGCGCCGCACCCAAGCGGCAACGACCCGGTCAATATTCGTTGTCCCCACCATGGCGACGGAAGAAACGAA
>JBKKDK010000370.1:0-8886 GCA_046708245.1 Arthrobacter sp.
CACTAGAGGTTCGTTGTGATCCGCGTCACGGATGGGTGGCCGGAGAAGCGCTTTTTCTCCCCCGTCGCGGAAGTCTGCCGGCAAACGTCCGCAGCCCGGTCGGTTAGAGGCTGCCCGATGCCCCCCATGTCCATCCACTATTCCCGCCGAGTTCCCGCAGATCCCGCAGCGTCTCGGGCGTACCCTGCTTGGGACTGGTCCTGCTCGAGGCCTTCCCCGGCACCCCTCGACCTCAGCCGTTGGTGATCTGAGGCGCGGACAGCGTGCAACCAGACGCCGATGACAGCGGCCTCCGACGCCCATCAACCCGAATGGCTTTGTTCAGGTCCAGCTGTTCCAGCAGTGTATGCAGGTCCTCAGTTGGGGTGCCGTACGTGTACCCGCTCATCGGCTTGTCGCTGAGGCTAAAACCGCCTGTCTTAGGCGATGACCCGGTCCGGATTGTTGGTGCGTCCATGTAACGCGTTGGTGACGGTTCCGGGGTGACCCATCCGGGTCGGGGGGTGCTGTCGAAGTACTCCTGACAGACCACCCCGGACCGCCGAAAAATGTCAGGCCAGCACCACGGCCGCGGAACGGGAACATCCACTCGACCGATTTCAAGGAGTACTCCCATGCGTACATCTATCAAGACTTTCCTCGGCGTCGCCGCTGCCGGTTCACTCATGTTCTCCCTGGCCGCCTGCAGCCCGGCCAACAACGCCTCCACCGCCCCGGCCGCCTCGTCCTCGGCCGCGGCCCCGGCTGAAATGCCCAAGCCGCTCGCCTCGATCCCGGCACTGACCGGGGTGTCCACCGCGGTGAAGCTCGACGCCTCCTTCGCGAAGGCCCTGGAGACCCTGACGCTGACCCCCGGCACCGTCGGGACCGCAGCGCTGACCGACGGGTCGCTGGTCTTCCCGATCACCGGCGGCAAGGTCGATTACTACGACCCGGCCAAGGACTACCGCCCCTACGTCCAGGGCCTGATCAGCCACGCCGGCTCCGGATTCTCCCTCACCGCCGGCGAGACCAAGGTCGACCTGACCAACTTCACCATCGACCCGGGCACCTCCAAGCTCTACGGTGACGTCGCCGTCAACGGCGAGAGCGCCGCGAAGCAGGCCTACATCTTCAACCTCGACGGCTCCACCCTCAAGCCGCTGGCCAAGGCAGGCGACACCGCCGTCCTCGAAGGCACCCGCGTGCTGATCTCCGACACCGCCGCCGGCCTGCTGAACAAAACCTTCAAGACCGACGCCGTGAAAGCCGACATGCTCGTCGGCATCGCCAAAATCACCGTCAACACCAAATAACACCCACCAGGAAAACCTGCCGGCAGAACGGGCAGGAGAGCACTGCAGGGAAGCCACGTACCTTGGGGATCCGTGGCTTTCCTGCTGCGCGGGTGGTTAGTCGTGGGCGGGCATCCGGGTTCCCGATGGTTATGCCTGTTCCGGTCAGACCGGTTCGCCGCGCAGGGGAGCGGCGGCAAATTCCCGCATCCCTTCATGAAAGCCCACGACCGGAGCCCAGCCAAGTTCGGCTTTGATCAACTCAGAGGAAGCCGTGATGTGGCGGACGTCCCCGAGCCGGTATTCGCCGGTCACAACCGGTGTCGGTCCGGTGCTGAAGGCACTGAGCGCGGTCGCTACGTCACCGCTCGTGTGAACCTCATCGGCTCCGACGTTATAAGCGTGGAAGCCCGGGCTGCCGCCGGCAGACAGCGCTTCTGCCGCGGCAATGTTCGCCGCGGCGACATCGCGGACATGGATGAAGCTGCGCCGCTGGCCGCCGTCTTCGAATACGCGGGGCGCTTCGCCGCGGGCCAGAGCCGAACGGAACAGGGAGGCGACGCCGGCGTAGGGCGTATCTTTGGGCATCCTGGGGCCATAGACGTTGTGGTAGCGCAGGGCGACCGCTGAGCCGCCGGTGCTCCTGGCCCACGAAGCGGCAAGATGCTCCTGGCTCAGTTTCGATGCGGCGTACACGTTGCGCGGATCCAGCGCGGCGTCTTCGGTGACCATCGCGGGAATCAGGACTGCCCCCGTCTCCGGGTTGCGGGGATCGAAGATCCCTGCACGCAGGTCGGCCTCGTCACGGGGACCTGGCCGGGAGGGCAGTCCGGTCTCGGCGTCCGTGTAGGCTCCTTCGCCGTAGACCACCATCGAGGACGCCAGCACCAGCCGCGGGATGGCGTGGCGTTCCATGGCAGCGAGCAGGACTGCAGTCGCGTAGTCGTTATTGCGGATGTAGTCAGGCGCATCCGCGAAGCTGACGCCGAGCCCGACCTTCGCGCTTTGGTGGCAGACGGTGTCGATTTCCTCCAGCGCGCGGTCCACAGCGTTCCGGTCTGTGACATCGCCGGTCAGCAATTCCACCCGTGGATCAAAGGCCGGCGGGCCGTCGTGGAGGCCCGGCTCCAGGGAATCCAGCACCCGAACGGACCATCCTTTGGCGAGAGCGGCATCGACGATATGGGAACCGATAAACCCGGCACCGCCGGTGACCAGGAGCCTCACCGGGCGGACACCGCTTCGCCCGCAACCGGAAGGGCCATGATCCGGTCCACGGCACTCTGATCCATCAGCTTGCGGGGGGCATAGTCATCCGCAATGGCGGCGATCGTGGCTCCGAGCACCGCAAACACGCTGCGCTGGGCATTCTTCAGCCGCGCAAAAACAGCCTCGGCAGTCACCGGGTCCGAGCCGTCATGTCCGGTATCGGAATCGGTGATGAACGCAAGGTTGGCGAAGCCCATGTTCAGCTCGGCTGCCAGAACGGGTTCGGGGTACTGGGTCATGCTGATAATGTCAGCGCCACCTGTGACGTACCACGCGGACTCGGCCTTCGTGGAAAAGCGCGGCCCGTTGACAACGACCACGGTTCCCTGCGGAACGTAGGAAACGTCCTGCGCCGCCAGCGCGGCCCCGAGGTACGAACGCAGTGCGGGGCAAAAGGGCTCCGACGCCGGCAGGTGCTGGACGCCGGCGGGGGCGACGCCGTCGGCCACCGTGCCGTCGAAATAGGTATCGGCGCGTCCCCAGGTCCGGTCGATCAGCTGGTCCGTGACCACAAACGTCTCCGGACCGAAGCCTTCGTGCAGCCCGCCCACCGCCGAGGAGGAGATCAGCGCCTCGACGCCGAGGCTCTTCAGCGCCCAGAGGTTCGCCCGGTAGTTGATCTTCTGGGGCGGCAGCGAATGTTCCCCGCCGTGGCGGGGCAGGAACGCCACGGTCTGTCCGGCGACGTCGGCCAGCGTCACCGGGCCCGACGGCGGCCCGTAGGGGGTGCCGACGTCGAAGGTCGCCTTGACGATTGCGCCGGGGAGCCGGTACGTCCCGGAACCTCCGATGATTCCAATGCGCGCCCGCGCTGTGCCGGCAGATGATTGTTCCATAGGGCCATCCTGCCATCCGGACGGGAGCTCCCATGACCGGTCCAGTCCGGTTACCGCTGTTCCGAGCTGCAGCTCAAGGCCTCGTGCCGGAGTGCCGACGAGGCGGCAAGACGGAGCTCCGCGCGGCGGCGCAGCCAGGCTCTGGCGGCAAGTGCGGCGGCGGCGGCGAGGAGAACGCCCTGGTTGATCGGCTCGCTGTAAGGCGCGGCCTTGGGCACCATGTAGATGAGGTCAAGGGCAAGGATCACCGCGACGTACTCCCACCGGCGGCTGAGCACGATAAATGGCAACAGCATGAGTGCGTACCAGGGGTAGTTGGGGCTGACAATCAGCAGCGTCAGCCCGATCATGACTGCCTGCTGGTCCCAGACGCTTGCAGCGCGCGTCCGCCGCAACACGATCAGCGCGACGACGGCCAGCGCGGCCGCGCTGAGAACCGGCGGCCACGGGCCGGCGGAGACTAGCTGCCCAAGACCGAACCGGATGCCCCCGCTCTGGCTGTACCCCTCTTCCTGGAGGTAACCGGGCAAAAAACCCAGGACCCCGGCCCCGGCGACAGCCAAGTACGGCAGGTAGAGGAGCACGAAGGTGCCTAAGGCCGCGGCGATGAACCTGACCGGGCGGTGGAACAGCAGCGCGGGCGCGGCGATGACCGGGATGAGTTTGGTCGCCACCGCGGCTCCCAAGGCAACCCCGGAACGGAGCGGCCTGCCGCCGGCCAGCAGCATTCCGGCGGCCAGGATCAGCGCTCCCCCGAGGGCATCGACATGGGCGTTGTTCACCGCTTCAAGAAGCACGAAGGGGCTCCACGCCCACACGGCGGCCAGCTGGAGGGGCAGCCCGCGTCTGGCCAGCACACGGAGCAGCATCAGGGTTACCGCCACGCTGATAAGCAGCCCGCCGAGCTGGAACGGGAGGTAGCCGACGGTGTCCGGCACAGTTGCCCGAACGCCCACAAAGTACAGTTCGGCCGTGGGTGGGTAGATGGTGGGCACGTGCGGACGGTTGATCGCCGTGCAGAGGGGATCCCCGGAGGGGAACCCGAAGGCGGCAACGGATTCCGTCCCGAACAGGTCCTTGGGGCAGACAGGATTGCCGTCGGGGCCGGGCGCGCCCGGCGCGAACAGCCACCCGGGCCGGAGACTGCGGAGTGTCTCATCGATGGGTACATAGGAATAGGGGGAAATTCCCGCCTTTTGGACGATGCCGTCCCACGCATACCGGGCCGAATCGTTGCTGGTCCGGGGCGGCGCGCTCACAGCAACAAGGCCCAGCAGGATCAGGCCCGTGACAATGACGACTCCCAGCCGGCGCCGCGGCACGCACCGCAGGAGCAGGACGGCAGCGATCAGGACCAGCCAGGACAGGCAGGTGCCGACGATGGGCGCGGACTGGAACGGGTTGCCCGGGAGCACCATCCACCACAACAAGGCCGCACCCGCAATGAACACCAGCGGAAGGACCACGAAAAGTATGATTCCGTTTGTGCGGGCTGATTTTGATGTACTGGCAGTCACGCTACCGATCCTGCCCTATTTCGGGTGCTGCCCTTGCGCCCAGCCGAAGGATTCAGCGAATCGTAAGGTCTGGTGGCAACTTGTGGGCCGGAATGATGGTGTGATCTAGGTATGGAGAAGCTCACCAACGCGTTGGCCGCCAGATTTGCCTCGCCGACGCGCAGTACGCGGCTGACGGTTGTTCTGGGCCGGTGGCTCGCCCTGAGCTTCACCATCTGTTTCCTGACGGGTCTTCTGAGCCACGGGCTGCAGGAACCGCCATCATGGATGTTCTTCCCCACCCGCCCTGTCTGGATCTACCAGCTGACCCAGGGGCTCCACGTGACCGCCGGCATCGCTGCCATTCCACTGCTCCTTGCGAAGCTGTGGTCCGTCTACCCCGAGCTACTGAAGTGGCCGCCGGTCAAGTCCTTGGCGCACGGCCTGGAGCGGGCTTCCATCGCCTTGTTCATCGCTTCCTCGCTGGTGCAGCTGACGACGGGCCTGATCAATACCTACAAGTGGTACCCGTGGCCGTTCCCCTTCCGGGAAACGCACTTCTGGCTGTCCTGGGTCATCTGGGGATCGCTGCTGCTCCACATCGCCGTCAAGCTTCCGGCGATCATGGAGCACTGGCGTGCCGGTCCGGGCCGCGGTCCGGAAGGGGCTCCCGGCGCAGCCGCCCCAGTGCCGGAACTCAACGCTGGCGCCCCGCACACCAGGGACGGCTTGCTGCAGCCTGCACCTGGCCGCTGGTCACGGCGTGCTTTCCTCGCCGCCGTCGGGACAACCACGGGGGCGGTCGTGCTCACGACGGCCGGGCAGTCTTTTGCGTGGCTGGACCCGCTCAACCTTTTCGCGCCACGGAAGATGGGGACGGGCCCTCAGTCCGTTCCGGTGAACCGCACCGCCGCCGAGGCGAAAGTCGCGGACCTGGCCGGGGCCAAGGACTGGAAGCTGACGGTCACCTACCAGGGGACAAGCCGCGCCTTCACCTTGGCGGAGCTCAAAGCCCTGCCACAGCATGAGCATGAGCTTCCCATCGCGTGTGTTGAAGGCTGGAGCCAGACGGCCCGGTGGAGGGGCGTGCGGATCCGGGACCTGGTCAGCACTGTCGGCGCACCATCTGCCTCCTCGCTCCGTGTCACGAGCCTGGAACCCGAGGGCGCCTACCGGTTGATGTCCATGCCGGCCGCCTACGTGCAGGATGAGCAAACCTTGGTGGCCCTGGAACTCAACGGGCAGACCCTCGATCTGGACCACGGGTATCCGGCCCGCATCATTGCCCCCGGCCGCCCGGGTGTCCTGCAAACAAAATGGCTGCAGACTGTGGAGGTCCTGTGAAAACCGTGAAGAGCGCGAACGTCTCCACCCCGGACCAGGCCGGGAAATCCGTGAGGATCACGCGGACTGTCCTCGGAGCGGCGGGCGTCGCTCTGATTGCGTACGGGCTCCTGGGGCTGCCGAGCAAACTCGGCCCTCCGCAACTGATCGGGCTGCTGGTCTGGCTGGCGGTGGCCGTCCTGCTCCACGACGGCGTCATCGTGCCGGTCTCCACGCTGGCCGGCGCGGGTCTCACCCGTCTGGGCTCCCGACTGCGTCCGGCGTCGGCCGCGGTACTGCGCGGCGCGCTGATGACGGGAGCCGTGGTCACCCTGATCGCGGGGGTGCTACTCAAGGCGCAGTCAGTGGCCCGCAATACCAGCGCACTGGAGGCGGACTACGCCGCCAATCTGCTCTGGTTCTGGGCAGTGGTGGTTACCCTGGCTGCCATCGTCGTCTACGGGATTGAACGTACCGGCTCGGGACATGGCGAGAGACGGTAGAACGTGCGGCCTTGCAGGCGCTGGATGGCGGAAACCGTCCATCCACCCGACAGGGCCCGGGCTTCCAGGCCAGCCCCGCCGGTCCGCGCCCAACTGAACGGCTCGCTCCGGTTGCCCAGTTCGTCCACTAGCACCGCCGGATAGGCAACATCCAAGTCCTCTTCCGCCTCCACTTCCACCAGGAGCGCTCCGGACGGTGCAATGAGCTGCCGGCAGCGGCGAAGCAGGGAGGTAATACTTCCCCCGATGCCGATGTTGCCATCGAGTAAGAGAACAGTCTGCCAATGACCGGATTGCGGGACCGCCGCGAAAACGGACTGCTCCAGGGCGCGGTCACCACGACCGCGTGCCCGGCGGACCGCCTCGGTGCTGGTGTCGATGCCCAGCGCTTGCAGACCGAGCGACCGGGCCGCCGCCAGCAGCCTGCCGGGCCCGCAGCCGACGTCGAGAATCGGACCTTTAAGACTGTTCAGCAGGGACCGTTCCATCGAGCTGGCTTCCTCACACCAGCTGCTGACATCGAATTCGACCGGTCCGGCGTGATGGTGCCGGCTCGCCGGGCGAAGCGTCAGCCTTCCGGCACCATTCCGCAGGGCCCTGGCGTAGGGTTCGCGCTGGCCCTGGCCGAAGAGGGCCACGGGTGCCACCTCGATGGCGGTCACCGCAGCACTCCGGCGCGCAGCGGTGCACGGTGCACCAGGGCCGAGGCGTTCTCCACCGCGAAGGCGAAATCCGTGCCGGGAATTTCGGCAGCAATATGCAGGGCATCGCTGAAGTGGTCCATGTCGCGCAGTTCGGGAAGCATCCCGATGGAGAGTCCCGCGGCGGCAAGCCGGGCGAGCTGCTCGGTTCCGGTGGTGTCAGTGGACATCGGCACTCCCCGGATCAGGGATCCGTCTGGCCGGCGCAGCGCAAGGGCCCAGTACCCGCCGTCCGTTGCCGGTCCCAGCCAGGCCCCTTTCCGGGGGGTGTCCGAGAACCAATCGCGAAGCAGGGGAGCGATGTGGTCCCTCGAGAATTGCGGGGTATCCATGCCCACGATGAGCAGCGGTCCCGTGACTGCATCGCAGATGGCGGCGAGACGCTCATCCAACCCTCCGGCGGCCTGCGGTACGACTGTGAAGCCTTCGGCGTCCGCGGGCGTCGGCGTTCCATCCATGACCAGCAGCCGGTTCCGTGCCGGGAGGAGCCGGACGGTGTCCAAGGTGCGGCTCAGGCTCAGCTGCGCCAGGACTGCGGCCCGCTCGGGCGTCAACGGCGGGCTCAGCCGGGTCTTGACGCGCCCAGGAAGGCACTCTTTGGCGATGACCGCCACTGTCAGATCCATGTTCCTGCTCATAACCGTCATTCGCGGCCAGCAGCCTTCCGGACCGGCCGCGGCGAAGAAGCCGCGGCAGCCTTGAGCTGGACCGACATGTCGCGCACCGCCGTCACTGTTCCGCGGACGGTGCCCGTGACCTTGGACTTGCCGGTGCGGGGGGCGTAGGGAACCGGCACCTCCTCGATCCGCCAGCAGCGCAGGCTCGCCTTGAGGAACATCTCCAAGGGGTAGCCGCTGCGGCGGTCCTCCAGCCCGAGGGAGAGCATCTCCACTCGGCGTGCCGCGCGCATCGGTCCCAGATCAGTCACCCGTTCCCCGGTCAGGTGCCGGAGCCGCCACGCGAGGACAACGTTGGCGATGCGGGCATGCAGGGGCCAAGACCCGCGCTGCGGCTGTCGGCTGCCCAGGACCAGATCCGCGCGGCCATCCATGACCGGAGCCAGAAGAGCCGGCAGTTGGGCCGGGTCGAGTGAACCGTCGCAGTCACAGAAGGCGACGAACTCCGCCGTCGCTGCGAGCAGGCCGGCATGGGCTGCCGCCCCAAACCCCCGCCTGCCCTCCTTGACGACGAGCGCGCCCAGACTCGCCGCGAGCTCGGCGGAACCGTCCGTGGAACCGTTGTCGACAACGATGGCCCGGTACCCGTCCGGCATGCGGGACAGCACCCACGGCAGGGCGCCCCGCTCGTTCAAACACGGCAGAACGACATCAACCATGGCTCCGGTCATTTCAAACACCCTTCGTGGCTATGGTTCCTGCAGCGTCGCTTCGCCCGGAATTCCTTACGGTACTCCCACAGAAAAGTGCCACGGACCCCCAGGGGAGATACCGTGGCACTTCCCGCCGGTGCAGACCATGCATCCG
>JBKKDK010000371.1:0-3360 GCA_046708245.1 Arthrobacter sp.
GAATTCGGGCTGGCGGTCCGCGCGGAAGTCCTCGTCGCGGTAGCAACGGGCAATCTGGTAGTACTTTTCGAAGCCGCCGACCTGCAGGAGCTGCTTGAACAGCTGCGGGGACTGCGGAAGAGCGTACCAGGAACCCGGCGCGAGGCGGGCGGGGACCACAAAGTCACGGGCGCCTTCCGGCGTCGAGCGCGTCAGCGTGGGGGTTTCGATCTCGACGAAGCCGTCCTCGTGGAGCAGTTCGCGGGCCACGCGGTTGGCTTCGGAGCGCAGGCGCAGGTTGCGGGCGGGGCCGGGACGGCGCAGGTCCAGGTAGCGGTGCTTGAGGCGGGCTTCCTCGCCCACTTCGACGTGCTCGTCGATCTGGAACGGCAGCGGATCGGAGGTGTTGAGGATGGTGACCTTTTCGGCCATGACCTCGATTTCGCCGGTGCCGAGGGCGGGGTTCTCGTTGCCCTCAGGTCGCCGGGACACGGTGCCGGTGACCTGCAGCACGTATTCGTTCCGCAGGCCGTGGAAGACCTCTTCTTCACGGACGACCACTTGGGCGACGCCCGAAGCGTCACGCAGGTCAACGAATGCGACACCACCGTGATCACGACGCCGGCCGACCCAGCCGGCCAGGGTTACGGTTTGTCCAATGTGCTCGGAACGAAGGGATCCGAGGTCATGTGTGCGCAGCACAGCACGCCTTTCTGAAGAAGACAGAGGGAAGACAGAATTAAGCTTTGGAGGACCGCTACTGGAACGGTCCCGTCCGAGTTTACCCGCTGGGCCGGCTTGTCCCGGAATAACGGCCGCCACGGGGCCGGCCCGGCGGGGCAGCGGTTGCGGCGCCCTAGGCTTTGGTGACCCGGACGTGCAGGTCCTCCGCGGCGGGGGCCCAGGTGGCGGGATCGGCGTCGGCCTGGTCGCCGGAGCGGATGTCTTTGACCTGGTGCTTGCCCTCGTCGTCGGTGAACCAGACAAACGGGATGCCGCGGCGGTCGGCGAACTTGATCTGCTTGCCGAACTTCTCCGCTTTCGCCGCGACTTCGGTGGCGATGCCGCGGTTGCGCAGCTGCGCGGCCACGTCCTGAGCCGCGGCCCAGCTGTCGTCGTGGTTAAGCGTCACGAGCACGGCGGTGGGCACCGAACGGGTGGCTTTGGCCAGGTCCTGGCTGAGGATGCGCGAGACGAGCCGGGTCACGCCGATGGAAAGCCCGACGCCGGGGAACTTGCGGTTGCCCTTGCTGGCCAGGGCATCGTAGCGGCCGCCGGAGCAGATCGAGCCGAGCTGTTCGTGGCCCACCAGGACGGTTTCGACCACGGTGCCGGTGTAGTAGTCCAGACCGCGGGCGATGCTGAGGTCGGCGACCACCCGGCCCGGGGCGTGCTGGACGGCGGCCGCAATGACCTGCTCCAGCTCAGTCAGGCCTTCCTCCAGCAGTTCGTTGCTCACGCCCAGGGCGCGGACCTGCTCCACGAAGGACGTGTCCTGAGTGCGGATGGAAGCGAGCCTGAGCGCGGCGTCTGCTTGTTCCTCTGTGGCGCCAAGCTCGGTCTGCAGCAGCCCGGCCACCTTGGCGGCCCCGATTTTCTCGAGCTTGTCGATGCTGCGCAGCACTCCGGCGGTGTCTGTCAGGCCGATGCCGTTGTAGAAGCCCTCGGCCAGCTTGCGGTTGTTGATTCGGAGCAGGAAGTCCGGGATCGGCAGTGCACCCAGGGCCTCGGCAATCACCAGGGCAATCTCGACGTCGTACCGGAACGGAAGTTCGCCGTCGCCGACGATGTCGATGTCCGCCTGGGTGAACTCGCGGGCGCGGCCTTCCTGCGGACGTTCGCCGCGCCAGACCTTCTGGATCTGGTAGCGGCGGAAAGGGAAGGCCAGGTAGCCGGCGTTCTCCACCACATAGCGGGCGAACGGCACGGTGAGGTCGAAGTGCAGGGCGAGGGCGTGCGGGTCGCCCTTGTGTGACTTGATTTCGTCGCTTTCCTCATCCTGCAGCCGGCTGAGCCCGTAGACCTCTTTGTCGATCTCGCCCTTGCGCAGCAGCTGGCCGACGGTCTCCACGGCGCGGGTCTCGATCGAGGAGAAGCCGTGCAGTTCGAACGTCCGGCGCAGGGTGTCCAGGACATGCAGCTCCACCAGCCGCTCCTCGGGAAGCCACTCGGGGAATCCGGACAGGGAGGCGGTGCGTGCCATGGTGGAATTTTCTCCTCGGGTAACAACGGACGGGGTTGGTGGCGCCGTCCGGGTCCCGAAACATGGTGTCCGAAACGGGGAACAGATGGGCGGCAGACCGGCCGGTCGTGCATAAACTGTGTGCGGCAGTCAGTTTATGCGTTTGGCGGCGGCATCTCTAATGCCGCCTGCCGCCATCGTGCTGCCGGCAGCTTACAGCTGGGCCAGCGACGGCGCCAACGGCCGTCCGGCTTCAGCCCTACAACCAGGAGGACCTTTTGGCGGCCAGTTCACGGAGCGCCCGCGAGGCGAAGCGGCGCGTCGCACAGATGGAAGCGAAGCGCGAGCTGCGCAGGGAACAGGACAAGCGCCGCAAACGCGACAACGTCCTGGCGATCGGCGCGGGCGCGGCCTTCGTCGTCGTCGCGCTGGTCCTCCAGCTGACGGTCTTTTCCTCGAACCCCACGGAGGAGGAAGTCAAGGCCGCCGAGGCCGGGCTGGCCACGCCGTCGGCCACCGCCTCCGCCCCGCCGGCCAACGCCGACAACATTCCGAAGCCGGAGACCGCGGCCGGCAAAACCTTCGTAGGCGAGCTCAAACTCAATTCCGGCACGCTCGGCGTCGAACTCGACGGCACCAAGGCGCCGCAGGCTGCGGCAGTCTTTAAGTCCCTCGCGGACCAGAACTTCTACGCCGGCCTCAGCTGCCACCGGCTCACCACAGGCGAGACCTTCGGCGTGCTGCAGTGTGGTTCCAAGTCCGGCGACGGCAGCGGCGACCCCTCCTACACCTGGGGCCCACTGGAAAACACCCCTGCGGACAACGCCTACCCGGCAGGCACCATCGCCGTGGCCCGGACCGGCGGCAACGCCAACGGCAACGGCACCCAGTTCTTCATTGTGTACAAGGACACCGTCATTCCGGCCGACGCCGCCGGCGGCTACACGGTGGTGGGCAAGGTGACCTCAGGCCTGGACGTGGTGGCCAATATTGCGGCCGCCGGACTAAAACCGGGTGATAACGCCACAGACGGCGCACCCGCGGAACCAGTCACGATAGACTCGTTCTCTCTGAAGTAACCAGCCGTTGCCCTTGTGGCCACGGCCCCGGTATTTCCCTCCAAGCGAAAGACTTCTAGCGGTGACAGACAGTCAGAAATCCGACGAAACAGTGTCAGCAGCAGCTGCCAACGAGACCGA
>JBKKDK010000372.1:0-3712 GCA_046708245.1 Arthrobacter sp.
GCCTGGTCGGGGCGAGCTTCAAGTAGCTATACGTAGTGCCGCGTCTACGGGTGCCACTGTGTTTTCGGGTGCTAACGGGCTTCCGGGTGCCAACGGGCGGGCCGCAGTGGTTAGAGTGGAGCTATGACTTCGCCAGCCTCCCGCCCGGTCCCGCCAGCTGCAGCCAACCCGCTTAGCCTGCGGGGCGCCGTCGACCTCTCCTCGCTCAAGCAACGCCCGCCGGCGCCCGCTGCCCCCGGCCCGGCCGGGGGCCCGCCCGGCCCGGCAGTCCCGGCGGCGGGCGCCGCAGACCAGGCCGGACGCCCGCTGCGGGTGGACGTCACCGAGGCCAACTTCCAGGAACTCGTGGAGCTCTCCACCCGGGTTCCCGTGGTGATTGCGTTGTGGGCCTCCTACTCACCGGGTTCGGGCGAGCTCGTGGACGACCTCGCCCGGGTTGTCGACAGCTACGACGGCCGGCTGGTGCTTGGTGCCGCCGACATCGAGGCCTTCCCGCAGCTCGCCCAGGCCTTCCAGGTCCAGGCCGTGCCGACGGCCGTCGCGGTGGTCAAGGGCCAGCCGGTGCCGCTGTTCCAGGGCGGGGCCGAGGAAGAACAGATCCGCACCCTGCTTGATGAACTGCTCAAGGTCGCTGCGGCCAACGGTGTCACCGGGCGGATCGGGGCCGGAGGACCCGGCGCGGACGAAGCCGAGGAGCCGCCGCTGCCGCCCCTGCACCAGAAGGCCTACGACGCCATCGAGGCCGGGGACTACGCCGCGGCGGCCGCGGCCTACCGGCAGGCCCTGCTGGAAATGCCGGCCGATGCCGATGCCAAGGCCGGACTGGCGCAGGTGGAACTGATGGGCCGCCTCCAGCCGCTCTCCGCCGCGGACACCGAGGCCCTCCGGCGGCAGGGCGCCGATGAGCCGGACAACCTTGAGGTCCAGCTCGCCGTCGCCGATCTCGACGTCGCCGGCGGCCACGTCGAGGACGGCCTCGCCCGGATCGTCACCTTCATCGGCCGGAACTTCGGCCCCGAGCGCGAGACGGCCCGGGTCCGCCTGCTGGAGCTCTTCGACGTCGTCGGCCCCGGCGACGAGCGCGTCGCCAAAGCCCGCCAGAACCTGGCCCGGGTGCTGTTCTGATGGGTCCGGCCCTGTTCGAGCCGCTGGACCTGCGGTCCATGCGGCTGCAGCACCGCGGCTGGGTCTCGCCGATGTGCCAGTACAGCTGCGGGCCCGAGACCGGCGAAGGGGTCCCCAACGACTGGCACCTGATGCACTTGGGGTCCTTTGCCACCGGCGGTGCGGCCCTCATCCTCACCGAGGCAGCCGCCGTGAACGCCGCCGGCCGGATCAGCCCCCGGGACGCCGGCTTCTACACCGACGAGCAGGCTGCCGGCTGGGAGCGGATCACCTCGTTCGTGCACCGCCACGGCACCGCGGAAACCAAGATAGGCACCCAGCTGGCCCATGCCGGCCGGAAAGCGTCCTCGTACTGGCCGTTCTCCGGAAACCGGGGCACCGTCCCGGCCTCCGACGGCGGCTGGGACACCGTGGGCCCCGGCACCGCCGCCTTCGACGGCTATGCCGCGCCCTCGGCCCTGACGCTGGCCGAGATCGACGGCGTGATTGCCGACTTCGCGGCCGCCGCGGTCCGGGCCGTCGACGCAGGCTTCGACACGATTGAGATCCACGGGGCCCACGGCTACCTCCTGCACCAGTTCCAGAGCCCCCTCGTGAACGACCGGACCGATGCCTGGGGCGGCGACGAAGCCGGCCGCAACCGGCTGACCCTCGCCGTGGTGGACGCCGTACGCAACGTCATTCCCGATTCCATGCCCCTGCTGCTGCGGATCTCCGCCTCCGACTGGGCCAAGGGCGGAATCGATGTCGAAGCCTCCGTCCGGATGGTGCGGGCAGCCTCCGAACACGGCGTGGACCTGGTGGACGTCTCCAGCGGTGGCGCCGTGGCCCACCAGGAGGTCCCGGTGGGGCCGGGCTACCAGACCGGTTTCGCCGCCCGGATCCGGCGCGAAACCGGTGTCCGCACGGGCACCGTGGGGCTGCTGACCTCCGCAGGCCAGGCCGAGCACGCCGTGGCCACCGGCCAGGCCGACGGCGTGTTCATCGCCCGGGCTGCGCTCCGGGACCCGCACTGGTGGCTGCGCGCCGCGTTCGAGCTGGGCGCCGAACTCGCCTGGCCGCCGCAGTACGAGCGCGCCCTGCCGCGCCACTCGTTCTAGCTCCGGGTACGCCTTTCGGACGATCCGTTCCGTGCCCGGCGGCAGTTAGTCTAACGACATGACTTTTCAGCAACCGGATCCTCATGCCCCCGGGAACCTACCGCCGGTTCCTGCCCTGTCCCTGCGCGGACTGGCCAAACGCTTCGGGAACAAGATCGCCGTCGACGGGCTCAGCCTGGACGTGCCGGCCGGTTCGTTCTACGGGATCGTGGGCCCCAATGGGGCCGGCAAGACCACCACGCTGTCCATGGCCACCGGGCTGCTGCGGCCGGAGTTCGGCACGGCGCACGTGCACGGCGTCGACGTCTGGCAGCATCCGCTGGCGGCCAAGAAGCTGATGGGGATCCTGCCCGACGGGGCGCGGCTCTTCGACCGGCTGACCGGTGAACAGCTCGTGAGCTACGCCGGGCTGCTGCGCGGCATGGACCGGCAGGTCGTGGCGGACCGGGTCAAGGAACTGCTCTCCGCGCTGGACCTGGGCCAGGACGCCGCCACCCTGGTGGTGGACTACTCTGCCGGCATGACCAAGAAGATCGCCCTCGCCTCGGCCCTGATCCACGCGCCCCGGCTGCTGGTGCTGGACGAGCCGTTCGAATCCGTGGACCCCGTCTCCGCCGCGAACATCCGCGACATCCTGGACCGCTATGTTGCTTCCGGCGGTACTGTCATCGTCTCGAGCCACGTCATGGACCTGGTCCAGCGGATGTGCGACCACGTCGCCGTCGTCGCCGCCGGCCGGCTCCTCGCCGCCGGGACCGTGGAGGAAGTCCGGGACGGCGCGTCGCTCGAAGACCGCTTCGTCCAGCTGGTCGGCGGCCGCGGCAACACGGAAGGGCTGGAATGGTTGCGCACCTTCTGAGGCTCAAGCTCACCCTGCTGCGCAACAGCCTCCGGCGCAGCCCCTGGCAGCTCGTAGGCCTCGGCATCGGGGCCCTGTATGCGCTGGGAATTGTGGGGCTGGGCATCACCGTGCTGCTGTTCCTTCGCCAGACGGACATCGCGCTGGCCCAGACTGTCGTGGTGCTCGGCGGTGCGGCAGCACTGCTGGGCTGGGCCATCATCCCGGTGGCGGCCTCCGCCGCGGACATGACCCTGGACCCGGCAAGGTTCACCACCTCCGCCGTGCCGATGCCGCAGCTGCTGGCCGGCCTGGCACTGGGCGGCCTGGTCGGGATCCCGGGCGTGGCCACCTCGCTCGTGGCGTTGGCCACCGTGGGCACCTGGTCCCGGAGCATCCCGGCCGCGGGAGGCGCCCTCGCGGGGGCCGTCCTCGGCGTGCTGAGCTGTGTTCTGCTGTCCAGGGTGGTCACGACGGCGACGGCAGGACTGGCCGCTTCCCGCCGCTTCAAGGACGTCAGCGCCATCGTTTTCCTGATCCCGCTGGTGCTGATGGGTCCGATCGTGGCCAGCATCGCCGAAGGTATCGCGGGCTCCGGCGATTTCCTGGCAGAACTGGCCGGCTCGCTGTCCTGGACTCCCGCCGGGGC
>JBKKDK010000373.1:0-3278 GCA_046708245.1 Arthrobacter sp.
GCCAAAGTGTCTGTCTGCACTCTTCACTCCCTTGTGACTCCCAATGCCGGCACCATAGCCGCCACAATCGAAGATCCTATAGGGTCTTTGATGCGCTGTGAAGGGGGTCACAAAAACGCGTCACAAAGGAGAGTTCGGGCGCCTTTTAGCCGCCCGACGTGGGGCGTTACTCCGCGGGCGCGTCCGCGATGGCGCGGCCGCGGACCTTCTGCACATGATCCGCCATGGCCGCTGCCGCCTTGTCCGGGTCGCCGGTGGACAGCGCATCCAGGACTGACTGGTGCTCGGCAATCGCCTGCTCCGCGTCCGTGATGCCCACGCCGCCAAACAGGCGGAAGCGCTGGACTTGTCCGCCGAGGGCGGCATAGGCGGCAACCATGAACTGGTTGCCGGTCTGTTCGGCAATCAGCCGGTGGAACCGCTCGTCGGCTTCCAGGTAGTCGCGGTATTCGGCAAACGACGGGCCCCGCGGCGCCTTTTTGAGGTCGGCGACAGCCTTGACCAGCTCGGCGTGGTGCGCCGGCGTCAGCCGGGTGCACGCCAGGCGGGCGTTCACGGGCTCGATGCCAGCCGCGCTTCCATGAGCTCGGCAAAGTCCTCCTGGGTGAACATCGGCGCCACCCGGTAGCCCTTGAGCGCGACGCGGCGGACCATGCCGGTGTGTTCGAGCCGGGCCAGGGCTTCGCGGACCGGCGTGGGGGAAACATCCAGCTCCCTGGCGGTTCCGTCGATGCTCACCGCTGCCCCGGGTTCCAGCCGCCCGTCCATCAGCGACGCCAGGAGTTCTTCGTAAACATGGTCAGCGAGGACCTGGCGGCTGACCGGTCGGCCCGCGCTGTGGCCCTCAGGGCGACCCCCGGAGGAAGCTAGTTGCATGTTCAGATCCTATAGGACTGGGACATGCCCATTCTTTAACGCGAAGAGTGGACAGAATGGTGTTCTGCCCACTCTTCGTGGCCAAGGCTGGACATGTCCAGCGGTGGAGTTGCTGCCGGGCGACCTTAGTTCTGGTAGGCCGGGTAGTCGGTGTAACCCTCGGCGCCGTCGGTGTAGAACGTGGCCGGATCTGCCTCGTTGACCGGCAGGCCCTCGCGCCAGCGGCGGACCAGGTCCGGGTTGGCGATCGCGGGGCGCCCGACCACGACGGCGTCAGCGTGGCCGTCCGCGACCAGCGCGGCGGCCTCGTCGCGCGTTGTGACGATGCCGAAGCCGGTGTTGATCAGGAACGTACCGTTGAAGCGTGCGCGCAGGTCCTGGACCAGCTCGGCGGCAGGGTCCTTGTGCAGGATGCTGAGGTAGGCCAGCTTCAGCGGAGCCAGCGCATCCACGAGGTGGGCGTAGGTGGACCGGACGTCTGCTGCGTCGAGTTCGAGGGCACCCTGGACATTGTGCTCCGGGGAAATGCGGATGCCGACACGGTCCGCGCCTACAGCGTCCACCACGGCCTGGGCAACTTCAATCACGAAGCGGGCACGGTTTTCCGGGGAACCGCCGTAGACGTCGTCGCGCTGGTTGGCTGCCGGGGTGAGGAACTCGTGCAGAAGGTATCCGTTCGCGGAGTGCAGCTCTACGCCGTCGAACCCGGCATCAATGGCCTTGCGGGACGCCACGACGAACTCCTGGACGATGGAGGGCAGTTCTTCGGCGGTCAGGGCGCGGGGAACAGGGAACGGCTTCTTGCCCGCGTAGGTGCGGGTTTCGCCATCGATGGCGATGGCGCTGGGCGCAACCACTTCGTAGCCGCCGGTGGTGTCCTCGTGGGTCACGCGGCCGGCGTGCATCACCTGGGCGAAGATTCTGCCGCCTTCGGCGTGCACGGCGGATGTGACGTCGGCCCAGCCCTTGAGCTGCTCGTCGGTCACGAGGCCCGGCTGGCCCGGGAAGCCCCGGCCTGCGTGGCTGGGGTAGGTTCCCTCGCTGACAATGAGTCCAAGCGACGCGCGCTGACGGTAGTGCTCGACGACCAGCGGGCCGGGGACTCCTTCTTTGCCGGAGCGGACGCGGGTGAGCGGCGCCATGACAAGACGGTTAGGCAGTTCCAGCTCGCCGAGGGTCAAGGGGGAAAACAGCATGCGCAGTTCCTTTCGCAATGGATTGGTTCATTGGCGGCAACTGCGAGGCGCTTGCAACTATTCCTCGTGAGACTCGGATCACCCTGATTCGCGGACTCTTCGTTGAGCGGAGATGACTCCTAGGGAGCCGGGGCGGCGCCAGGGCAGCCTTGGCCCTGAGGGTTTCGGATGCAGTCGTCGGCGTAGTTTCGGGTGATCGAGCGCCATACGCTGACCGGCTGCGGCGGCGAGCTGAAGGACCCCTGGCCCGGGATGGGCAGGGGCGGGCCGCCGTTGACGGAGTACGTACCCTGGAAATGCGTGGTGAGCACCACCGAAAAGTCCCCTGTCCGGGTGTACACGTGGCTGGTGAGGGTCTTTTCTCCCCAGCGTTCCTGCGGCAGGGGGCCACCTGCCGCCGTCTGCGGCCCGAGCACGGTGCCATCGCCGTAGCTCCAGGTGTACTGCACGGGTTTTGCCACGACGTGGACCTGCTGGGCGAGGATCGAGATGTCGAACTGTTGTTCCGTGGCGGCCGCGAAGAAGTTGGTCTCGGCCCCCCGCAATGTGTGCGGACTTGGTTGGGCCGTCACGGTTCCAGCGGCGATGGGGAGCCTCTGGAACTCAGTTTGGATCATGGCAGCGATCCGGGGCAGCAAGTCCTCGGGCCTGGGATCAAAGAGGCAGGTAGGGCCGGAGTGGAAGGACCACGAAGGGTTTGCGATTCCAGCCGGCGCCCTAAGCCAAACGACCGGGATGCCTTCTTGGCCCCCCGGCCCCTTCTTGCAGTCGACGAGGACCGCAAGACAATCCGTGTCAAAGTCGCCTCCGCCCAAGTGACATTGGAGCTCGAACTTGTATTGGAAGGGGTCAGCGGAGGGAGCACCGGGCTGGGCTCGAACGAAGTCATTCAAGGCGGGATCCCAAGCCCACCCTCCTACGTGCGCGTCGTTGGGACCCCAGCCACCGGATATAGAGGGATCAGGAGCCGGGTCCGCCCATGCTGAGGGAGCCGATAAACACATCAAAAAGAACAACATTAGAAGTGCGCACGCTTGCGCCTTAGGTCGAAGACTCCCCATCTCTAGCCGACTATGCTTCCGACATCATCAACGTGCCAAGCGTTATTGCGGAAGGCCACCAGGAGAAGGTTGCCGGTATCGTCTTTCTGCTTCTCCTTCTGCGCGACGCTCCCGTCGGCTCTGACATAAGTCAGCGGGATCTGGT
>JBKKDK010000374.1:0-15662 GCA_046708245.1 Arthrobacter sp.
AACACGGGCCATCGCGTCGTGCTCCGCCTGCGTCACCCACAGCCCGTAGCTGGACTTGACCGAGATCTGGCGGGCCACATAGGTGCAGCGGAAGTCCTTGTTGGGCGGGAGCCAGGTGGCGGCGTCACCGTCGCTCTTTTGCTGGTTGGCGGGCCCGTCCACGGCCAGCAGGTTCAGCGGATCGTTGGCGAAGGCCAGCCGCCGGTCCGCGCTGAGCTGTTGCGCACCCTTCTGCCAGGCGTCGCTGAGCGCGACGACGTGGTCGATTTGGACTGCGGAGCTGGTGCTGTCGCCGCGGAGGAAGTTGATGAGGGCCGAGGTGTAGGGGTCGTTCAGGATGCCGGAGAGGACCACGCAGTCCCGCGTGCCGGGCTTCAGGGCCAGGGCCGAGAGGTCGCGGCGGAGCATGTCATTGCGGGTGTCGCAGCCGTTCCGGTCGACGTCGGCCCAGGCCTGGCCGAACTGCTCGCGCGCATATCCGGTCTTGGGGGCCCGGCCCTTGACCGGGATCGTGGCCAGCACGTCGAGGGCCGAGCCGGCGGGGGCCGGTTGCACGGGCGGGACCTGCTCGGGGGCGGGGGCCGGCGTGGCGGAGGCGACCACAACGGTTGTCGGCGCGGCGGCCGGTGCCGTAGCAGGCGAGGCGCAGGCCGTGGCGGAGACCAGCAGGAACCCTGCGAGTCCGGCCGCGATCCAGTCGACGGCGCCGGACCCGGCGGTGCCGCGTGTTCTGACCCTGTGCAAGATGCTTCCCCAATTCGTGCTGTTGCCCGGCAAACCGCGGGCAGCTAAGACCGGTCCCAGCCTACCCGCGTTGCCCGGGACGCGACGCCGAGAACACTGCCGGCGCGGTGCCCTCGCCGGCAGCCAGATCGGCGAGGATGCGTCCGATGGCCGGGATGAATTTGAACCCGTGGCCGGAGAAACCTGCCCCGATGACCAGGGGGCCGATCCGGTCAAGGATGAAGTTCTCGTCCGCGGTGCTGGTGTAGGTGCAGCTGATGGCCGTGAAGGACTCAGGGTCCACGCCCGGGAGCCAGCGGCGGGCGTAGTCCTGGAGCGCCGCCATCTGGACCGGCTCGGGAGTGAACGACCTCCGGTCCGGGTCCACCACCGGCCCCACCCCGTGCCAGCCGGCCTTGATTCCCTCGCCGGGGGTCTGCATTCCGTAAACGGGCGAGTACCAGTCCGCGAACTCCGCGCCCGGACCCGGCACATGGTTGAATCCGGGCCAGACCGCTCCCTCGTCCGTGATGGCAAAGTGCGCCGGCTGTTCCTGCGTGACCGTGAGCCGCGGGAGGTCCGCGAGGCCGCCAAGTATTTTCGAGGTCCAGCCGCCGGCCGTGACGACGGCCTGCCGCGCGGTCAGAACCTCGGTGCTGCCGCCGGCATCGACGGTAAGCCGGACGCCGTCGTCGCCCGCATCCAGCTGCAGCACTTTGGTGTGGTGCCGGATCTCGGCGCCGCGTCCGGCCGCGAGGCGCTGCAGCGCCGGCAGCACGACATCGGGGTTCAGCTGCCCGCCCTGCGGCATGTGCAGCACCTGCTGGTCGAAACGGATGCCCCGCCAGCGTTCGGCGGCCTCGCCGGCGGCGAGGAATTCGGCCCGCAGCCCGGCCGCGAGCAGCGCCCCGCGCACCGCGCCCAGGCGCGGGTCGGTGCCGTGGTTCACGACGCCGGTGCGTGCCAGCAGCGTCTGTCCGCTGTCCGCTTCCAGCTCGTCCCAGAGCCGGACGGCCTCGGCCAGCATCGCCACGTAGTCCGGGTCGGCGTAACCGAGGTTGAGGTTGCGGGTGGTGCCGTGGGAGGCCCCGATCCGGTGCCCGGGCCCGAACTGTTCCAGCAAGGTCACGTCCCGCCCCCGGCTGGCCAGCGCCCAGGCCGCCGCCGAGCCCATCGCCCCGCCCCCAATGACGATGGTGTCCAAATGCGTTTTCATGGGTCCTCCGTAGGTGTCGGGCACGGTTTGTGCGGCCGGGCGGGCGTCAGGCGAGGAGCAGGGCAACACCGATCATGACCGGCACAGCCACGATGGTTGTGATCAGCACGGTGTCCTTGGCGACGGTGAGCCCTGTCTGGTAGCGGCTGGCGGCGACAAACACGTTCTGGGCCGTCGGCAGGGCCGAGGTGACCACGACGGCGAAGAGCGCCTGCCCTTCCATGCCAAGGGCAAAGCGGGCGAATACGTAGGCCAGCAAGGGCTGGATGATCAGTTTGAAACCGCTGGCCAGCAGGGTGTCCAGCCGGCGGCCGGCCGAGGCCTGCAGCGGCCGGGAGCCGTTGAGGCTCATGCCGAAGGCCAGCAGCATGGCCGGGATCGCGGCGCCGCCGATCAGGTGGATCGGCTCCATCACAAGCTCGGGGACCTGGAACCCGGTCCCGGCCACGAGGAGCCCCAGCCCGGAGCCCACGATCATCGGGTTTCGCAGGATCATCAGCACGAACCCCACCGGCGTCGTCCGGTGCGTGCTGGTGGTGGCGTCGAGGACCATCAGGAACAGCGGCGTGAAGAAGGCGAGCTGGAAGATGAGCAGCGGCGCGACGTAGCTGGCATCGCCCAGGACGAACACGGCAATGGGGATGCCCAGGTTGGCGGAGTTGGCCAGCGACGCACTCATGGAGGACACGAGGGACTCCGGCACGGGGCGCTTAAGCAGGAACCGGACGATGCTGAAGTAGATGGCCGCCGTCGCGGCCGCTCCGACCGCCGTCACGAGCAGCGGTTCGGCGAAGACGTCGCCGAGGTTGGCCTTGCTGAGCGTTTCGAACAGCAGGGCGGGGCTGGCGACGAAGAACGTCAGTGCGCTGAGCACGGAGCGGGCGTTCTCGCCGAGGATTCCGCGCCGGCCGACGAACATGCCCACCAGGATGATGCACCAGACCACAAAAAACCCGGCAAGGACCCCTAGCACGCGGTGGCCCAGTGCGTCGGGGGCGGGGAAGGGGTGGTGGTCACCTTCCCAGAGTAATCAGCTTTATTTGCTTCCTTCGCCTGTTACGGCGCGAGTCCGGGCGAACGCCCGGGCCGGAGCGGGACCGGACCCGGGCTGCGGGTGGTGCGCCGTCAGTTCAGGGTTGCGTTGTTGAGCGCGTGCGGCGGCCGCATCATCCCGGGTGTGTGGCCGTCCTCGGCAGGGTCATTGCCGATCTGAACGATCTTGTTGTCCTTGTCCACATGGACCACCTTGGGGGTGTAGGCCTTCGCCTCTTCCGTGGTCATTTGGGCATAGGTGATAAGGATCACGATGTCGTTCTCGTGCATTAGGTGGGCGGCGGCGCCGTTGATTCCGATGACCCCTGAACCGCGCTCGCCGGCGATCGTGTAGGTCTCCAGCCGGGCGCCGTTGGTGACGTCGACAATCGCAACGAGCTCACCGGGGAGGATGTCGGCGGCCTCCAGCAGATCCAGGTCCACGGTGACGGAACCGACATAGTGGAGGTCCGCGTGCGTGACCGTGGCGCGGTGGATCTTTGATTTGAATATTGTGCGGTTCATAACGTGAACAGTCTAGCGCCGGTGCCCCGCCAGCGCTGTGAGCCAGCGAACACCGGCTTAGCCCGGCCCGGGGCCCGCTGCGGGGGAGATGGACGCCGCTGTCTCGGCCAGGATTTCCCGGGCCGCGAGGATGGCCGGCCGCTTGGCGCTGGAGCGCCGCACGGACGTGAAAACGGTCCGGTGCGGATCGCCGGGGAGGTTGATCAGCCGGGCCGTGGTGCCGCGGCCGGTCCAGACAAGGTCCGGCATCAGCGCCACAGCATTGCCGGATTCGATCAGCCGGATCTGCGCCTGCAGGTCGGCCGTCTCGAACCGGACATCGGGTTCAAAACCGGCGCTGCGGCAAGCCTGTTCGGCCCAGTGGCGCGAGGCCGCGCCGCGCGGCTCCATCACCCAGGCCAGTTCCGCGGTGTCGGCGAGGGACGCCACGGCGGGCCGGCCGGCCGACGGCGGGGGAGCGGCGAGCCGGATCGCGTCGCTTGTGAGCCGGATGCGGTCCAGTTCGGCGTAGCGGGGCGCGGCGTGGCCGGGGTATTGCTCCGCGATGACCAGGTCGAAGTCCCGTGCCCACGTCTCGTGGAGGGCCGTTTCGGGTTCGCGCTGCGTCATTTCGATCCGGACCTCGGGGTAGCTCGAGGACATCCGGGTCAGCGCATCCGGCATGAGCGCCAGCGCCGCGGACTGGAAGACGGCAATCCGCACGGTCCCGGTCACCGTGGTCAGAGACGCCGCCAGGTCCGCCTCCGCCTGCTCAAGGGTCTCAAGCAGCTGGGCCGTGTGCGCCACGAGGACCTCGGCCTGCGGCGTGAGCTGGACCCGGCGGCCCGTCTTCCGCAGCAGCTCCACGCCGGCTTCCTTTTCCAGCAGAGCCAGTTGCTGTGAGACCGACGACGGGCTGTACTGGAGCGCCTCGGCGACCTCCGCCAGGGTGCCGCGGATTTTCAGTTCGCGCAGCAGGCGCAGGCGGCGGACGTCGAGCATCACGATCCTTTGTGAATTCTAATGGTTATTGATTAGGAGAATTCACTTTATCTAATGGAATCACGCTTGCATACTGTTGTCGTTGAGTAACCCCCATCACAGGGTGGATTGATGGGCACTATCGCTGAGCAGGAGACCCTGATGAGTACACAAGATTTGACCAAGTCGATCATGCGGAAGAAGCCCATTGACGACATCGAGGTGGAAAACAAACACAGCGGGCTGTTCAAGAGCCTTGGCCTCTGGCAGCTGACAGCGATCGGCGTCGGCGGCATTATCGGCGTCGGCATCTTCTCCCTCGCGGGCCTTGTGGCCCACGGCAGCGAAACGGAGCCCGGCGTCGGTCCCGCGGTTCTGTTTTCCTTCCTCATTGCGGGCCTGGCATCGGCAGCGGCTGCTTTGTCCTATGCGGAATTCGCCGGCATGATCCCGCGGGCCGGGTCGGCCTACACCTACGGCTATGTGGCCCTCGGCGAAGTCATTGGCTGGTTCATCGGCTGGGACCTGCTGCTGGAATACATCGCCATTGTCGCCGTGGTGGCAATCGGCATCTCCGGCTACTTCGGTGCCTTCCTCTCAGGCATCGGGATCGACATGCCGCTCTGGATGGCCTCGACGGCGGACGAGGGCCGGGGCGGCATCGTCAATATTCCGGCCATTGTTGTCTGCCTGATCGTGACCTGGATCCTCTCCCGCGGCACCAAGACCTTTGGCCGCTTCGAACTCGTGGCCGTGGCCATCAAGGTCGTCCTGATCCTTTTCATCATCGGCCTCGGCATTTTCTACATCAATGCCGACAACTACAACCCGTTTATGCCCAGCGGAATCGGCCCCGTCTTCGCGGGTGCCGCCACGGTGTTCTTCGCCGTCTTCGGCTATGACGCCATGAGCACCGCCGCGGAAGAAGCGACCGACGGCAAGAAGCACATGCCGAAGGCCATCCTCCTGTCCCTCGTCATCGCCATGCTCCTGTACGTCGCCGCAACACTGGTGCTCACCGGCATGCAGAACTACCGGGACATCGACCCCACGGCCGGGTTTGCCTCCGCCTTCACCGGAGTGGGCCTGCCCGTCATCGCCACAATCATCTCCGTGTTCGCGGTGCTCTCCATCCTCACCGTGATGCTGACGTTCCTGCTCGGTGTCACCCGCGTCTGGTTCTCCATGAGCCGCGACGGCCTGCTTCCGGGATGGTTCTCCAAGACGGACCGTCACGGCACACCGCAGCGGGTGACCTGGATCGCCGGGATCGCCTCAGCACTGCTGGCCGGTGTGTTCCCGATCAAGGCCGTCGCAGACCTGACCAACATCGGCATCCTGGCCGCATTCGTCGTCGTCTGCCTGGCGGTCATCGTCTTCCGCTACAAGAAGCCCGATGCCCCGCGGACCTTCCGCCTGCCCCTGATGCCGCTGGTGCCGGCGTTCGGCGTCCTGTCCTCGGCGTTCCTGATGTTCCAGCTGCACTGGGAGACCTGGCTGCGCTTTGGCGTCTGGCTGGTCATCGGCCTGATCATCTACTTCGGCTACGGCCGCCGGCACTCGCTGATGAACCCGGACAGCCCGCGGCACGAAGAGGCCGAGGAGATGCACCGCCCGGTCGGCTAGGGCTCAAATACCCCTTCCGCCCCCGGTTGCGCTATCACTTTCGGTCCCCATTCAAGGCTGGTGGGAACCGTACCTGATAGCGCAACCGGGGGTTTGGCGTGGGGCCACCAGCCGGGGATTTTCCGACCGTTCGGACGGGCGCCAAAACGTTCGTTTTTTCTAACTTGTATTGCTCAGAAAACATCGCTTTATCTTATGAAAATCCGGTCGCATACTGAGTCGTAGAACGTCCACATCTTGAGGAAGAACGAGTACCACCATGACCAACATTTCAACGGACTCCGGCGTGACCCACGGCAATGCGGCCGAGCACGCCCCGGTCTCGGAAGGCTCTCCGGTCCTCGAGGCCGCAGCCCTCGCCGAGGACACCATCGCGCTGGTCCGCCACTGGCTCACCGAAGCCGCGCAGGTCCCCGTTGACGCCTCCGCCGAGCAGCTCGCTGGCGTGCTGAAGGACCCGAACGGGCTCGACTTCACGGTCGGGTTCGTCGACGGCGTCGTCCGCCCCGAAGACCTGCAGGTCGCCGCCCGCAACCTCGCCGCGCTGGCCCCCAAGGTTCCGGCCTTCCTGCCCTGGTACATGCGCAGCGCCGTCCGCCTCGGCGGCACCATGGCCCCCGTCCTGCCCCAGGTGGTCATCCCGATCGCCCGCCGCGTGCTCCGCGAAATGGTCGGCCACCTCATTGTCGACGCCACCGACGCCAAGCTGGGCCCGGCCATCGCCAAGATCCGCAAGGACGGCATCAAACTCAACGTCAACCTTCTGGGCGAGGCCGTGCTCGGCGAGCACGAGGCTTCACGAAGGCTCGAGGGCACACACACCCTGCTGGCCCGGCCCGACGTCGACTACGTCTCGATCAAGGTCTCCTCCACCGTGGCCCCGCATTCCGCCTGGGCCTTCGACGAGGCCGTCGAGCACGTCGTCGAGAAGCTCACCCCGCTCTTTACCCGCGCCGCTTCCTACGCCGGCACCGGGCGGAACGCCAAGTTCATCAACCTGGACATGGAGGAATACAAGGACCTGGACATGACCATTGCGGTCTTCACCCGGATCCTGGACAAGCCGGAATTCAAGAACCTCGAGGCCGGCATTGTGCTGCAGGCCTACCTCCCGGACGCCCTCGCCGCCATGATCCGCCTGCAGGACTGGGCGGCCGCCCGCCGTGCCGGCGGCGGCGCCGCGATCAAGGTCCGCGTCGTCAAGGGCGCCAACCTGCCGATGGAGCAGGTCGAAGCCTCCCTGCACGACTGGCCGCTCGCCACCTGGGGCACCAAGCAGGACTCGGACACCAACTACAAGCGGGTCATCAATTACTCGCTGCACCCGGACCGGATCAAAAACATCCGGATCGGCGTCGCCGGGCACAACCTCTTCGACATCGCCTTCGCCTGGCTCCTGGCCAAGCAGCGCGGCGTGGAGTCCGGCATCGAGTTCGAGATGCTGCTTGGCATGGCCCAGGGCCAGGCCGAAGCCGTCAAGAACGACGTCGGCTCGCTCCTGCTCTACACCCCGGTGGTCCACCCCGCCGAGTTCGACGTCGCGATCGCCTACCTGATCCGCCGGCTCGAAGAGGGCGCCAGCCAGGACAACTTCATGTCCGCCGTCTTCGAATTGAGCGAAAACGAATCCCTCTTCGAGCGCGAAAAGCAGCGTTTCCTCGCCTCGCTCGCGAAGCTCGACGACGAGGTCCCGCCGCCCAACCGCCGGCAGAACCGCAGCCTCCCGGCCGCGCCCATGCCGCACGATTCCTTCGAGAACACGCCGGACACCGATCCCTCGCTGCCGGCAAACCGCGACTGGGGCCGCGCCATCCTGGGCCGCGTACCAACATCCACCCTCGGCAACGCCGCCGTGGAAGCCGCCACAATCAGCGACGCCGCGGCCCTCAACTCCGTGATCGACACCGCGGTGGAGAGCGGCAAGGCGTGGGCCGCGCTCTCCGGCGCCGAGCGTGCCGCAATTCTGCACCGCGCCGGAGACGTCCTGGAGGCCCGCCGCGAGGACCTGCTCGAGGTCATGGCCAGCGAGACCGGCAAGACGATCGACCAGGGCGACCCCGAGGTCAGCGAGGCCGTTGACTTCGCGCACTACTACGCGGAATCCGCCCGCAAGCTCGACGACGTCGACGGCGCCACCTTCGTCCCGGCGAAGCTCACCGTGGTGACCCCGCCGTGGAACTTCCCGGTGGCCATCCCGGCCGGCTCCACCCTCGCGGCCCTCGCCGCCGGCTCCGCCGGCGTGATCAAGCCCGCCAAGCAGGCCCGCCGCAGCGGCGCCGTCATGGTAGAGGCCCTCTGGGAGGCTGGCGTGCCCCGCGAGGTGCTCACCATGGTCCAGCTCGGCGAGCGTGAGCTGGGCCGGCAGCTGATTTCGCACTCCGCGGTGGACCGCGTCATCCTGACCGGCGGCTACGAGACGGCCGAGCTGTTCCGTTCCTTCCGCAAGGACCTGCCCCTGCTGGCCGAGACGAGCGGCAAGAACGCCATCATCGTCACTCCGAGCGCGGACCTGGACCTCGCGGCCAAGGACGTCGCATACTCCGCGTTCGGCCACGCCGGCCAGAAGTGCTCCGCCGCCTCGCTGGTGATCCTCGTCGGCTCCGTCGCGAAATCGAAGCGTTTCCACAACCAGCTGATCGACGCCGTCACCTCGCTGAAGGTCGGCTACCCCGCGGATCCCACCAGCCAGATGGGTCCGATCATCGAACCGGCCAACGGCAAGCTCCTCAACGCGCTGACCACGCTCGGTGAAGGCGAAAGCTGGGCCGTCGAGCCGCGGCAGCTGGATGAGACCGGCAAGCTCTGGAGCCCCGGAGTCCGTTTCGGCGTCCGGCGCGGGTCCTACTTCCACCTCACCGAGTTCTTCGGCCCGGTGCTCGGCGTGATGACCGCGGACACCCTGGAAGAAGCCATCGCCATCCAGAACCAGATCGACTACGGCCTCACGTCCGGCCTGCACTCACTGAACCCGGAAGAGCTGGGGACCTGGCTGGACACGGTCCAGGCCGGCAACCTCTACGTCAACCGCGGCATCACCGGCGCGATCGTCCAGCGCCAGCCCTTCGGCGGCTGGAAGAAATCCGCCGTCGGCGCCGGCACCAAGGCGGGCGGCCCCAACTACCTCGTCGGGCTCGGCGACTGGACCAGCAAAGCCAGCACGGCCGGTGAAACCCCGGTGCACGCCGGTGTCCGCCGGATCGAAAACGCGGCCAAGTCCGTCCTGGCCGCCGGGGAACTGCAGGCGCTGCAGCGCGCGCTGGCCTCTGACGCGCTGGCTTGGGCGGAAGAGTTCGGCACGGCCAAGGACGTCTCCGGCCTGAGCGCCGAGCGCAACATCTTCCGGTACCGTGCCCTGCCGGTCACGGTGCGGCTCTCCGAAGGCGAACCGCTGGGCCACCTGGTCCGGACCGTTGCCGCCGGCGTCCAGGCGGGCTCGGCGCTGACCGTGTCCACCGCCGTCGGACTTCCCGCGCAGTTGCGTACCGTGTTGTCCGGCCTCGGCATCGAGGTCACCGTGGAGAACGACGCCGAGTGGCTGGCTGCCGCCGGCCGCCTCGCCGAGGCCGGCCGGCTGTCCGGCGGCCGGATCCGGCTGATCGGCGGCGACGCGACGGCCCTGGCCGAGGCCACCGGCGGGCGCCCGGACCTGGCCGTCTATTTCCACCCGGTCACCGAGGCCGGCCGCGTCGAACTGCTTCCGTTCCTGCACGAACAAGCCATCAGCATCACGGCGCACCGCTTCGGCACGCCGAACCACATCTCGGACAGCCTGATCTAGCGGGTCGCAGCAGGACCAGAGGTTAAAGAAACGAGCCGGACGGCCACCCTCCAATGGTGGTCGTCCGGTTCGGTTGGTCTTGGCGGCGGTTACCGGGGACTCAGCCGAAGTACCAGCCGGGGGGCGCCCAGTTCGCCGGAACGGCGTGGGCAGAGAAGTCTTCGCAACCGGAGCAGAAATAGGTGACTTCACCCAGCCGGCTGACAGAGCCGTCACGCCGGTGCGTGGCCGGCACAAAGGTCTCCAGGAAGATGAATTCGTCAGTGCCACAATGTTCGCAGTAGGGGCTGCCTACGTAGTCACCGTCCGCTGCGGAGAGGCGGTGGAAATCCAGCCTGCCCCGGCCAGGATGCTGGGTTGCGGCGCCCGGATGCGCGGCTCGAGCCAGTGGGGGCAGGGACGCAATCCGGTGAGAAGCCGGTGCTGTGGAAACGTGTGGGCGGTTTATGGCTGGCGTCATTGTCGGCCTATCCCGAACGCTCAATGCCGTCGCCCCGTGGCAGCGGCATCGGACAGCGTTCGTTATCTTCGAATCGTTGTCATGGGCCTCTGCTTGACCTTCAACGTTCTCAGGATAGGTCACGGATCACGAGTGATCAATGGCCAGCGCAAGTACTTCGTAAGTAGTCCTCCGAGTAGTAGGTCCGCGGGTACGCGTATGTGAACGGCAGCGAAGGCGTTCACGCGGAGCGCTGGAGGGCACGTCCCATGATCGCCTGCGTCAGGGCGTCAATGACCTCGGTGTTGGCCAGCGGGTTGCGGATCAGGGTGAAGTCGACGTCGCCCACCGCCGGCAGGTCGAAGCGCCGGGTGATGATCTTCAGATCCTCCGGTATCAGCGACGACGGCATAACGGCCACGCCGATGCCGGCCCGGACTGCCGCGAGCACGCCGCTGATCTGGCGCGTGGTGCAGGTGATCCGCCAGGTCCGGCCGGTGGATTCGAGGGCGTCGATGGCGAGCTTGCGGCTCAGGCTCGGAGCCGGGTAGGCGATGAGGGGAACGGGGTCGGCAGGTTGCAGGACCGTCTGCTCCAGACCCACCCAGGCGAAGGAGTCCTGCTGGACCACGGTGCCGTCTTTGGCCCCGGCCACCCACTTGACGAAAACCAAGTCCAGCTGGCCGGCGTTCAGCCGCTTGTAGAGCTGGTCGCTTTGCCCCACCGTCAGTTCGAGGTTGATCTGCGGGTAGATCTGGCGAAACTCCCGGAGGATCCGGGGGAGTCCGGTTATGGCGAGGTCATCCGCGGTGCCGAAGCGCAGCCGTCCGCGCATGGCCGATCCGGAGAAGTACCGTGCGGCGGCGTCGTGGGCGGAGAGGATGCTGCGGGCGAAGCCGGCCATCGCATCGCCGTTGTCCGTCAGCCGCACATCGCGGGTGTCGCGCGCCACCAGGACCCGCTTTGCTGCCGCCTCAAGTTTCCGGACGTGTTGGCTCACGGTCGGCTGGGCCAGGCCCAGCCGTTCGGCGGCCTTGGTGAAGCTCAGAGTCTCGGCCACGGCCAGGAACGAGCGGAGCTGAGCTGGTTCGAACATCCGGCCTCCTGGCTGGGCAGTGCCGGCCCGCCCATTGCATTTCGTAATGCGAGTTATGCGGGGAATAACCTTCCACAATCTGTCCGGGCCAGCTTAGCGTTAAGGCATCCCACTCACCCGCTCCCTTGAGGACTTTCCGTGGCACCACCTCCGCCGTTACAGGCCAACGCGACCCCATTACCGGACACCATTACGCAACCGATCGCCGTCGTCACCCAGCGCCTCCCGTGGCGCCACACGTTCATCTCGCTGAAGGTCCGGAATTTCCGTATCTTCGCGATCGGCCACTTCATCGCCGTGATCGCCCTCTGGATGCAGCGGATCGCGCAGGACTGGCTGGTGCTGCAGCTCTCCGGCTCCGTCACCGCCGTCGGCATCACCGTGGCGCTGCAGTTCCTGCCCTCGCTGTTCCTCGGTCCGTGGGCCGGCATGATGGCGGACCGCTTCGCGAAGCGGAAAATCATCATGCTGTGCCAGTCCGTGGCCGCAGTACTGGCAGCGATCCTCGCGGTGCTGGCCCTGAGCCAGCGGATCGAGGTCTGGCACGTCTACGCGATCGCCCTGGCCCTCGGGCTGGTCACGGTCCTGGACCAGCCCGCACGGCAGGTTTTCGTCAACGAACTCGTGGGCCCGCTGTATCTGCGCAACGCCATCAGCGTGAACTCCACAACCTTCCAGCTCGGCGGCCTGATCGGCCCGGCCGTCGCCGGGCTGCTGCTCACCGCGGTCGGTGCCGGCTGGGCCTTCGCCGCCAACGCCGTAGCATGCTGCTCCACGGTGGCGATGCTGCTGACGCTGCGGAAGGACCAGCTGCACATCAGCGCCCCGGTCCCCAAACGCAAGGGCATGCTCCGGGAGGGGCTGGACTATGCGCTGAGCAAGCCGACGATCTACTGGCCCTGGCTTATGGCCGGCTTCGTGGCGGTGTTCGCGATGAGCCTGCCGGTGCTGCTGGCCGCGTTCGCGGACCACGTGTACGACGTCGGCGCCGGCGGCTACGGCCTGCTCAACGCGCTGGTGGCCCTGGGCGCGCTGGCCGGGGCGATCACCTCTGCCCGGCGGCGGGAACTGCGGCTGCGCTCGGTGATGCTGGGCGCCGGGATGTACGGCCTGATGCTCTGCCTCGCGGCCCTCGCGCCGTCCATGGTGTGGTTCGGGGCGGCGATGGTGCTGGCCGGGTTCTGGTGCCTGATGTTCCTGACCGCAGCCAACCAGCTGGTCCAGATCAGCTCCAACATGGCCATCCGTGGCCGGGTGATGAGCCTATACATCATGGTGCTGATCGGCGGCCAGGCGATCGGCGGCCCGATGATGGGCTGGCTGGCCGAACACGCGGACCCGCACACGGCGATCATGGTCTCCGGCGGAGTGCCGGCGCTTGCCGCCGCGACGGTCGCCGTCGTGCTGGCGCGGCGGGATGAGTTGATGCTCAAGGTGGACCTGAAGGACCGGCGCAGGCTGGTGCGGATTGTCCGGAAGGGCGCCGGAAAACAGGCCGGCATCAATGGAGCGGCTGACGGGAATCGAACCCGCGTATCAAGCTTGGGAAGCTAGCGCTCTACCATTGAGCTACAGCCGCAGGAGGACAGCCCAAATGCTTGGCGTGGTCCCGCAAACAACGAGGTTTACACTACCGCAGTCTGCGGCCATCTTGGAATCGCGACACCCGCAGTTTCGGCCGGAGGGGCTGACGCCTCGCCCCTGTTCCGATGATCCTCCCGCCATGGCCAACCCGGGGCTCCAACTGCAACAATGGCCGGGGGCGTGCCCGCCACGCCCGGATGAGCCAGCAGTTGATCATCGAAGGGGGCACCGTGGGGGATTCAGCGCCGGAGCGGGCCGGAATGTTTGACGTTTGTGTGGTGGGCGGCGGCACGGTGGGCCTGTTCGTGGCGGCCGACCAAGCGGCCAGGGGCAAGAGCGTGATCCTGTTGGAGGCAGGCAGGCACCGCGGCGACCACAAGGAGAGCCTGCTGGGCCCGCGGCCGGTGAGCGGTTCCCACCGGGGCTCGGAGGAGGCGTGGACCACCGGGTTGGGCGGCACAAGCCAGCTCTGGGGCGGCCAGCTGTGGCCGTGGCAGGAGTGGGAGTTCGCTGGGCTCGCGCCTCGCGGAATCAGCGCCTGGCCGCTCGAATATGCCGAAGTCAGCCCTTATTACGGGCGGGTTCTGCGGGGTTTGGGCCTGCCGGACACCCACGCCCACATCCACGGCCGTGTTGGGTCCGCCGGCAGGCTTCCTGCCATGCAGGCGAGCGATTATTCGCTCCGGTACTCCTCCTGGATCGACCGGTCCCGCAGGAATTTCGGCAAGAATTCTTCGATCCGGGCCAGGCTCAAGGCAGCCACCGTGCTCGAAGGCGTGGTGGCGAACCGCATCAGCAACGTGGGATCCGGGTCCTCGGATGTTGAAGTGCGCAGTGAGGCGGGGGCCTTGTCGACTGTATCGGCCCGGAACGTCATTCTTGCGGCGGGAACACTGGGCAACGCGCGGATTCTGCGGAATTCCGAGATTGCCCAGGGACTGCCGGCCCTGGGCCGCGGGTTTATGGACCACGTGTCCAAGCGGATCGCGCACGTCGACGTTGTCGACTGGAACAAGTTCCGCGCTTTTTCGGCGCCGAAAACCATCCGCGGTGTCCTGGCCTCGCCGCGCATAGTGCCTGCCCTTGATTTCCTGAACACACACCGGGCGCTGCCCTGTTACGCCCACTGGGAATTTGCATCCCCCAGCAACGGTGCGGTGGCGTCGCTCAGGTCCTGGCTGCGGGCCGGCCAAACCGGGGAGCCACGGCCCGCCGCCGCCACAGTCCTGGCCCAGATCCGTCGCGAGTCCGGCGGACTTGCCGAGGCCGTCGCCCGCGGCGTGCGGTTTGGCGAACGGCCGGTTCCGAGGTCCAGCCGGCCGTACCTGCGTCTGGACGTGCAGCAGCCCACACGTGATGACGTCCACGTGGAATGGACGGCAAATGAGGAACAGCCCGACTTTCCGAACCTGTCGCTTTCCTGGCGAACGGGCCAGGCGGAGTCGGCCACGGCCGAGGCAATGACGGACCGGCTGCTGGCATTTATCAATTCCCTCGATATCGGTGCGGCCGTGCACAAGTTGCCGCCTGACGATGTGTTCGAGGACATTTTCCACATGATGGGCGGGACCCGCATGGCGGCCTCGTCCCGGGACGGGGTGGTGGACTCCGAGTCCAGAATTTTCGGCACAACCAATGTCTTTGTTGCCGGCGCGTCCGTATTTCCCAGCGGAGGTATGGCCAACCCGACTTTCACGGCGCTCGCGCTGGCTGCACGGATCGGTGACCGCATCGCCTGACAACGGCAGGACGGGAGCGGGGACGGGAATCGGGCCGGCGGTGCGTCCTGGCTCCGGCGGCCCCGGGGAATCTATAGCCTAGATCCATGACTGTTCTGGACCCCGAGCCGGCAGGCGACAACGCTGTTCCCCGGACAACCCCGCGGCACCAGCAGCTGATCGTCACGATCTATGGCTTGTATGGCCGCGCCAACGGCGGCGCGCTGCCCGTCTCCGTGCTGATTTCCATGCTGGATGACCTGGGCGTCGAATCCTCCGGGGTGCGGTCCTCCGTGTCCCGGCTCAAGCGCCGCGGGGTGTTGGAGAGCGTCAAGCAGGGCGGAGTCGCCGCGTACCGGCTCGCTCCGAACCTGGAGGACGTGTTCCAGGAGGGCGACCGCCGCATTTTCTCACCCCGGCGCGCGACGGCGGCCGACCGCTGGCTGCTCATTGCCTTCTCGGTCCCGGAATCCCAGCGCCACCTGAGGCACCAGCTGCGCAGCATGCTGACCCGGATGGGCTTTGGCTCCGTGACGCCGGGCTTGTGGATCGCGCCCGGAAACACCTATGAGGAGATCCGGCACCAGCTGGAGCGCGCCGGGCTTACGGAATACGCCGAATTCTTCAAAGCCGAGCACCTGACCTCGGATGACGTCAAGGGCAAGGTCTCCCGGTGGTGGGACCTGCCGGCCCTTGAGGCGCTTTACGCCGAGTTCATCGACCGCTTCGCGCCCGTGCTGGCGCGCTGGGAATCGGCCGGGCCGGACGCCGGCCCGGAGGCGCACCGGGCCGCCTTCGCCGACTACATCCAGCTCCTGACCCAGTGGCGCCGGCTGCCGTACCTGGACCCGGGCCTGCCTGAGGAGTTCCTGCCGGCCGGCTGGCACGGCCTCACGGCTGAGCAGATTTTCGCGGAGCTGCACCGGCTCCTGAACGGCCCGGCCCGCCAGCACGCAGAACGGCTG
>JBKKDK010000375.1:0-3724 GCA_046708245.1 Arthrobacter sp.
GAAACGCCCGGTCCCATTCCGAACCCGGAAGCTAAGACCCACAGCGCCGATGGTACTGCACCCGGGAGGGTGTGGGAGAGTAGGTCACCGCCGGAACACCATTAAACGGTCGAGAGCCTCCAGACACAGTCCGGAGGCTCTCCCGCATTTAACGGCCCTTACGTTTGGAGATGTAGTCGGCACCTGGAGCCGCCAGCCTCAAGCAGCCACCGGGCGCCTTGCCGGCCATGCCCTCGAACCCCGAGAAGTCGGCCGTGGGGTGGCGCGCGCTTTAGATGGTGCTCTACCCTGACCACACGTCGTGCGACGAGGCCAAAATCGGGCTGGGCACTGAAGCGTGCCGCAGCGAACAGCCGACGGAGCAGAGGAGTCCTCGAATGACAAAGTACCTGATCTCGTTCCGCGGTGAGGCCATGGTGATCCCCGAGGAGGACTTCGACGCGGTGGTCCAAGCCGCGCATGCCGTCATCGAGGAGGCCAAGGCGACAGGCGTGTACGTCTTCGGCGGCGGGATCGATGAGGACGTAGGCCCGGTACTCGTGGCCGCAGACGGCACCGCCACCGAGGGCACGTATCCAGGCCACACGGTGCCCAACGGCGGCTACACCGTTCTCGAGCTTCCCTCGCGGGAGGCGGCTCTCGGATGGGCCGCGATGATCGCCGTCGCCTGCCGCTGCTCGCAGGAACTCCGGCAGTTTCAGTTCTACCCGGCCAGCTGAGCTCGGCCGACGGCATTTCGCCGGCTTATTCGCGGCTGGCGCCGGAAACCGGAATCGCATTGGGTAGACCGCGAAGTCCAAACGTCGCAACAGGTCTGATCTGAACGTAACAGGTGAGGCGTGGGTTAGGAGACTAGTACTACTACTTCCGGGCAGGCGGGGGTGTTCGCCGGGTGAAAGCAGGCGTAGGTACAGAATTGCGTGAATACATCCACGGCTGTACTTTAAGTTTATGGAAACGCTCACGCAGGCGCCTGTGCTGGCCCGGTTTGGGTATGCGGTCTCGGACCCTACCCGCGCCCGGGTTCTTCTCGCCCTCTCTGATGCCCCCGCCTACCCTTCTGATCTTGCCGATTCCCTTGGGGTGTCGCGGCAGAGCATGTCGAATCATTTGACGTGCCTGCGCGGCTGCGGGTTGGTGGTTGCTGTCCCGGACGGGCGGCGGAGCCGGTATGAGCTCGCCGACGCGCGGCTGGGCCACGCGATCAAGGACCTGATCGGTGTGGTCCTGGCCGTTGACCCAGCCTGCTGCGCCCCGGACGGGGAGTGCTTCGCATGACGGCGCTGCTGCACGCGCCAAGTGCCGAACGCCGTGCCGTGCTGAACCTCCGGATCCGGATCTTCGCCGCCGCGACCATCACCTATAACCTCATCGAAGCCGTCGTGGCCCTCTGGGCCGGGAACGAGGCCGACTCTGCCGCACTGATCGGTTTCGGCCTGGACTCGGTCATCGAGGTGACCTCGGCCCTGGCGCTGTCGTGGCAGTTCTCCGCGAAAGACCCCGAACGGCGTGAGCACCTGACGTTGCGGATCATCGCGATCTCCTTCTTCGCCCTCGCCGCCTTCGTGACTTTGGACGCTGTCCGGTCACTGACCGAAGGGGAAGAGGTCCAGCACTCCACTCCCGGCATTGTGATCGCGGCGCTGAGCCTGGCGATCATGCCTGTCCTGTCCTGGGCGCAGCGCCGGGCCGGCCGGGAACTCGGGTCCCGCACCGCCGTTGCTGATTCGAAACAAACCCTGTTGTGCACGTATCTTTCTGCGGTCTTGCTTGTCGGGCTGGTCCTAAACAGCACCCTGGGCTGGTGGTGGGCAGACGCCGGCGCCGCCCTGGTCATCGCCGGCATCGCCGTCCGCGAAGGCATCAACGCCTGGCGCGGCGAAGCCTGCTGCGCCATCCCCCATACAGACGAGGCACCTGGCCGCGGCCGTGAGCATGGTGCAGAAGAGGATGACTGCTGCGCACCAGCCGCTGCCGATGCAACGCCCGCCACGTTCCCGGCAGTATCGGGGGCACAAGTTGAGGTGGACCAGGAGGGTGCCTGCTGTGCCGGGTGCCCGGCTGATGCGAAGCCGGCCCCGGCGACCCTGACCCTCGGGACGACGCCGGTGGATCGTTGAGTGCCCTCACGACCGCCCGGAACGTCCGGATCGCGATCTGGACCGTCCTCGGGGTCCTGCTCGCCTCCGGGGTGATCTGGTATGCGGTGCTCACCGCGAACCGGCCCTCAGCGACCGCGCCGGCGGCTGCCGCTGACGCGCAGCTGGTTCGGGATGACAGCCACCGGCTCACCAGTCCCGCAACGGAGAAGGCCCAGCTGGTCGAGTTTCTGGACTTCGAATGCGAATCCTGCCGTGCCGCTGAACCCCTCGTGCAGGAGCTCAAGCAGGAGTACGGGGGCCGGATCACGTTCGTCCACCGTTACTTCCCCCTGCCCGGGCACGCCAACTCTGGAACCGCCGCCTTGGCGGTTGAAGCAGCTGCCCCGCAGGGCAAGTACGAGCAAATGGCAGCCAAGCTCTTCGAGACCCAGCCGCAGTGGGGCGAAGAGCAGGACTCCCAAGCAGCATTGTTCAGGACCTTTGCCAACGAACTAGGGCTAGACATGGCCGCATATGACGCCGCAGTCGCGGATCAGGCCACCAAGGACCGGATCAGCCAGGACGTTGCAGACGGAAAAGCGTTTGGAGTCACCGGTACTCCCACCTTCTTCCTTGACGGAAAGAAGCTCACCCTGAACACCGAAGCCCAGTTCCGTCAGCTGCTCGACAACGCCGGTAGCACGAAGTAGCAAGAGCTGCAGCGGTTGGCTCGCTTCTGCCGCGCCTTGGACCGGACTTCCCCGCAGCCACGTGATAGACGGCGCATCTGGCGGTTGCGCTGGACCAATCCAGGACGGTTCTGGGACGGCTGTTGATCTCATCAGCGGCGAACAGGACATCTGCCGGTTCTACCGCGCTCGGGTCATCTCCCTTCCCGAAGTATTGACGGAGCAAACTGTTGGCGTTTTCGTTCGACGCACGTTGCCAGGGACGGGCTGGATCACAGAAATACACGGGAGTTCCCAGCGCCGCGGTGACTTCGGCGTGCTTGGCCATCTCGGAGCCCCGGTCCCATGCCAGGGTTCTCCGCAAAGTGGCCGGCAGGACCCCGAGCGCGTTGATGAGCTGGTCACCTTCCCCATGATGAGGCCGCCTGCCTCATCGGGATCCGCGGACAGGTCATCCTGGCAGCTCCGCGGAGGCCGCCACAGCTCGGTCAACAATCACACTAAGGCGAGTCGAAAACGGGCGGACGCCGCAACGCCGGCGAAATAGGAGCAGCCATGGCACCAAAACCATGCACGGACTAGGGGAGGCGCGGACCCCGGACGACCGATCTATCTCAAGGCAGCACGGGCACAGCGGTCTGCGCCGATAACAGGGCCGGCCGCGGACGGACCGCTGGGGCAAACAATCCACGGCGCACCGGCCCGCATTCGGGTGATGCACTGCACAGATCCTCGTCGCACAGCCGGACCGCAGTCCCGGCGCCCCGGCGCGCCGTTCTGACCAGCGCTGGCGCGGTTTTCAGGGCCGGGGAGGAACCTGCAGTCCGGAGTTGCGGTGGGGGTTGGGTGGGTGTATTGTTTTCTAAGTCGCCGAGAGGGAGACCAGCGGGAATGCTGGGAACCGGAGGCGGCCAATCCCCTAAATTTTCAAGGCCAGGATCTGGTTGGCGTTTT
>JBKKDK010000376.1:0-7279 GCA_046708245.1 Arthrobacter sp.
GCTGCTGGCCGACTTCGCCACCCGCCGCGCGCTCCCCCATCTTGCCGGTGCACCGTCAGCGTTGCCCAGAATCACGACGGCGGCCGTCACGTTTGTGTTGTCAGCCTTGCTTGCGTGGCGTTTCGGCTTCTCCCCGGAGCTGGCCGCGTACCTGGTGCTGGGAGTCGCCGGCGTCCAGTTGGCGCGGATCGATATTGTGCACCACCTGCTGCCCAACCGGCTGGTAGTCCCCCTGCTGGGAGTGGGCCTGATCCTGCTCGCCATGTCTGCCGGAGCACACGGAGCTCCGGAAAACTTGGTCCGAGCCGCGGCCGGCACCGTAATAATGTTCGTTCTTTACCTGATTCTCGCCTTAACCAGCCGAAACGGCCTCGGAATGGGCGACGTGAAGCTCGCGGCACCGCTCGGGCTGTACTTAGGTTACCTAGGCTGGACCCAGCTGTTCTACGGCGCGGCCCTGGGCTTCGTGGCCGGCGGCCTCGCCTCGCTGGTCCTGGTGCTCAAAAACCGCGGGAACAAGCCAACGGAAGTCCCCTACGGGCCGTCCATGCTTGCGGCCTGCCTCGCCGTCATCCTGCTGGTTCCCTAAGGGCCACCAACTCCGCCAGCCGGCACTACTGGCAAGTTCGCTTACCAAACCAAGTAGTCGGGCCTTTCGTGCTGCCTGAAAACTGAGTACACCTCCTTTTCGACTACGTAATGGCACCAATTTCCCTCCCAGAAGTCGAGTAGTCAGGTTCATTGCCGGGGCCTTAATCGCCGTGCAATTGTTGTCCCAACGGAACTCCAGGGGGTTAGCAACGGGGATTTGCTGGAATTCCGTCCCACTATTCAAAACTCTGGAAAAGGAACAATAAAATGACTGGTCTCATGGTCTCAATGCTCGCTTTTGTCGCCGGCGTCAAGGACAAGCTCACACCGGAACGAGGAGCGACCGCAACGGAATACGGACTGCTCGTGGGTCTCATTGCGCTCATCATCGTGGGTGGGGTCGGCATCTTCGGCCGGGCCCTGAACACGTTCTTCACCGATCTCGGAGCCACCGTCACCGGCTGGTAGTCCGCTTCAAGCATCAGGTCTCAGCCTAAGGAGTGCCGCGTCAGCCCAGCGCGGGCGCGGCACTTTCCATTAGATCCAGCTGCACATTCCTCGGGGGGAAACTGTGAAACGCAGCAAAGTACGCCGTGGGCGGGAACGCGGGGCGGTAGCCGTCGAATTTGCCCTAATTGCGCCACTCATTCTGGTGATCGTCGTAGCGATCGTGGAGTTTTCGCATTTTTACAACCTTCAGATCTCCGTGACCCAGGCCGCCCGCGAAGCGGCGCGCACCATGGCGGTCACAAACGACGCCGGCCAGGCTGCCGCCGCGGCCGTAAACGGGGCCCCCGGGGTCGCGTTGGCCCCGGCTAACGTCAGCTTCGCGCCCGGCGCCTGCTCGCCCGGCGCCACAGTCACGGCGACCGTGGCCTTCAGCATGCCGGCGCTCACGACCTTCTTCGGCTCGACGGTCAGCGTCTCTGGACAGGGAGCAATGCGATGCGAACGGTGAAAAGGCTCACTCAACGCGGGCAGGATCCGGACAGCGAAAGGGGCGTCGCCGGCGTACTCGTCGCCGTGATGATGCTCGTCCTCATCGGAGTCGGCGCCATCGCCGTCGATGTCGGCCAGATCTACGCTGAACGGGCGGAACTGCAGAGTGCCGCAGACGCGGGAGCCCTGGCGGGTGCACAAATCTGCTCCGTCACAGGGGGCTGCACCCAGGGCGACGCGAACGCCGTCGCCGCCCTACTGGCAAACCAAAATTCCAAGGACGGAGTCTCCAACGTCCGTTTTGTTGATCTCAGCGTTGACGGTGAAGTCACTGTCAGCACGTCGACCACTAATGGCGCCAACGGCTCCGGATTTCTGAGCAAGCTTTTTGCCAACGCCTTGAATACACCTGATGTGGGTGTCGGGGCGGAAGCAACAGCTAACTGGCTCTACCCGACACGCGGGCGGAGCATCCTCCCGCTAACCCTCGCGCCCTGCGAATTCATTGATGACGGGCTGCCCCACAAGATTCTGACCCAAGGCGGCGGCGGCGGTGCAGTGGACTGCAACGCGTTGAACCCCTCCGGCCAGATCATTCCGGGTGGCTTCGCTTGGCTCGCTCCGGACGGAAACACGGGATGCCAGGTGACCGCAGAAGTCGGACAGTGGAGCCTGACCAGCGCCGGCGGGGCGATGCCTAATGGCTGCGGCGCACTGTTCAACTCCTCGCTGGTGGGGGAAACCGTTGCGGTACCGGTCTACGCCTACACCTGCACATCAATTCTCTCGCCATGTACCGGCAGCAATGTGCGTTACATGATCCAAAAATGGGCGGGCTTTCAGATCTTGGGTTGGAAGTTTGCCGGAAATTCCTACGATCCGACGAATGTCTTTCACGGAAGCGAAAAAGGTCTGTACGGAACATTTATCGGATACGCTGCCGATCCTTCGATTTTTACGGGTGGCTCAACCACCCCAAACGGCAATGTAATTATCATCGGTCTCACAAAATAAAAACTGATTCATTTCTAAAGGGGTGGAAGAATTGAAAGCTCGCCTACTGGGAGGCATAGCTGCACTAGTTGTGGCAATTATCGGGACAGTTCTGCTTGTGTCCTACGTCCAGGGCGCCGATCGGCGCGCCTTGGCAAACACGGAGACCACAGAGGTCTACGTGATCCAAAAAGAAATCGCGGCCGGAACATCCGCCGCAAACTTCGGCGACTCGGCAGTAAAGAAATCTATACCGAAGTCGGCATTAGCCAGCGACAGTGTCTCCACTTTGTCGGAGCTCGGCCAGAAAGTATCAGCCGTTGGACTTGTTCCCGGCGAACAACTCCTGGCCAGCCGCATGGTTGAGCCCGCACAGTTGCTGGGCGCGGGCCGGGTAGCCGTCCCAACTGGACTCCAGGAGGTCACCGTCAAGCTGCCTATGGAGCGGATCGTTGGCGGCAGCCTGAAGGCCGGTGACACCGTCGGCGTGGTCCTCTCCTTCCCGGAGAATGAGAAGCTGAACCTTCCCGACCAGTCGCAGCTGTTGTTCCATAAAGTCCTCGTGACCGCCGTCCAGAACGCCACTGGCGCAGTCGCTGAAGACCAGGCAGCGACCACCGAAAAGACCTCGGACGGGGCCCTCGGATCCAAGTCGAGTGCTGCGCAGGCCGGCGGCAATGGCTACATGGTCACCGTGGCCAGGAACGCGGTTGACGTGGAAAAAATCGTCCACGCCATCGAGTTCGGCAAGGTGTACCTCAGCAAGGAACCGGGCAGCTCGACGCAGGACAACGCCGGCGTCATGGAACGCATCAGGGTATTCCGATGAGCCGCTTCATACTGATCACGCCCAACAGCGACTTCGAACGCAAGGTCCGTTCCGCCACAGCCGGCATGAGCGGCAGCCTGCAATGGTTCCAGGCAGACTACCTCCCGGAAGGGCCGGATGAATTCCTCAGTCAGCTCCTCGGTGAACCTCCGGAAGTCCTCATCCTGGGACCCGGCCTGAACCTGGACGAAACCCTCAAGCACGCGGCCCTCATCGATCTGCAATACCCCGAGATCAGCGTCGTGCTTGCTGCCGAGCAGACCCCGGATCTTATACTCGCGGCAATGCGGTCGGGGGTGCGGGACATCCTGTCCCCTGCGGCGGACGTCAACGGCATTCGCATCATGGTCGAGCGTTAGAGCCTTGCGGCAGCCGGCCGGCGGCGGGGTCTGACTCCGAACCCGGCGGAGGCTCCGGCAGCTGTCTCCGGCGGCCGCGTCATCGCGGTGATGTCTCCGAAAGGCGGGGTTGGCAAAACGACCATCGCCACCAACATCGCGGTGGGGCTCGGGAAGATCGCTCCGATGGGGGTGGTGATCGTGGACCTCGATCTTCAGTTCGGCGATGTCGCCAGCGGACTTCTTCTGGATCCGGCACACACCATCACCGACGCAGTGTCGGGGGCGGCGAGCCAGGACTCGATGGTGCTGAAGACCTACCTCACACTCCACTCCGCCAACATTTACGCCTTGTGCGGGCCTAGAAACCCAGTCGAAATGGACAAGATTACTGCGGCTCACGTCACGAACCTGCTCACGCAGCTAAGGCACGAGTTCCAGTACGTCATCATCGATACTGCGCCCGGACTCGGCGAGCATGTCCTGGCCGCCTTGGAGCAGGCCACGGACGCCGTCTGGGTGTGCGGTATGGATGTACCGAGCATCCGCGGACTCCGCACGGGGTTCCATATCCTCAACGAGCTCGGCCTTCTGCCGGAAAGCCGGCACGTGGTCCTGAACATGGCCGATTCCAAGGGAGGTCTCTCCGTCCCCGATGTTGAGGCAACTATAGGTGTCCCGGTCGATGTTGCCATTCCGCGATCCCGCACCCTGCCATTTTCGACCAACAAGGGTGTTCCAATCCTCCAGGACAATCGGCGGGATGTCGCCGTGAAGGGCCTGCGGCAGCTTGTGGAGCGCTTCAAGCCCAACTGGCAGGACCGAACACATCGCAAACTCCACCGAAGGGCGGTAGTCCAGTGAGCCTCACCAGCAGATTTGACCAGTTGCGAAACGGCAACAAGCCTGTGGAAGCGGCTCTCCTGGAACCGCCGGCCCGTCCGGTCCAGCCCCCTACCCTGAGCCGGATCCAGGAAGCCAAAGCAGCCGATGCTGCCAGCGCAGCCCTGCTCGTCGAGGAATCGGGACCAAACGCCGGCATAGCCAGCGAGGCTCTCCGCGGACTTAAAGAACGGGCAAGCCAGGCGCTCTATGAGCGGCTTGGGGCGCGGATTTCCGACTCTTCCATGGACGAAACCGAGCTGCACAAGCAGGTCAAGGACGAGCTCAAGGAGGTCGTGGACGCGGAACAAGTTCCCCTCACCTCGGCTGAACGGCTGCGGCTAACCCGGGAGATCATTGATGACGTACTGGGTCACGGTCCAATACAGCGTTTCCTCGACGATCCTGAAGTCACGGAAGTCATGGTGAACCGGTACGACAGCATCTACGTGGAGCGGTTCGGGAGTCTGCAGAAAACGGATGCCAAGTTCAGCTCGGACGAAGCTCTGCGCCGGGTCATTGAGCGGATCGTTTCCCGGGTTGGCCGACGGATCGACGAATCGTCACCGCTTGTAGACGCCCGCCTTGCCGACGGCTCGCGCGTGAACGCCATCATCCCGCCGCTGGCCGTCAACGGGCCATCGCTCACCATCCGGAAGTTTGCCCGGGAAGCCCTCACGGTGCAAAAACTGGTCGAGTTTGGCAGCCTCTCACCCGAAATGGCTGAACTACTCCAGGCCTGCGTCTTGGCCCGGATGAACATCATCGTCTCCGGCGGCACAGGCACCGGCAAGACCACGCTCCTGAATGTGTTGTCCTCCTTTATTCCGGAGACGGACCGCATCGTGACCATCGAGGATGCCGTGGAATTGCAGTTGCAGCAGGAGCACGTGGTCCGGCTGGAAAGCCGGCCCGCGAATATTGAAGGCCGAGGTGAAGTGTCGATCCGGGAACTCGTCCGCAACTCGCTCCGTATGCGGCCTGACCGGATTGTTGTCGGTGAGGTCCGCGGCGGCGAGTCGCTGGACATGCTCCAGGCGATGAATACAGGGCATGACGGATCCATCTCCACCGTCCATGCCAACTCGCCCCGGGATGCAGTGGCACGCCTGGAAACGCTGGTGCTGATGGCAGGTATGGATCTGCCCCTACGGGCCATCCGGGAACAGGTGGCCTCTGCAGTGAACCTCATTGTCCACATCACCCGTTTGCGGGACGGCAGCCGCCGCGTCACCCACATCACAGAGGTCCAGGGAATGGAAGGAGACATTGTCACCCTCCAGGATGCCTTCGTCTTCGATTACTCCGCGGGTGTGGACGCGAACGGCCGGTTCCTTGGCAAGCCGATACCTACCGGAGTGCGGCCACGGTTCACTGACAGGTTCGTGGAACTCGGCATCGCAATCTCCCCCGCCGTCTTCGGCGCGCATCTCGGGGGCGTCCGGTGATTCCCGACGCCGAATCTCCGGCCGTCATGGTCCTTGGACTGGCCCTGGTCTATGTGGCCCTTGTCATTGTTTGCTGGGTCATGCTGAAGTCCAGAAACGTCATTTCGGCTGAGCGGCGAAGGCCCGGCAGCGCAGCTCACAGCTCGGCGCTGACCAAGCTCACGGACGCAACCCTGGGTGTGATTGATGCCAGGCTTCAGCCCCAACCTGCCGGCGTTCTCTCCCGGCGCCGGTTGGACAGCGCGGGGCTGAAGAAGCAGCCTGCGGATTACCTTCTGCTCGCTGGCATCGTCACCGTAGTAGCCGGCGTCTCCGGGTTCCTGCTGGGTGGGATGTTCGCTGCGGTCCTGCTCATCATTGCCGCTCCGATCGGTCTCGTCCTCAGTTTGCAGTTCCTCATCTCACGTCGCCAGGCCAAGTTCGACGACCAGGTGCCGGACACGTTGCGGATGCTCGCGGGCGGCATGCGGGCTGGTCACAGCCTGCTGCGCTCACTCGACGCGGCGGCCAAAGAAAGCGATGCTCCTATGGCCGAGGAACTCAGCCGGATCGTCAACGAGACCCGCATCGGCCGGGATCTCGGGGAATCGCTGCTGGAAGTTGCCGACCGGACCAAGAACGAAGACTTCAGCTGGATTGCCCAGGCAATCGAAATCCACCGCGAGGTGGGTGGGGACCTCGCGGAAGTACTCGATCACGTAGGCGAGACAATTCGCGACCGCAACCAGATCCGGCGCCAAGTAAAGGCCCTTAGCGCCGAGGGAAGGGTCTCGGCCCTGGTCCTGATCGCGTTGCCGATCCTGTTGTTCATCGCGTTGCAGTTCATCAATCCCGTCTATGCCAAGACGTTCTCGTCCACCGTTCCCGGCTACATCATGATGGCGGTCTCCGCAGTCATGCTCAGTCTGGGTGCCTTCTGGCTGAGCCGACTCATCAAGCCGAAGTTCTGAGAGGGAAACATCATGCAACCCATAGCAATGGCCGCCGTGCTGGCCATCATCGTTCCTCTCTCCGGCATGGTTTGGTTTGCTTTCACCGGTGACCGCGCCGGGCTTCGGAATGTCCGGGCCAACCTCGGGGCGAAGTCTTCAGAGCACACAGGGCGGGCGAGGACTGGCGAGCAACTGGCTTCCCTCACCAAGAAGCTGGCTCCCGTTGGCTACGTTGTCTGGCTTGATAAGCAACTAGCGGGTGCGGGCCGGCCCAAGGACTGGCCGCTCGGACGGCTCCTCATGGTCAAGCCACTGCTGGCGCTGGGC
>JBKKDK010000377.1:0-5914 GCA_046708245.1 Arthrobacter sp.
CCCCTAAAGCGCCGTTAAACGGCTGAAGCTCCGGAAAATCCGGAGCTTCAGCCGTTTAAGTCTGCTGGTCAGTCTTCGCCGGCCGAGTCCGAGCGGCCCATGAGGGTCTGCGGGATCCAGAACGAGGCGGCAAACAGGGCCAGGCACACGGCCATCGGCCACGGGTTGCCCAGCGTCAGGAACGACAGCGAGTAGATGGACGCGAGGAACAGGACCATCATCACGGAAAAGATGACGAGGCTAGAGCCGAGGCTGTTCTCGGCCTGCGGGGTCTGGCTCTTCTGGGTGTTGCTGGACATTCGTTCCTCCTCGGCCCCGCGGGGCTCAAAACTGTGGCTGTTGCCGGTATGGATCAGTACGCGGAGGAACCCTGTTCACCCTTGACGATCGCGATGCCGGAGCTGGCGCCAATACGTGTTGCACCTGCAGCAATCATAGCCTGTGCGTCGGCCAGGGAACGGACGCCGCCGGAGGCCTTGACACCGAGTCCCGGACCCACGGTGCGGCGCATCAGGGCGACGTCTTCCGCGGTGGCGCCGCCGCCGTTGAAACCGGTGGAGGTCTTCACGAAGTCGGCACCGGCTTCCACGGCGGCCTCGCAGGCCAGGACCTTCTGGTCGTCGTCGAGCAGCGCGGTTTCGATGATCACCTTCAGGATGGCCCCGCCGTCGTGGACTGCTTCGGCCACAGCCGCGATGTCATCGACCAGGGCACCCCTGTCGTTGGCGCGGGCGGCGGCAATGTTGATGACCATGTCCACTTCCTCCGCGCCGTCGAGCACCGCGCCGCGGGCTTCGAAGGCCTTGACGTCGCTCGGGGTGGCGCCCAGCGGGAAACCGACCACCGAACAGGTCAACACGCCGGAGCCCTTGAGGGCGGTCTTGACGGTCTTGACCCAGATGGGGTTCACGCAGACCGACTTGAACCGGTATTCGGCGGCCTCGGCGCAGACCTTGAGGACCTCGGCCTCGCTGGCCTCCGGCTTGAGCAGGGTGTGGTCGATGTAGGAGGCAATGTTGCCTGCCCCGGCCGGGGCGTCCGGCGTCGCGGGGGTGGTGCTGCCGGAGGCCGTGGTGGCTTCGTTGCTCATGGTGGTCCCTTTCCTGGCGGGCCTGGTTGGCTTCTCAGGTGTCCATCTTGCCACAGCAGGCCTGCCGGCAGGGCCCCCTATGCGGCCCTGCCGAGGGGGGCGGCCAGGGTGGCCTGCAGCAGCTGGGAGGCGCACACCGAGGCGGCGGACGAAGCGGCTGCGAGCAGTCCCAGCCGCACGCCGTCGAACGCGGCGGCGTCCCCGATCGCCCAGATGCCCGGCACCGAGGTCCGGAAGTCCCGGCCGATCACAATGCCGCCGTGGGGTGCGGTCTTGAGCCCGGCGCTGACCGAGAGCGCGTCGCGGGCAATCCGTTCCTCCGCCAGCACCACGAGGTCCCCGTTCATGCTGGAACCGTCCTCGAAGACCACCCCGGCGGCGGGCAGGGTGGACCCCGCAAGGCCCGGGATGACGGCGGCCGGGCGCTGCGTGGTGCGGACGGGACGGACGCCCTTGGCGCGGAGCACGGCTTCGGCCTGCCCGGCGGCGGTTCCGGTGCCCACCAGGATGCCGAGGGGACGCCGGCCCAGTACCCCGGTGGCGTCCTTGATGGCCTCGCCCAGCCGGTCGGCGTCGTCGATGGTGGAGTAGATCAGGCACCGGCCGGCGCCGTCGAGCGGCGAAGCTGCGGGGGAGGACCCGGTGGCGATGACCAGCTGGTCGTAGCTGAACTCCAGTCCGTCCGCCGTGGTCACCCGCTGCCCGTCGGGATCGATGTAGCTGACGGGCTGGCCGAACCGGACCGAAACCTGCGGCAGGGCGGCAAGCTCGATGAGCTCGTCCGGGGCGCTGTCGCGGTTGCTAAGGACCGTGATTCCGCCGGCGAACGGGGTCCCGGCCAGCTGCCGGACGAGGGCCTGCGCAGCCGGGCCGGCCCCGGCGATGACGATCCGGGGCCGGGTCTGGGAATCGGGTGCTGCGGTGGAGATGGCGGACATGGTGTGGCCCTTTCGCTGGTGGCCGGTGGTGTGGCCTGCGTGCTTGATGCACCCAGCGTAGGCGGACGGTTTTTCCGGCGTGTTTCCCGGGTGTTGCCGTTTCTCCGGGGCCCGTTCGCCAATATTTACCCGCCGGTAATGTACTGGCTCACACCCGGAGCCGGTAGCCGCGCTTGACCACGGTTTCCACCAGCCGGCCGTCCGGCAGCGAGGAGCGCAGCCGGCTCACCGTCATGTCCAGGGCGTGGACGGAGCCGCGCAGCTCCAGCAGCTCGGACAGGGCCTCGCGGGACAACACAGCCCCGCCGGCCCCGAGCAGGGCACGCAGCAGCAGCAGCGGGGCCGGGGCCATGTCCACGGCCTCGCCGTCGATCCGCAGCGAGCGGCCGCGGAGTTCCACGCTGCCCGAGGCAGTGTCCAGGCGGCGGACGTGGTTCAGGGCCAGGTGCTCGCAGACCAGCCGGATGAGGGCGCCCATCCGGAACCGTTCCGGGACGAGCGGCTGCAGGCCGGCATCGATCAGAGGCTGCGCCGTGACCGGGCCCACGACGGCGGTGGCGACGTTTGTTTTGAGGCTTTCGACGAGCTGTTTGTACAACCCCATCTCGTGTGCGGTGCTCCACATCGCATCCACGGCGGGGGCGCTGGTGAAGGTCAGCACGTCCAGGTTGCCGGTGCAGGCCGCCTCGATCAGCCGCGGCAGCCGGTCGGCGCCGTCGGGCTTGACCCAGCGGTACGGGGTGACGGTCAGCACGGTGGCGCCGGACATCCGCAGCCGCTCCAGCTGCCGGACATCGGTGTAGCCGTGCAGCTGCACGGCTACGGTCTTGCCGCGCACCCCTTCGGCCAGGAGCATGTCCACGAGGGTGGCGGTGGTTTCGTCGCTGCTGATTCCAACGTCGGCGAGTCCGGCCGCGCGGACCGCGCCGCGGGCCTTGGGGCCGCGGACGAACATCCGGGTGGCGCCGAGGGTTTCGAGCAGCTGTTCGCCGATGCCGAAGGTGTCCGCGGCCTCACACCAGCGGCGCATCCCGTAGGCGGTGGTGGCGATGCACAGATCGGGCCGGGCATCGATGATGGCGCGGGTGTCCTCGATCAGCCGCAGGTCCTCCTGCACCGGGGCAATCTTCAGCGCCGGCGCGTGCAGCACCTCGGCGCCGCGGCGTTCCAGGGCTTCGATCAGGTCCTGGGAGCGCCGGTGCGAGGTGACGCCGATCCGGAACCCCTCGAGCGGCAGTTCCGCTTTCCCCAGGCTGTCCTCGGACACTGCGGCGTCATGGGCGCCGGGTACTGCGGTTCCGGCCGCGGGGGCAATCGCATCGAGCGCACTCACTCCTTCACGCGCCCATCAGGGACGCGGCGAGCCGGTCCAGTTCGGCGGTGGCTTCGGCGCAGCCGCGGTTGGCCTCGGCCACCCGGACGACGTCGCCGATCACCAGGACGGCCGGGTTGGTGCAGTCCGCGGCAGCGGTGGTGATGGTGCCGAGGTCGGCGATGGTGGTGCGCTGGCCGGGGCGGTACCCGCGTTCGACGACGGCCATCGGCATGTCCGTGCGCATCCCGGCGCGGCGGAGCCCGGCGGCGAGCTGGTGCAGGGTGCCGATGCCCATCAGGACCACGATCGTCCCGCCGAGTCCGACAAGGTGGGTGTGTTCCTTCTCGGTCAGCGGGGCGTGGCCGGAGACCACGGTGAACATGTGGCTGACCTCGCGGTGCGTGACCGGGATCCCGGCGGCGGCCGGGACCGAGATGGCGCTGGTGACGCCGGAGATGACCCGGACGGGCACCTCGGCCTTCACGCAGGCCGCGACTTCCTCGCCGCCGCGGCCGAAGACATAGGGGTCCCCGCCCTTGAGCCGCACCACGTTCTTGCCGTCCAGGGCGGCAGCGACCATTAGTTCTTCGATTCCGGACTGGCTGACCGGGTGGTGGCCGGGGCGCTTGCCCACGTCCACGAGTTCGGCCGAGCTCAGCACCGGAAGCTCCTGGTAGGGGGCGAGCCGGTCGTAAAACACGACGTCGGCGTCCCGCAGGGCCTTGACGGCCGCCACGGTCAGCAGCTCGGTGGTTCCGGGGCCGCCACCCACCAGGGTGACGTGGCCGGCCGGGCCCGCGGCGGGCTCGGCGGCGACGGGGATGCCGTTTTCGCGGCACCGCTCCAGGAGTGGCCCCCAGCCGGGCTGGCCGTCGTCGACCGCGGCCACCAGGAAGGGCCGCTCCGGCAGGGGGCCGTCGTTCGGTGCGCCGGCCGGGGTGCTGAGCCGGGAGACGACGGCTCCCGCGGCCTCGTAGCGCCGGACGGCCTGGCGGGCGGCGTGGTCCGATCCGGTGACCAGGACTTCGCGGCCGGTGAGATCAATGCTGAGCTGCATGCCTATACCTCGTTCTCATCGCGGGGCCTCATGGGGATGGACGCCCCGATCAGTACTGGTTGCTGGCCGGCCAGCGCCTTTTCCTCGGCGGTGGCGGGGCGCATCTGACCGCGCTCGTCCGGGACGAAGGTAATGGAATCGTCCTTCTGGTCGGGGGCGTTGACGAAGGAGCGGAACCGGCGCAGGCGCTCGGGGTCCTTCAGGGTGTCGGCCCATTCGTCCACGTACGTGTCGACGTGCCTGGCCATGGCGGCTTCGAGGTCCGCGGCGATGCCCAGGGTGTCGTGCACCACGACGTCCTCGACGTGCTTGATGCCGCCGTCGAGCTCTTCCTGCCAGCGCGCGGTGCGCTGCAGGCGGTCGGCCGTGCGGATGTAGTACATAAAGTAGCGGTCGATGTACTTGAGCAGCGTTGCGTCGTCGAGGTCCTTGGCCAGCAGCTGGGCGTGCGCCGGGGTGGCACCGCCGTTGCCGCCGACGTACAGGTTCCAGCCGTCCGCGGTGGCGATAACGCCGACGTCCTTGCCGCGGGCCTCGGCGCATTCGCGGGCACAGCCGGAGACGCCCATTTTGAGCTTGTGCGGGCTGCGGAGGCCGCGGTAGCGCAGTTCCAGCTGGATGGCCATGGCGACGTCGTCCTGGACACCGAAGCGGCACCAGGTGGACCCGACGCACGACTTCACCGTGCGCAGGCTCTTGCCGTAGGCCTGGCCGGACTCGAACCCGGCGTCCACGAGTTCCTTCCAGATTTCCGGGAGTTCCTCGAGCCGGGCGCCGAACATGTCGATGCGCTGGCCGCCGGTGATCTTGGTGTAGAGGTTGTACTTCTCGGCCACGGCGGCGATGACGCCGAGCTTCTTCGGGGTGATCTCGCCGCCGGCGATGCGGGGGACCACCGAGTAGGTGCCGTCCTTCTGCATGTTGGCCAGGGCGCGGTCGTTGGTGTCCTGCAGGGTGCCGCGGCCGGCGTCCAGGACGTAGGCGCTGTTCTGGCTGGCCAAAATGTTGGCGATGGTCGGCTTGCAGATGTCGCAGCCGTCACCGGTGCCGTACTTGGCCATGACCTCCTCGAAGGAAGTCAGTTCCAGGACGCGAATGGTCTCGAACAGTTCCTGGCGGGACAGCTCGATGTGTTCGCAAAGTGCCTTGGAAACGGCGACGCCGGACTTGGTCAGTTCGGTTTCCAGCAGCTTCTTGAGCATCGGAACGCACGAACCGCAGCTGGTCCCGGCGCGGGTGCAGCCCTTGAGCTCGCCGAGTTCCTGCACGGGGGCGTTGCCGTCGCAGGCCCCGCAGCCGTTGACGGTGTCGCGGATGGTTCCGGCGGAGACGTTGTTACAGGAACACAGGATGGCGTCGTCCGGGAGTTCGGTGTCCGGGGCGTCGCCACCGCCGGCGGCGGTGAGGTACGCGCCGGGTTCGGCTGCCAGTTCGCGGCCCAGCATGGGGCGCAGGGAAGTGTAGGGGGAGGCGTCGCCGACGAAGATGCCGCCGAGCAGGGTCTTGGCATCGTC
>JBKKDK010000378.1:0-23108 GCA_046708245.1 Arthrobacter sp.
CTCCATTGAGGCGTGGGACCGGGGCGCGTCCGCCGCTCCGGTAGTCGCTAAACTTATGGGGGATGTTCTCGGCTGGAGCGACGCGCAGCGCGAGAGCGAAATCAAACATTACCTGGCCCGGGTCGACGCCGAGCGGTTGAGCCAGGAGCAGCCGGATGACGAATCCGCCGACGCCGCGCGACTGGGCGTCGAGGACATCGTTCCGCTGCGCTGACCGGCAACGCTGGACTGCAGCCCCAAGCCGGGGCTGCAGGACGGCCTGCACCACGCCACTTCGAAGGGACACCTCTTGGCGGAACCACTGGACAGGTATGACGCCGAACTCACCACCCCCGAGATGGTGATCCTCGAGATGGATGCCGTGGACAAGCTCGACGCTTCGTCCCAGCTTGCGGAACGGATGCATGCCGCCGGACGGATCTCCGACCTGGAGGGGTTCCTCAAGCACGTCAACGCCCGCGAGCACCAGCTGGCCACGGGGCTGCCGGGCGGCATCGGCCTGCCCCATGCCCGCAGCGAGTTCGTCTCCCGGACCTCGATCGCCGTGGGTGTCACGAAGTACGGCAAGGCCCTCGACTTCGGCGCCGCCGACGGCCCCGCCACGGTGGTGTTGCTGATCGCCACGCCAGCCAGCTCGTTCTCGGACCACCTCGAGGTACTGGCCACACTGGCCCGCTCGCTGTCTAAGGAATCGTTCCGCGAGTCACTGCGCCGGGCCTACGACCGCGAAGTCATCGCCGAACTTATCAACTCGAGCCTGGTCTTCTTCGACCACTAGGAGTTGCCCGGTGGCCCAGTCCCGCCGGCAGCCGTTTCGTTGTTCTACACGAGGACGAAGTACGGTTAAGGGGTGCTGAAAACTGCCCTGAAGCCCCGCTGGATTGCAGGCCTTGTGTTTGCGATCGTCATTTCCGGGGTGTTTGTGCTGCTGAGCCAGTGGCAGTTCGGCCGGTCGACGCAGGCGGAAGCCCCCGTCGCAGCCACCACCGAGGAACTCAAGCCGCTGACCTCCGTGCTGAAACCCGGCGATTTCTTCCCGGGATCCGTCGCGGACCAGAAGGTGACCGCGACAGGCAGCTACGACCCGCAGAAGCAGGTCCTGGTCGAGGGCCGGCTGCATGACGGCGCGAAGGGCTACTGGATCGTGTCCGCCTTCGCCGTCACGGACGCCCCCGCCCTGGCCGGTGCCGGAGCGTCGGCGCAGACCTGGATCCCGGTGGCCCGCGGCTGGGTGGCGGATCCCGCGGACGCCGTGGCCCCGCCGTCGGGCACCATTGAACTCAGCGGCAGGCTCATCCCGTCCGAGGCGCCGGTGCCCAATACCGACGCCGGTCCCGGCCGGGCCAGCGCCGTTTCGGTCGCGGAACTCATCAACGTCTGGGAGGTCAGCAGCTACCCCGGCTTCATTGCCGCGGACAACGAACTGGCCGGCACCACGGCCGTCGGTGCGGCAGCCGCCGGTGGCGAGGTCAAGCCGTTGAACATCGGGCCGCAGCCGCCGGCCCAGAAAGTCAACTGGCTCAACCTCTTCTACGCCGCCGAGTGGGTTGTTTTCGCCGGATTCGCGCTGTTCATCTGGTGGCGCCTGGTGAAGGACGACTACCGGCGCGGACTCGAAGACGCCCTCGACGAGGAGCACGCCCGGCGCGGGCACCCCGCCGGCGACGGACCCAACCCCGCAGAACCGAACCCTACAAAACCCCGCCCCACAGACCCGAAAGTGCAATCATGATCGAGCCCCAGCCGGCCGTCCGGCCGCAGCAGTCCACCGGAACGGGAAGCGCCAACGGCAAAAAGCGCCGCTTCGGCGGAACCGAGGCGCAGATCCGCTCCGCCCTGAAGTTCTACAAAGTGCTTGCCTACCTCACCGGTGCCATGCTGCTGCTGCTCTGCGCGGAACTGGTCGCCCGGTACGCGTTCGGCCAGTACCTCTTCGCCGGCGGCACCAACGCGGTCACCGGACAGCCGTTCGGCCTGGGCTTTGCCGATGCCGATCCGCAGGGTGTTCTTGGCGGCCTGAACCTCTCCGTCGCGGTGCTGATCGTGCACGGCTGGATGTACGTCGTCTACCTGATGTCCAACTTCCGGCTCTGGTCCCTCATGCGCTGGCCGTTCGCCAGGCTCATCGTGCTGGCCCTCGGCGGCGTCGTTCCCTTCCTGTCCTTCTTCGTCGAGAAGAAGTTCCATGCCGAGGTGGAAGCCGAGCTCGCAGCGAACCCGCAGGCACCGCAGCGCTACTGACGCGCAGCGCTCCGCTCCGCAGGCCGGAGCGGGCACGGGTGTGAGATCCCTTACCCGGCGCCCGATTCGGCGGCCGGGACGGCTTCTCAATGTGCGGCCGGGCGGCAGCGCAAAGTAGGCTGGTACGGTGACTACTCCCACTGCATCCCAGACGTCCCACAAGCCCGTGCTGGTTGTTGACTACGGTGCCCAGTACGCGCAGCTGATTGCCCGCCGCGTCCGGGAAGCGAATGTGTATTCGGAAGTGGTTCCGCATACCTACAGCACCGAGCAGCTGCTGGCCAAGAACCCGGCCGCCATCATCCTCTCCGGCGGGCCGTCAAGCGTCTACGCCGAAGGGGCCCCGAGCGTCGGCGCCGACCTCTTCGAAGCCGGGATCCCGGTCTTCGGGATCTGCTACGGCTTCCAGGCCATGGCCAACGCTCTCGGCGGCAAGGTGGCCCGGACCGGACTCCGGGAGTACGGCGCCACCGAGACCACCACGATCGGTGAAGGGCGCTCCATCCTGGCTGGGATGCCTCAGCACCAGAGCACCTGGATGAGCCACGGCGACTCCGTCCACGAGGCACCCGAGGGCTTTGAGGTCCTCGCGACCACGGCCGGCGCCGACGTTGCAGCTTTCGCCAACGAAGAGAAGTGCCTGTACGGCGTGCAGTGGCACCCGGAAGTGAAGCACTCGGCCTACGGTCAGCAGGTCCTGGAAAACTTCCTGTTCAAGGGCGCCAAGCTGGAACCGAACTGGACCACGGGCAACATCCTCGAGGAGCAGGTCGATCGGATCCGCGCACAGATCGGCGACGCGCGGGTCATCTGCGGGCTCTCCGGCGGCGTCGATTCCGCCGTTGCTGCCGCCCTCGTGCAGCGCGCCGTCGGCGATCAGCTGACCTGCGTTTTCGTGGACCACGGCCTGCTGCGCGAAGGCGAAGCCGAGCAGGTGGAACGCGACTTCGTTGCCGCGACGGGCGTCAAGCTCTATGTTGCCAACGAGCAGGAACGCTTCCAGACCGCCCTCGCCGGCGTCAGCGACCCCGAGACGAAGCGCAAGATCATCGGCCGCGAGTTCATCCGCGCCTTTGAAGAGGCCGAGCTCGCCATCATCGCCGAGGCGGCCGCGCACGGCGAGAAAATCAAGTTCCTGGTCCAGGGCACCCTGTACCCCGACGTCGTCGAATCCGGCGGCGGCGAAGGTGCGGCCAACATCAAGAGCCACCACAACGTGGGCGGCCTTCCCGAGGACCTGCAGTTCGAACTCGTTGAACCGCTGCGCGCCCTGTTCAAGGACGAGGTCCGCGCCGTCGGCGCCCAGCTCGGCCTGCCGCAGGAAATCGTCGGACGCCAGCCGTTCCCCGGCCCGGGCCTCGGCATCCGGATTGTCGGCGAGGTGACCAAGGAACGCCTGGACCTGCTGCGCAAGGCTGACGCCATTGCCCGAGCGGAACTGACCGCGGCCGGGCTGGACAACGAGGTCTGGCAGATGCCGGTGGTGCTCTTGGCCGATGTCCGCAGCGTCGGCGTCATGGGCGACGGCCGCACCTACGGCCACCCGATCGTGCTGCGCCCGGTGTCCTCCGAGGACGCCATGACCGCGGACTGGTCACGGCTTCCGTACGATCTGCTGGCCCGGATTTCCAACCGGATCACCAACGAAGTGGACGGCGTCAACCGCGTGGTGCTGGACGTCACCAGCAAGCCGCCGGGAACCATCGAATGGGAATAGCCTGCTGAAAACAGGCGAGTGAAATGGCCGGCCTCCTGACGGGGCCGGCCATTCGTCTGGGTGAGGGAAATCGGGCCGGTAAATAATCCGGCATTTCCCGTGCAATTTGACCGGTGCCAGTGTTGCGGGCTCTTGCTTGGGGCCGATTCGGGCTACGCTCGAAGGCATGCCGGTATGGTCCAAGGCGTCACGCGCGAGCACGGAAAATGCGAGCCCGGTAGAGGCGAGCCCAATAAGCGCGAGCCGAGCACACGCGAGTCCAGAAAAAGCGAGCACAGAAAAGAAGGCAGCAGTGTCAGTTGGTCAAGGCCACCCCGAGGGCTCCGAGGAGCTCAGGAAATGGCTGTCGGGGCTCAAACCCGTCACCGGAGCAGATACGATGCTGCGCTTCACCAAAACGCCCGAAGGCTCCATCGACCTGACCAACGCGCACCCGTCCGGGCTGGCCCAGCTCATGGCGGGCCGGCGCACCCGGCTGTCCACCCTCATCCGCGACCGCGAGCAGTATGTCGTCGCCGCGCGTGCCTCACGGAACCTGCGTTCGAAAATCTTCGAACTTGCCAACGACCGGGGCATCGACGCCGGTTACTTCTCCGCCGGCACGGTCGTCTGGACCTCCGCTGTGGGGGGCAAGCCGCAGCGCGTCTCGGCACCGGTCATGCTCACCGCCATTTCCCTCACCGTCCGGCCGGGCGAGGACGATTACGAGCTGCAGCTCACCGAGCAGGCCCGGATCAACCCCGCCCTGATCCGCCACCTGAAGACCATCCACGGGATCGTCTTCGACGTCAACGCCGTGACACGGATGGCCTACAGCACCGCGCGGTTCGATCCGCAGCCCGTCCTAGACCGGCTCAGCACGCTCATCCAGCCGATCCACGGCGCCGAAGTCGAACACAACCTCCTGGTCTCCACGTTCTCGGACCTGTCCGGCAACCTCGAAGACCCCTGGATCAACGAGAACCACGCACTCGTCACCGCACTGGCCCGCGCTGCCTCCGGGGCTTCCGTGGATGTCCCCGAGCTCAAGGCCGGCCGCTTCCCGAGCACCGATGAGCGCGACCCCGCCGAGGAACTGCTCCTGCTCGACGCCGACGCCGACCAGCAGTACGTCGTTGACGCCGCCCGGGCGGGGGACTCGCTCGTTGTGAGCAGCCCGCCGGGCACCGGCCAGACCCAGACAGCCATCAATGTCATCGGATCGCTCGTTGATGAGGGCAAGACCGTTCTGGTAGTGGGGGACAGACGCGCCAGCCTCGGCGAAATTTCCTCCCAGCTGGAGACGCTCGGCCTCGACTCGATGCTGTTCCAGCTGTCCGGAAACGCCACCCCGCTGCAGCTCAAGGGCCAGCTGGTCCGCGCGATCGTCCGCAACGAGAAGTCGCTTGAACCGCAGCTGAGCAACCTGCACACCACCCTCACCGAGCACCGGCACGCCCTCATGGACCACGTCGCGTCGCTCCACAACGTCCGCCAACGGTGGGGCTGCTCACCGTATGAGGCCATGCAGTCGCTGGCCGAACTGACGTCGATCCAGCCGGCGCCGGCCACGACCGTCCGGCTCAAGCGCAGCGTGCTGGACAGCATCCGCGACCGCGAGGAACTTGCCGGCCGGCTCCGCCGGGCAGCGGAACTAGGCAGTTTCAGCCGGGATTCGACCACCAGTCCCTGGCACGGGGCACGCCTGCTGACCCGGAAGGAAACGCAGGAAGCCCAGCAGGTGGCCGTCTCGGTCGCGGGCAAGCTGCCGCTGCTGCGCGAACGCATGAACGGCGTCGCCGAACACGCCGAAATCCGCCTTGGCAGCACATTTGCCGAGTGGGGCGAGCAGATCGAACTCCTCGTCGCCGTACGTGAAAGCCTCGACAAGTTCACCCCGGACATCTTCGACCGGCCGGTGCACGACCTCATCTCCGCGACCGCCGCGTCCGCCTGGCGGCGGGAACGGAACATCGAGATGCCCTCCATGCAGCGCTCCCGCCTGCGCCGGGTCGCCAAGGAGTATGTCCGGCCTGGGGTGCACATCGCGGATCTGCACAGTTCGCTCGTCCTGGTCCAGGACCAGCGGGCCGCCTGGTCCGGCTACGCCACAACCCAGCGCCACCCGGCCGTCCCCTCCGGGCTCGTCGAGATCACCGCCCTCTACCGCGAGCTTGGGGCCGAACTGGCGCAGCTTGGCCTGGCTGTCAAGCACACCGCGGCCGGCGGCGAACTGCTGACCACGCCGTACGAAGAACTTATGGAGCGCCTGGAACGGCTCGTCGCCGACACCGGCACGCTTGAGACCCTGCCTGAGCGGACGCTGCTCGTGGAAAACATGCGCGAACACGGCCTCGGTGAACTGCTTGCCGACCTTGCGGAGCGGGAGGTCCCGGCGGAATCGGTCGCGGCGGAACTTGAACTGGCCTGGTGGCAGTCCGCCCTTGAGGCCATGATCAGCGGCGACGACTACCTCGCCATGTCCGACGGCGACGCGCTGCGCCAGCTGGAGGCAGAATACCGCCTCGCGGACAACGCGCACATCGCCAGCGGCGCCGCGCGCCTGCGCTGGAAGCTCGCCGGGCGCTGGAAGGTGGCCATCTCGGAGCACCCGCGGGAGGCGGACCTGCTGCGCAGCCTGCTCAAGGACGGCCGCGTGACCCTCGCCGCCCTGACCGGGCAGGCCCTCGAACTGTTGCCGACGCTCGTGCCGGTCTGGTCGGTCAGCCCCTATCTCATGTCCGGCCTGCTGCCCATCGAGCAGAAGTTCGACGCCGTCGTCATTCTCGACGCCGAGGCGACCTCGCTGCAGGCCGTGCTCCCCGCCATCGCGCGGGCCAGGCAGGTTGTGGCGTTCGGGGACGACAGGATCGCCAGCCCCAGGACCTTCACAGTCGGGGTGGAGCGGCTCGCCGCAGGCGAGAGCTCGCACCAGGGGGTGGAAAGCGCCTACGGGGCCCTCACCGCAGTGCTGCCTGTCCGGACGCTGCGCACCGTGTACCGCGCAGTCGATGAAGACCTTGTGCGCCAGCTGAGCAAGGGATTCTACGACGGCGGGCTCCGCCGGCTCCCCGAGGGGCAGTCCGCAACCGGGCTGGACCGGGCCCTGACCCTGGAATACCTGCCCGACGGCACGGGGCTGCCCAGCGCGGACCAGGACGGGGTCGAATCTGTCGTCGCCGAAGTAAACCGCGCCGTCGAGCTTGTCTTCGAACACGCCCGCCTCCGGCCGCGGACATCGCTGGCCGTTGTCACCGGCAGCCTCCGGCACGCCGCCCGGATCGGTGAGTCCATCCGGCTGCGGCTGCCCAACTATCCGCTGCTGGCGAGCTTCTTCACCGCGGGGGACGAATCCTTCCGGGTGGTGGACCTGGACCGCGCCCAGGGCCTGGTCCGCGACCACGTGATCTTCTCCCCGGGATATGGGCGGACCCCGCACGGGCGCGCACTGCACAACCTCGGCCCGCTCTCGGCGGCCGGCGGCCGGGCGAAGTTTGCCCTCGCCATGACCCGCGCCCGCCGCTCCCTGCATGTGCTCAGCTGCTTCCGTCCCGAAGACCTGGACGTCACCCGGCTGAGCCACGGGGCCGTGGACTTCTATGAGCTGCTGGACCGGGAAATCGCGGGCAACTCCGATCTGGGCAGCCCGGCATCCCGTGCCGCTGCCAGCGAGCAGGCGCTCGGCGCCGACCCGCTGGTGGCCGACCTGGGCGACCGGCTCCGGGCCCGCGGCGCACGGGTGTGGCACCAGTACGACGGCGTCCTCAACATGGTGGCCGCGGCCGACCCGCTGCACACCATCGGCCACGATGACGCCGAGATCCCGCGTCCCGTGGCCATCGAGTCCGACGGCACCGAACAGTACCGGCGGATGACCGTGCGCGAACGCAGCAGGCTCCGGCCGCAGCAGCTGGAGCGGCTCGGCTGGCGCTACATGCCGCTCTGGACCATTGAAGTGTTTACGGATCCTTCGGCCTGTGCCGACCGGATCGGCGGGTACCTGGGGCTGGAGAAACCGGCCGTGCCCAGCCGGCACCGGACCTCGCCCGGATTCTTCGACGATGACGTGGAAAACCTGGCCGTCAACGACGCCCGCGAAGCGGCGAGGGCCTCGTCCGAGCCGGATCAGGGGCACCAGCACGCAGCAGCAACTGGCAGTAAGGAGGCCGACGGCATGAACGCTGACGGTAGCAGCACGAACGCAGACAACAGCACCACAAACACCGGCAGCGGCCGCGAGCCTGGCGGCAGGCACGCGCCTGCCGCAGCCCCGCCCGCCACGGCGGCGGAGGGATCAGAGGTATTGCCGAGCAAGGCCGCCGAGGATGACCCGCGGCGCTGGGGCGACCAGCCGGACAGCTATGACCACGACGCCTGGCTGCAGGAGCAGAAGCCGCCGCACTGGGGCTAGCTTCAGGCGCGGCTTCTGCGCCACGGGCCTAGCCGGGAGGCGCGGCCACCAGGACAAAGAACAGCTTTCCCTGGCTCGAGGCGCCGGCCAGCCGCCGCGACTGATCCGCATCTGCGGCCACAACCATGAGGCCGTCCGCATCGCCGGCAGCGAGCCACTGGTCCGCATTGCCGCCCTGCGCTGAGGTCCACAACACAGGCACCGCTTCGGCCAGGACCTCAGACGTGGCCGCCTGGTCAAAACCGTTGCCGCTTGAGAGCACCACGTCGACCAGCTGGCCGGGGGAGAGCAGCTGGACCGAGGCTGAATCGGCCATCCGGAGCGGCACGGCCACGGAGCCGGGCGGCTTGCCGGCCAGCAGTCCCGGGCCCAGGAGCTGCGAATCGGACAGCAGCTGGCCCTGGCGCAGCGCGATGGCCAGTTGCTTCCCCTCGATGGCGGCGGGCGAGTTGAGACCTCCGCCAGGGAGTAACTCCTGAGGGATGTTGAGCACTGCGACATCGCCGGCGTCGAGGACCTTCCCGGCCGGCAGGTCCCGGGCCGCAGCGAGGGCAATGACGGTGTCTGCCGGGGCTGGTGTGAGTTGTTGGACGGTGATCCCGGCGGCGGCGCACAGGAGCAAGGCCACCGCCAACCGCCGGTTGCGGTTAAGCCAGCCTTTCAGGCGGCGGCGCCCCGGTGGTCCGCCCGGCCTTCTGGGCCCTGCCTGGCTGGCGGGCCTTGCCGAACGCGGAACCGGGGCGCGCGGGCCCGGAGACCGGCCGCCGGGGAGCAGAAAACCGGCGCGGAAAACCGCGCCGGTGAAGTCCGTAAAGCGGGATGCGTGCGGGGACGCTACCTGCCGGCGTACTGAACGCCGAGGTATTGAATGCCCGTGGACTGAATGACCGAGTACTGAAGACGCGTGTGCTGGGATCGCGGCGGTTGCCATCCGGCCACGCTAGGCGCTGGCGGGACGTGGGGGCAGAGGCTGCGACGCCTATGTGGATAAACGGCAGCCGGCGCGAGCTGCGGTTGCCTAGCTCGCGGCCGCGGCTGCGGGGGCAGGGGCCGCCGCCGGGGTCGCCGCGGGGGCGGGGGAGACGGTGCTGCCTTTGGCGTCACGGGAATCTGTCCGGTAAAATCCGGAGCCCTTAAAGACCACGCCAACGCTGTTGAACTTCTTGCGCAGTGTCCCCCGGCACTCGGGGCAGGACGTCAGGGAGTTGTCGGTGAACGACTGCACAATCTCGAAGGCGTGGCTGCAGTCCTTGCAGGCGTATGCATACGTGGGCACTGGAAATCCTCCTCAGGGACAAACGAGCAGGTCCCGTGCTGTCCGGTCAGGATCGCGGCCGATAGTTTCTATCGACTTAGGTCCATCCTTAGCAGTCGCAGGGCCTGAGTGCCAATTCTACCACCCCGGCAACGTGCCTTCAGAGCAGGCGGATCACACCGCCCGGGGTGAGGGCGGCCGCCACCTTGCGGTCGAAGGACTCCGCCGGGATGCTGCCGGCGGGCAGGACTTCGGAGTCATAGACGACGGCGGCGGTGGGCAGCGGGGCCGGCGCACCGCCGTCGTCCGGCCGCTGCCGGTCGGGCAGGACCACGTCCAGCGCCGCGAGGAACTTGTCGTAATAGCCCCCGCCCTGGCCGATCCGGTTGCCCGAGCGGTCGACGGCGGTGGCTGGCAGGAAAATGCCAACGGCCGATTGCATGATGTCCGTTCCGTGCCGGTCTCCGACGGGCTCCTGGATCGGCGCATAGCGGCTGCGGGCAAAGCCTGAGGCTGGAGTCCAGTAGACCCAGCTCAGGTCAAGGCCGGGTTCGCAGACCGGCAGCAGCACGCGGTGTCCGGCGGCGTGCAGCGCCTTCAGCAAGGGGAGGGTCGGTGGTTCGGTGCCCACCCCCAGATAGGCGGCAAAGGTCCCGGATCCGCCCGCGGTGATTTTGGTGGCCCACGCAAGGCCATGCCTGGCGATCGCGGCCCCCGCGTCGTCGAGCGTCGCCCGCCTGAGCGCTGCGCGCTGTGACCGGTGGCTGGCGCGGATCCCGTCCTTCGATGTGTTCATGCCCGGCCTTCCACCTGGTGCCGTCCCGGCCGAAGCCGCCGGCGGCCCCGGGCCCCTGCCCGGCTGTAGTTATTACCTAAAGTTTTGGTACCTCCGTTAGATTAGTCGAGTGACTACACCCAATGCTTCCGTCCGCAAGGCCGTCATCCCCGCAGCGGGCCTCGGTACCAGGTTCCTCCCGGCCACGAAGGCCATGCCCAAGGAAATGCTCCCCGTCGTCGACAAGCCGGCCATCCAGTATGTCGTTGAGGAAGCCGTCAATGTCGGCCTGAGCGACATCTTGATGATCACCGGCCGCAACAAGCGTGCGCTTGAGGACCACTTCGACCGTGTCCCCACGCTGGAAGCCACCCTGCAGGCCAAGGGGGACACGGCCAAGCTGGAGTCCATCCAGGCCGCGAGCAACCTCGGAGACATCCACTACGTGCGCCAGGGCGATCCCCTGGGCCTGGGCCACGCGGTCCTGCGTGCAAAGCAGCACGTCGGCTACGAGCCCTTCGCGGTACTGCTGGGCGATGACCTCATCGATGCCCGCGACGAGCTCCTGAGCACCATGATCGAAGTCCAGGCCAAGACCGGCGGATCCGTGGTTGCGCTGATCGAGGTGGACCCGTCCCAGATCAGCGCCTACGGCTGCGCCGACGTGCGGGCGATCGAAGGCGAAGACTACGTCCGCATCAACCAGCTCGTGGAGAAGCCCGACGTCAAGGACGCACCGTCGAACCTGGCCGTGATCGGCCGCTACGTCCTTCACCCGGAGGTCTTTGACGTCCTGGAACGCACCGCGCCCGGCCGCGGCGGCGAAATCCAGCTCACCGACGCCCTCCAGGAACTCGCGTCCGGAGACGGCGAAGGCTTCGGCGTGTACGGCGTCGTCTTCCGGGGCCGCCGGTACGACACCGGGGATAAGCTGAGCTACCTCAAGGCCTGCGTGCAGCTCGCCTGCGACAGCGATGACCTCGGCCCCGGCCTGCGTGAGTGGCTGCCCGAATTCGCCTCCAGCCTCACGTCCAGCCTGACCAAGTAGCCCCCGTGGGGGGCGGCTTCAACTGGCCGGTGACGCTGGAGAGCGGCGACATTGTGCTGCGGCCCATCCGGTACCGGGACCGCAAGGAGTGGACCGAGGTCCGTTCCCGCAACAGTGAATGGCTGGCCCCCTGGGAGGCCTCGAATCCGGCGCCCGGGGGAGGCCTGCCTGATTACCGGCAGATGGTCCGCTCCCTCAAGGCCCAAGCTGCGCAGGCCTCCGCGTTGCCTTTTGTGATCACGGAATGGACCCCGGGAACCCGGGAACCCGTGATCGTAGGCCAGCTGACGGTGTCGTCCATTGTGTGGGGTTCCGCGATGATGGCCACCCTTGGCTACTGGGTGGACCAGTCGCGGGCCGGCCGGGGTATTGCGCCCACGGCCGTGGCGCTGGCCACTGACTACTGCTTCCGCACCCTGGGACTGCACCGGATGGAAATCAACATCAGGCCCGAGAACGCCGCCAGCCTCAGGGTGGTTGAGAAACTCGGTTTCCGGGACGAGGGCTACCGCCCGCGGTTCCTGCACATCAACGGCGAATGGGCCGACCACCGGAGCTTCGCGCTGACCGCCGAGGAAGTCTCCGAGGGCCTCCTTGCCCGCTGGCTCAAAAACCGCCCGTCCTGAGCCGCCGAATCCCTTTCTGACCAGCCGCGACGCACGTAAATCAAGTCATTTGCCGGTTGCCTCGCGACACACCGGGCACAATGCGGGCCGGCCGGCAGTGTTGCTCATACCGTTTTGACTGTGGACTTCCCTCTTAGCAGCTCTGTGATCCTTGTCATTGCTGTTGCGCTCTGGATTGTGTGGGTGGCCCCCTACGTGCTCCGGAACGGACGCCACCAGTTGCAGCCTGCAGGCGAGCTCCTGGCGGACGTCGTCGACACTGCAGCAGCCGACCCCCAAGCCGGGAGAGTCATGATGATGACGCCCCCGCAGGAGAAACCGATGACCAGTTCACCGCGCACCGTCCCCGCCCAGGAGTCCACAGCTCACGACGCCGTCCGCCAGCCCGCGGCAGCAGCCCCGGTTTTCCGGATCCGCTATGGACGCCTGGCACTCGCGGTGGCAGGCCTGCTTTCGCTGCTCACGGGCGCCGTTTCCGGACTCCTTCGAATTTTCGGCATCGGTTCCGCGTGGCTTCCGGTTGTGGCTTTCCTCGGCGCCGCTGCCGCCGTCGTGGTGCTGCGCCGGCTCGCCGTGCGTGACCGTCGCCGCAAGGTCAACGCGGCGTTCCGGTCCGCCATGGACGGAACTCCGGGACACTCACGGACGCCCTCCGCCACGGAGCCGAAGGCCGCCCCTGCCTCACCCGTACCGGCGGAGAACGCCCTCTTCGACGCCCAGGCCCACGACGTTTCCCCGACCCCTGCCCCGCGGCCCACCGCCCTGGAACTCCGCAAGGCGGCCCTGGCGGAAGCCGCCGCGTCCGGCGACGACTCTGACCGGGTCCGCCAGGGCCTGGCCATCGCGGCCCCTGAGGCCGCCAGCTGGGAGCCGGTGCAGGTTCCCAAACCCACCTACGTTGCAGCAGCCAAGGCCGAGCGGGCGGCTCCCGAACCGCTGGACCTGCCGGAAGCCCCCAAAGCGATCGGCAAGCCCTCGCTCAAGCAGAGCCTCGCCCCGGCGGCGCCGTCCGGATCGTCCGCCGCCGACGCCGACACGAAGGCCGTCGGAAAGGGCCAGCACGCCCTGAGCAACCTCGACGACGTCCTCCAGCGCCGCCGCGCCTGAACCCAACATTTCGAGCCCCGGGCAGCCTGCAAGGCGGCCCGGGCTTTTTTCGTGCCCGGACATTTGCGCGCTGGTTGGCAAAGACGGCGAATAGTTTGTAGCCTAGGGACACCGGCAACGCCGCTCCCAAGGGACCGGCGTTGCTTCGGGGCTATAGCTCAGTTGGTAGAGCGCTTCGTTCGCATCGAAGAGGTCAGGAGTTCGAATCTCCTTAGCTCCACACTTTGGACCGGGAGTCCGCGTCTTGGACATCGCGAAAAACAATCCCCCGCCCGTGAGCGGACCCCGCCGCGTGCCCGCCGGAGTGGCCCATACCGCCCCCGCGGCCCACAGGGTATGTTCATCCCGGGGACGATCGACGGTCGGCGCATGCGGACGCAACGGGAAGCTCCCGCTACTGTGCAATCTCCGACCACCTTCGTCGAAAGGCCGTCAATGTCCCAGCCCGGTTACAACCAGCCGCCCCCGCATTCCGGCTACCCCAGCGAGCAGCCCGGTTACGCGCACGCCCAGCAGAACAACTCCGCGGCCTTCATGCAGGGCGCCAAGTACAAGGAGAAGTCCCTGATCTTCGGGATCCTTGGCTTCTTCTTCCTCGGCATCGTCTTCGGCCCGCTGGCCATCATCAATGCCAATAAGGCCGAGGCCCTGAACCACTCGGCCACCGTCGGCAAGATCCTCGGCTGGGTGGACGTCATCGCCTCAGCCATCTGGATCATCGTCGTGGTCTTCTTCTTCATCGCAGTGGCCGCGCAGTCCGGTTCCTGAGCCTGCCAGCCAGGGCGTGAACGAAGGACCCGTGCACCCCAGGTGCACGGGTCCTTCTGCGTTCTCCGCGGATTCCTTCTGGCGAGCGGGTCCGGGTCAATCCTTGCGGCGCGGAAGGACCAGCACCGCGTCGCCGACCGTAGGGCGCGGCTAGCCCGCCAGGATCGGGGTTTCCGGGAAGAACGAATTGCAGGCCGGGAGGCCGCCAGTGTAGCCGAGCTGGAACGCGGCGACCCGCTCCGGCACGGGGATGACGTCGTCGCCCGGCGCCGGGGGAGCTACGGCGGCCATTACGGCATTCAGATCGCCCAGATCCGCGGGATAGTTCAGGCGGCCGGCCTGCGCCGCGTGCTGCGCCCAGGCGCCGGCGATGCAGTCTGCCTGCTTTTCCAGGAGCGTGTTTTCCGCGGCCGTCTCCGGCTCGGGCACCTGCATGAACGTCTGGACGTGGTGCCCCCATTCGTGGGCGTAGGCGATGGCCGGAGCCGCCAGCCCGATGCCGTTGTAGAGCGCCCAGAGGGCGTCCTGGCCGGTGTAGACCGCCCGGTCCGTGGCGCAGTAGGAGTGGTCGGCGCTGGTGTACGGTTCCGGCGCTCCGTCGTCCTGGACGCACGGGGTGGGCCCGGTCAGGCCGGCGGCCACGTAGTAAAAGGCCGCCGGACGGCTCACGGTTCCGTAGCGTTCGTCAAACATCGGGGTGACCATACCGATCAGGTCCTCGAAGTAGCCGGCCATGTCCGCGTAGGTGCGGCAACCCGCCGTTGCCCCTTTCGCGCAGAAGATCGAGGCGCGGTTTGCTGCCAGTTCCTCGGCAGTTGCGGGGGCGGCCGCCTTCAAGGTTGTTGGCGGGGGCTCCGGGGTGGACGGGGTCGGCGTCGGCGTCGCGGTGGCGGTGGCGGTCGCGGTGGCCTCCGGGGACGTCGTCGCCGGGGCCGTGGTTTGTGCCGCCGGGGGTGTGGTGCCCGGCGAACACGCGGTCAGCAGCGCGGCCAGGAGGAGGAACGGGATCATTGCGGCGGATAGCTGGCGGGCCATGGGGGCACTCCTTGTTATCTAAGAGACCAAAGTGTTTGCCGTGTCCGACGTGACTCGTGTGAGTCGATTTCCCCAGGGCATAAGGATAGGAGCGGGCTTGCCCCGTGTCCATGACTGCGGGCTTGCGTTATGAACCCGCAACCCGTGTCCCGCCGTACGGCTAAAATGGGTGGATGCCGGAGCGGATTCCGGCACAAGCCCCACAAGCGCAGCTCTCCGGCCGGCGTATACCCCGGCACGGAGGGCTTTTTCTTTGGCGCCCCAGGTACCCCCCGAGAGGACAGCCATGAGCCTGATCCGGCTGCAAGATGTCAGCGTTCGTTTCGACAACACCCAGATCCTGCGGGAGGCGTTCTTCCGCCTCGAACCGGGGGACAGGGTCGGACTCATCGGCAAGAACGGCTCGGGCAAGACCACAATCCTCAAACTGGTCCTTGACCAGGTGGCACCGGACACCGGCACGGTCACCATGGAGCTGGGGACCAAAATCGGGTATTTCTCCCAGTTCTCGGAACTCAACGGCGAAGCCACCATCCTGGACGTCCTGGACGGGTTGTTCGTTGAGATCAAGGCCGTCGAAGCCGAACTCGCCGCCATCGACGCGTCCATCGCCGCCGGCCCGGCCGACGCCGAACTGGACCGCCTCATCGCGCGCCAGGCCGTGCTCTTCGAGGACATGGACCGGCTCGACGGCTGGGACTATCCGCGGCGCATCGACACTGTGCTGACCACGCTCGGCTTTGACGCGGCCCACCGGGCCTGTGCCATCGATGACCTGTCCGGCGGCTGGCGCAACAGGGCTGCCCTGGCCAAAATCCTGCTCGAAGGCCCGGACGTGCTGCTGCTCGACGAGCCCACCAACTTCCTGGACGTGGCCGGCGTCGAATGGCTTGAATCGTGGTTCCGGGATTTCCGGGGCGCCGCAATCATCGTCTCGCACGACCGGAAGTTCCTCGACGCCGTCGTCACCCGGATCATCGAAGTGGAGAACTTCCACCTGCACGAGTACCCGGGCAACTTTGCCGAGTACGTGGTGCAGAAGCAGTTCCGGCTCAAGAGCCTCGAGTCACAGTTCGTGCACGAGTCCGAACTCCTGGCGTTTGAGGCGGAAGGCATCGCGGACCGCCGCGAAGCCGCCAAGGCCGCGAGCCGGGGGCTGGGGAACCAGCTGGCCAGGATCAAGAAATCGCGCACGCCCCGGCCGGTGGACCAGATCGTCACGGAAATCTATGGCGGCCTGCACGTGAAGGATGTGCTCTGCCGGGTCGAAGGGCTGGGCAAGTCCTACGGCGGGAAGGTCCTGTTCGAGGACCTGAGCTTTGAGATCCGCCGGGGCAACCGGATTGTGGTTCTCGGGGCCAACGGAAGCGGCAAGTCCACACTGCTGAAAGTGCTGACGGGCGAGGAGCGGGCCGATTCCGGTGACGTGGCCTGGGCCAAGGGCCCGGGGTTCGTGTCCTACAACCAGATGCTGGCGGACCTGGACGACGGCGACACCGTCTCCCATGCGGTCAACGCGCTGCCGGACAGCCTGGCCTTCAGCGCCACGAAGAAGTCCGTCAACCGGTTCCTCGCCATGTTCCAGTTCTCCGAGGCCGACCTCAAACAGAAGATCGGCAACCTTTCCGGCGGACAGAAAGCGCGCGTCGCCATGGCGCAGTGCCTGCTGTCCGGTGCCTCGGTGCTGTTGTTGGACGAGCCGACCAACCACCTGGACATGTCCAGCACCCAGGTCATGGAACGGGCGCTGGTGCACTTCCCGGGCGCCGTCGTGGTGGTCAGCCACGACCGCTTCTTCAGCGAGAAAATCGCCAACCGGCACCTGGTGTTCGGCACGGACGGTGCGGAGCCCGGCGAAATCGAAATGCGCGCCGCCTAGGTCCATGACAACCGGCGCCGGTCGGCTCCGGGCGACCGGATCCGCGGGATAATAAGAACATGACCGAACAGGATCAGGACCGGGACCCCTGGGAAGAGTTCGACCGGCTCAAGCCCGCAGCCCCGGACCGCGTCGAAGGGTACCCCGGCGGCGAACCGCAGGGCTTTGGCTTCCGGACCGGGGTCCGGAGCGCAACGGTGGCCATCGGTTTTGCCGTCTATGCCCTGTGCCTCGGGACCGTGCTGGTGGTCATCGGCGTCGTCGTCTTCGCCAGCGGCGGCCAGTGGCTGTGGCTGGGGCTTATGCTCCTGGTCGAGGCCGTCTTCGTCCTGGCGTTTACCGGACTGCTGGCTCAGGCCCGGAACCGGCGCTCATCCTGGTAGGCCCGGTCAGAGCCAGGTCTTCCGTTTGAAGATGGCGTACATCAGCGCCGCGGTTCCGGCCATCAGCAGGATCGCCATCGGATAGCCCAGCACCCAGTGCAGTTCGGGCATGTGATCGAAGTTCATCCCGTACACGCCGGCCACAATGGAGGGCGCAAAGAAGATCGCAGCCCACGAGGAGATCTTCTTGACCTGCTCATTCTGTTGGGCGCTGACCTCGTTCTGCCGGTTGGCGGTCAGTGTTCCGTCCAGTGTGAGTGCGTTCTGCAGCAGGTCCCGGAAGGAATCGGCGCGGGAAATCAGCCGCTCCACGTGGTCCTCGACGTCACGGAGGTTGTGCTGCAACTCGGAGTTGACCTCGTACTTTTCGAAGCCGCGCCGCAGCAGCTGCATCATGGCAGGAAGGGGATGGATGGCGCGCTGGAACTGGATGACCTCCCTGGCCAGCTCATAGATCCGGCGTGAGACCTTCGGGTCACCGCTGAAGAGCTGGTCCTCGATCTCATCGATGTCGTTCTCCAAGCCCGCCACCACCGGAACGTAGTCATCCACCACCTGGTCCATCAGGGCATACAGCACCGCCTCGGGGCCGTGGGCCAGGAGTTCCGAACGCTCTTCCAGGCTCCGCCGCACCTGCGCCACTCCACGGGTCTCCGCGTGCCGGACGGTGACCACGAAGTTCTTGCCGGTAAAAATGTGCAGTTCGCCGAACTCCACCGTCTCGGTCTCGTCGAGGTACCTGGCGGGCCGCAGCACAGTGAAGAGGTTGTCGTCATAGCGCTCCAGCTTGGGGCGCTGGTGTGCCGAGATCGCGTCCTCGACGGCCAGTGCGTGAAGGCCGAATTCCGCGGAGACGGCGGCCATCTCCTCCTTGGTCGGCCGGTACAGCCCGATCCAGGCCATGCCGCCGTGGTGGTTCAGGGTTTCGAAGGTCTGCTCGAGGCTCTCCGGCTCGGCGCTGCGGACGCCGTCAACGTAGACGGCGTTATCGATGATAGTCACGGGCCAATTATCCTGTCTCGCGGCGCCGCCGGACGCCAGGCCGGCGGGACGCGCGGGTCGGTGCGGTTCCCGCCGTCACTTGGCGCGTCCCGGAGCCAGCGCGCTTTCTTGGGCAAGGCGGCTGATGAGAGGCTCGGTCCGGTACTGGATGTGGGTGTGCAGGGCCAGGACGGTCTCAGTCCTGATGACGCCCCTGATCCGCAGGATGGAGCGCAGCGCGGCCTGGAGGTTGTGCGTGTCAGTGGCCACCACACGGCACCAGACATCGCCGCGGCCGGAGATTTCGTGCACCTCAAGGACCTGCGCGATCAGGCGCAGGGCACCCACCACCCCGTCGAGTTCACGGTGGGTCACCTCGATCGTCACAAAGGCCACGACGTCGTAGCCCACCGCCTCGAGGTCGATCTCGCGGCCGCCGTCGTGCAGCAACCCCGAGCGCTGCATCCGCCGGACCCGGGACTGCGCTGTGTTCCGGGCAATGCCCAGGCGCTCGCTGAGCTCGCCGATCTGGATCCGGGGATCCCGGATCAGTTCCAAAAGGATCAATAGGTCCGTTGGATCCAGATTGTTCAAATGCTCACTTCCGTTCATTCCGATGCACCGCTATTGATGATTTTGATCAAGTTTGGCATGGAACTTCGCCGGTTAGAGCAAGAATGCCTCATTCTTTAGGTATCCAATTTCCCTCGGGCCGGCAGCGCCCCACCCCGGCCCTGCGCGGGCCCATTCATATCCAAGGGCACAGACATGACTGTCTTCAGCGAACTTCGCATGCGCCCGGCCACGGCTGACCGCTGGGGCTGGGATGCGTCCGTCACTGCGCGGCTGGTAATGGCCGGCGTCGTCATTTTTACGCTGCTGGTCGGCGCCAACCTCGCCACTCCGCTGTATTCGCTGTTGCAGGCCAAGCTCGGCATCACAGCCCTGGATGTCACTGTGGCCTTCTCGGCCTACGTCGTGGCGCTCGTGGCCACGCTCATTCTCGCGGGGCACTGGTCGGACCATATCGGGCGGCGGGCTGCGCTGGTCCTGGCTGTGCTGGTGGGCCTCGCCGGCGGTGCGGTGTTCGCCGCGGCCGACAGCCTGGTGATGCTCTCCGCCGGCCGGGCGCTGCAGGGGGTTGCGGTGGCGCTCGCCACCGGCGCCAGTTCCGCCGCCCTGCGCGAGTTGATGCCCAGCCGGCCCGAGTGGGCCTCCCGGTTCACGCTCCTCGCCTCCGCCGGCGGAGTCGCTGCCGGCCCGGCGATTGGCGGGGTGCTCTCGCTCCTGCCCGGCCCCACGTCCACACCGTATTACTTGCACTCCTTCCTCCTTGCCGCGTTGCTGGTACCGCTGTATCTGCTCAAGGCCCGTCCGGCCATCAGCGCGGTTTCCGGACCGCAGCCGCTGAGGGTCCTCGCCCCGCGCCGGCTGTCCGTGTCCAGCGAGGCGCGGGACGCCTTCTGGCTGGCCTCGGCGGTGGGTTTCCTGAGCTTTACCGTCTTCGGCTTCTGCCTCTCGCTCGCGCCGGGCTACTTCGCCCAGATCGTGCACGCCGATTCACGGCCGCTGATCGGGCTCCTGGCCGGGCTGACACTGGGGTCGTCCGCGCTGAGCCAGCTGCTGGCGGTGCGCGGGCGGTTTGTGGTGCCGGCGGGACTGGTCACCTTGGCGGTGTCCGTGCTGCTGATCGCCGCGGCGGCCGCGTGGAGCAGCCCGTGGCTGCTGATCCTGGCGAGCATCACGGCCGGCGCGGGCCAGGGTGTGTCCTTCCGGACGGTCTTCAACGACGTCGCCGGGAAGGTCGAGGCGGCCAGGCACGCCCAGATCATCAGCACGGTCTACGTGATCACCTACCTGGGCAGCGCCATTCCGGTCATCGGGCTGGGCCTGGCGGCCGGAGCCGTCGGGCTGCAGGCGGCCGTCTCCGGCTTTGTGGTGCTGTGCTCGATCGCGGCCTTGGTCCTCGCCCTGGTGACCCTCCGCCGCGCACTGCGCCGCCCCTGAGCCCAGGAGGCCTCGGCCAAAAGGCGTACAAAGAATCCTCTGCAAAGATTCTATTGCAAAGGTTTCTTTGCACGTCTATTCTTGGCGCATGGACAGCACTTCCGGGACCGAGAGCCCGTACCCCATCCGGCACGTGGATACCGCCTCACTGAAGGCACTCGCCCACCCGCTCAGGGTCCAGATCCTGGAGATGCTCTCCCGCTACGGCGCCCAGACGGCGAGCAGCCTGGGGGAGTTGCTCAACGAGTCGAGCGGGTCCACCAGCTATCACCTTCGCCAGCTCGCCAAACATGAGTTTGTCCGTGAGGTTGAGGGCGAGGGGACAGCACGGGAACGCTGGTGGGAGCGCCAGCCGGGCGCACTCCAGATCACCTCACCGGAGCTGGCCACCTCGCCGGCCACGGAGGAGGCCTCCCGGCTGGTCACCAGGGAGTTCGAGCATGGGCGCCAGGCGGCGCTGGCCGGGTTCATGGCCCACGGGGTCGCGGACCTGGACAGCGAATGGCTGGATGCCGCCTCGATCGTCACCGCAAACGCGCGCATGAACGCCGAACAGCTCCGGCGCTACGCCCGCGCCGTGGAGGAGCATGCCCTGAACCTGCTCCGGGAAGTCCGCTCGGAGGGCGAGCAGGACGGCGCCCGGCCGGTCCAGCTGCACTTCAATGCCTTCCCCATCCTCGGGGTGCCCGCTTCGGCCGGCCTCCCGCGCAAGAAAACGGTTACGCAAAAGTCGAGCCGAAAATCTGACACTGAAGGGAACGGACCATGAGCATACCGGTTCCATGCCACGTCACAATCCGCGCGCACCGCCGGCCGTCCGCCGTCGAATCCGCGGCAGCACACCTGGGGGCGGCCCTCGTCCGCTGGGCGGAGCGGAGGACTGCGTTCCCGCCCGGCTGGGTGGAGCAGCAGCGCGCCGCCGTCCGACGGCGGCAGGACCAGGACGTCCTGCGCGGCGACATTCTGGGCGTGGCCCACTCGGGGCTGTTCCGCGGCTACCGGTAACCGGCCGCGGAGCCGGGGCTATTCCGGCAGCGGCCCGTGGTTGCCCTGGATGTGGTCGAACACCAGCGTGGTCTCGGTGTGGCCCACCACGGGATCGGTGGCCAGGTTGTCCAGCACCCAGTCGCGCAGGTCCTCGGTGGTGGCCACGGCGATGTGCAGCAGGTAGTCCACCGAGCCCGAGGTGTGGAACGTGGAAAGCACCGCCGGAAGCTTGGGAACGCGGGACGTGAACCGGTCGATCTGCTCGCGGTCGTGCGCCCTGAGCCGGACAGCGATCAGTGCCTGCACGGACCGGCCGATGGCGGACAGGCTGAGTTTGGCTTCGAAACCTTGGATGATGCCGCGCTCCGAGAGGGCCCGGGTGCGCATCAAGGCTGTGGACGGTGCAATCCCCACAAGTTCGGCCAGCTGCTTGTTAGAGATGCGGGCATCAGCCACCAAGGCGGCAAGCAGGCGCTCGTCGATCGCGTCCAGCGGCTCGCCGGCACCCGCTCCCGGCCGAATATTCTTCGCACTGCTACTCACGGATCCTCCTTGAAGTGTTGTCAGTTCATCATAAGCGCCGCATTCCGGCTGTTCCATTCGCGGGCCCTATAAAAGCCCGAATTATTGCCAGATACTTGCCGCATTCAATGGTGAATATTCATAAGGAGCAAAGTGCTTTCTCAAGACTCGCTGGCGGTCCACGCCGGCCGGAACGGCCTCACTGAACTGGGCGTCCACGCAGTGCCCATCGACCTGTCCACCACGGCGCCGCTTCCGTCGGTGCACGACGGCGGCCTGGCCTATGAGCACATGGCCACCGGCGGCAGCCACACGGCGGGCCAGAGCACGGTGTACCAGCGCCTCTGGAATCCCACGGTGGCCCGCTTCGAGGAAGGGGTCGCGCTGCTGGAGGACGCCCCGGAGGCCGTGGCTTTCGCCACCGGCATGGCGGCCCTCAGCGCCGTGCTGCTCGCCGTCGTGGCTACCGGCAAAAAGCATGTGGTGGCCGTGCGGCCGCTGTACGGCGGCAGCGACTACCTCCTGGCCTCCGGGGTGCTGGGCAACGAGGTCACGTTCACCGCCCCGGAGGGGGTCCATGCGGCCCTCCGCCCGGACACCGGACTGGTGATCCTGGAGACGCCGGCCAACCCCAGCCTCGAACTTGTGGACATCGCCCGGGTGGCCGCCGCGGCGGACGGGGTGCCGCTCCTGGTCGACAACACCTTTGCGAGCCCGGTCCTCCAGCAGCCCTTCAGGCACGGGGCCGCAATGGTGCTGCACAGCGCCACGAAATTCCTCGGCGGGCACGGTGACGCGATGGGCGGTGTGGTTGCCGCGGCAACCGACTGGACCACCCGGCTGCGCCAGATCCGGGCCGTGACCGGGGGCATCCTGACTCCCTGGCCGGCCTACCTGCTCCACCGCGGGCTGGCGACGCTGCCGGTCCGCGTGCGTGCCCAGCAGGCCAGCGCCCAGAAAATCGCCGTCGCGCTGACGGAGCACGGGCTGGTGGGGCGGGTCTTCTACCCGGGACTGCCGGAGTGCGATCCGCTGGGCCTGATCGGAACACAGATGTCCGGCCCCGGTTCGCTGATCGCCTTCGAGGTGGCGACGGCCGAGCACGCCGAGCGGATCCCTGCCGCCGTCGGAATGATCACCCACGCCGTCTCGCTTGGCGGCATTGACACCCTTATCCAGCATCCTGCAGGCCTTACGCACCGCCCGGTGGCCGCTGACGCCAAGCCGCACGCCAGCCTGCTGCGCGTCTCCGTGGGGCTCGAAGACCCCGCGGATGTTGTGGCCGACCTCGTGCAGGCGATCGAGGCCACCCGCTAGGCCGCTGCCGGCGCCCCGCGAACCGGATTCACCGCTGCGGGGTGCACGACGACGGTGATCACCGCCGTCG
>JBKKDK010000379.1:0-12185 GCA_046708245.1 Arthrobacter sp.
AGCCAGGACCGCGCCGGCGACGTATTCGCCGGCGGCGACGCCGTTGCCGGCCGGCTCGGGCGGATCAACAACATCGAAATGGCCCTGACAGTGGAGATCGGACGCACCCGGATGTCCGTGCGGGACGTGCTCTCGCTCGAACCGGGCAAGATTATTGAACTCGACCGCTCGGCCGGTGCCCCGGCAGATGTCCTGCTCAACGGCCGGCTGATCGCCCACGGCGAAGTGGTGGTTTTGGACCAGGACTACGCTGTCCGGATCACCCGCATCCTCGACGTTGCCGAGGGGCTCAGCTGAATGGACGCACTGATCCTCGGGCTGCGGGTATTCGTGGCCCTGGGCGCGGTGCTTGGCCTCATGTGGTTGCTGCAACGCCGGCTCGGCAAAGGCACCGGACGGCGGCGGGCTGACCGTGCGCTGACCGTCGTCAGCCGCCAGAGCCTCGGCCAGAAAGCCTCCGTGGTGGTTGTCGACGCCGCCGGGCAACGGTTCCTGCTCGGCGTTACGGAGCACGCCGTCAACGTCCTGCACACGGGCGACATCCCGGTCGAAACCGACGACGCCGCGGCCCCCGAGGGGCGGCGCGGTTCGGGCGACTTTGCCCGGATTCTCGCAGGCTTCGGCCCCCTCGCCGTCCCCCTCGCCGGCGCCCAATACGGCCGCGCTGACGCCGGGCACGACGACGGCGGTCTGCCGGACGGTGCGCCGGCAGGTTCCGGCGACGTCCCGCCGTCGCGCCGTAGCACCCTCCACCGGGACAGTCACGGCCGCGGGCCGGCCAGCCGCTCGGCCACGGCCGGGCACCCGCCGATGCACGGCTCCATCCTGGCCGGCTCCACCTGGAAGCAGGCCGCCGCCGCTCTCAGGAGCGGACGCCGCAATTGATCCTCCTGCCCACCGCCCGCCCCGCTTCCGCACGCCCGGCAGCTGCCCGCCCTGACCGGTTCCCGCCGGCCAGGTTCTTTGTGCTGGGCCTCGCCGGCGTCCTGCTGGCCGTGCTGCTGCTGTGGCTGAACGCTGCCACCGGCCACGCCGCCCCCATCGTTCCCACCCCGCCGGTCGCCCCGACCGATCCGGCAAACCCCGACGACGGCAGCGTCAACATCGAGATCAATGGCATGGACGGCAAACCGTCCACGGCCGTGCTGACGCTGATCGGCATCACACTGCTGTCCGTGGCGCCGGCGCTGCTGCTGATGATGACGTCCTTCACCAAGATCTTTGTGGTCCTGGCCATGACCCGCAACGCGCTCTCGCTGCCGTCCATCCCGCCCAACCAGGTCCTCGCCGGCCTGGCCCTGTTCCTGTCGATCTTCGTGATGTGGCCCGTCATCAACGAGATGAACAACATCGGGATCCAGCCCTACCTGAACGGAACCCTGGACTTCAACGGCGCCGTCGGCGGCGCCTCCGGCCCGCTGCAGCAGTTCATGCTGGCCCACACCCGCGAGGAGGACATCGCCCTGATGTCCCGCGCCGCGGGCGCCGAAAACCCGGCCACTCCGGAGTCCGTGCCGATGCAGACCCTCATCCCGGCGTTCATGATCTCCGAACTCCGGGCGGCCTTCATCATCGGCTTCGTCATCTTCATCCCGTTCCTGGTGATCGACCTCGTGGTCTCCGCGGCTTTGATGTCCATGGGCATGATGATGCTGCCGCCGGTCATGATCTCGCTGCCGTTCAAGATCCTGCTCTTCGTCCTCGTGGACGGCTGGGGCCTGATCATCACCGCGCTGATCCAGAGCTACGCGGGCAGCGGATGAACGCCAACGCCGTCCTGGACATCTGCCTCCAGGCCATGATCGTGGCCGCCAAGCTCTCCGCGCCGGTGCTCGTGACCGCGCTCGTCGTCGGCCTCGCCATCTCGCTGCTGCAGTCCATCACCCAGCTGCAGGAAGCCACACTGTCCTTTGTCCCGAAGGCCGCCGCCGTCGCCATCGCCCTGGTGGTCTGCGGGCACTGGATGATCTCGGAGATGGTGGCCTTCACCAACGACCTGTTCGCCAAGATCCCGTCCCTGCTCGGCGGCCTGTGAGGTGGGCATCCCGATCGACCCGACGTGGCTGGAGGCACTCCTTCTGGCCACCGTCCGGATGACGGCATTCCTGGTCGTGGCCCCGCCCTTCGCCCACCAGGCCTTCCCGGGCCGGGTCAAGGCCATGCTGGGGCTGGGGCTGGGCCTTGCTGTGTCGCAGCGCGTCTCCAGCGGCTACGCCCCCCGCGACACCGCCGGCTTCGTCACCGGCGTCGTGCTGGAACTCGTCACCGGACTGGCCCTGGGCTTCCTCGTTATGGTGATTTTCGCCGCCATCCAGTCGGCAGGCAGCCTGGTGGACCTCTTCAGCGGCTTCCAGATGGCCCAGGCGTTCGACCCCCAAATGAACATCAACGGCGCCCAGTTCACCCGCCTCCTGCAGATGGCCGCCCTTGCCCTGCTGTTCGCCTCGGACGGCTACCAACTTGTCATCACCGGCCTGACCGGCAGCTTCGCGGCCCTGCCGCTCGCCGGCGGCATCGATCTGGCCCAGCCGGTCCAGGCGATGACGACGGCGGTCACCGGCATGTTCCTTGCCGCGGTCCAGATTGCCGGGCCGCTCGTTGTGGTCCTGTTCCTCGCCGACGTCGGCCTTGGCCTGCTGACCCGCGTCGCGCCAGCCCTCAACGCCTTCTCCCTCGGCTTCCCGCTCAAAATCCTCCTGACCCTCATGCTCGCCGGGTTTATGTTCCTGGCGCTGCCCCGGCTGGTCTCCAGCCTCGCCGGCCAGGCGGCCAAGACGGTGCTGGGGGTGGGCTGATGGCGGATTCACAGGAAAAAACCGAGGAAGCCACCGACAAGCGGATGAAGGAAGTCCGCTCCAAGGGCCAGCTGTCCCGGTCCCAGGACCTCACCGCATGGCTTGGCGTCGGAGCCGCCGCGATCATGATCCCCGCCACCGTGGACCGGGCCGCCAACGCCGCGACGGACCAGCTTTTCAGCATCCGCGGCGTCATCGCCGAGCCCGATCCGGCCAAGGCCGTCAAAGCGCTGGAGGACGGACTCGCGGCCATCGCCGGGATCGTCGGCCCCATGCTGATCGTCGTGTTCGTTGTGGTCCTGGCCGGATCCGCGGTCCAGGGCGGCGTGCACTTCAAGAAGTTCAAGTTCGACTTCGAGCACTTCAACCTGCTCAGCGGCCTGAAGCGGTCGTTCGGCGCCCAGGCCGTCTGGGGCGGGGTGAAGGCCCTGCTGAAGGCAACCGTGGTGGGTCTGGTGCTCTATGGCGTGGTGCAGGGACTCATCCCGGTCCTGCTGAGCGCCGGGGGACTGCCGGTGTCAGGAGTGGTCCAGGCCGCGGCCGGCGGCGTCTCGTCCCTCGTGCAGTTCGCTGTGGCCGCCGGCATCGTGCTGGCGGCGGCGGACTTCTTTGTGGTCATGCGGCGCAACCGCAAAAAGACCCGGATGTCCAAAAAGGAAGTCCAGGACGAGAACAAGAACAGCGAAGGTGATCCGCTCATCCGGTCCCAGCGCCGGGCACGGCAGATGGCGATGAGCCGGAACCGCATGATCGCCGCGATCGGGGATGCCGACGTCGTGCTGGTCAACCCCACGCACGTGGCGGTGGCCCTCAAATACGAACCGGGGAAGTCCGCGCCGCGCGTGGTGGCCAAGGGCGCCGGCCATGTGGCGGCAAGGATCAGGGAAGAGGCCGAGGCGAAGAACGTGCCGATGGTCCAGGACATCCCGCTGGCCAGGGCCCTCCACGAAGCCTGCGAGCTGGGCCAGGAGATCCCGGTGGACTTTTACCGCGCCGTGGCCGGCGTTCTCGCCTTCGTGATGGCGCTCAAGGCCCGCGGCGCCTCCGCCGGGATGCACCGGATGGGCAGCACGGCCGCTGCCGTAGGAAGCCCGGTGGGGAGCCCCGCATGACTACTTTTCGAACCGTTGTCTGTGAAAGGACCGCACCATGAACAACAGGCTCGCCCGACTGTCAGTGCCCATCGGCATTGTGGGCATTGTGCTGCTGCTGGTTGTTCCGGTGCCCCCGCCGCTGCTGGATTTCCTGATTGTCTGCAACATCCTGCTGGCCCTCCTGGTGCTGCTGACCAGCATGTTCGTGAAGAAGCCGCTGGATTTCTCGGTCTTCCCCTCGCTGCTGCTTGTCGCCACGCTGTTCCGGCTGGGCCTCAACGTCGCCTCCACCCGGCTGGTGCTGGGGGAGGGGTACGCGGGACAGGTCATTGAAGCCTTCGGCAAAGTGACAGTCGGCGGCTCCATGATCATTGGCGCCGTGGTGTTCCTGATTCTCGTGGTCATCCAGTTTGTGGTGGTCACCAAGGGCGCCGAGCGCGTCGCGGAAGTTGGCGCCCGATTCACCCTCGATGCCATGCCCGGCAAGCAGATGGCGATCGACGCCGACCTCAACGCCGGACTGATCACCGACACCCAGGCGCGTGAGCGGCGCGCCGAGGTCTCGGCCGAGGCGGACTTTTACGGCGCCATGGACGGTGCCTCGAAATTCGTCAAGGGCGACGCGATTGCCGGCCTCATCATCATCATCATCAACTTCGTCGGCGGCATCGCCATCGGCATGCTGCAGCGCGGCATGGAGATCGGCGACGCCGTCAGCACCTACGGCATCCTGACCATGGGCGACGGCCTGGTCACCCAGATCCCCGCCCTGCTCATGGCCGTGTCCACGGGCATGATCGTGACCCGCTCGAACGCGGAGACGGACATGGGACGGACGGCGTCCACCCAGCTCCTGCAGTCGCCCACCGCGCTCATGATCGCCGGCGTCGCCGCGATCGCCATGGCACTGATCCCCGGGATGCCGCCGCTGCCGTTCGTCCTCGTCGGCGGAGGACTGCTCTTTGCGGCACGCAGGGTCGCCGCCACACAGCAGCGGGAGGAAACCACACGCGACGCGGAGGCCAACGCCCTCAACCATCCGGAGATGGACCCTAACGAGAAGCTGCTCGAGGACATGCGCATCCACCCCGTCGAGATCCTGCTGGCACCGGACCTGGTGGACATGGTCTCCGGAGCATCGGACGACCTCCTGGCCCGGGTCCGGTCCCTGCGGCACAAGATCGCGATGGAACTGGGGCTGGTGATCCCGCCGGTCCGCACGAGGGACAGCGTGGACCTGCCGTTGTCCAGCTACTCGATCCGGATCGCCGGAGTCGAAGCCGGGCGCGGAACCGCCCCCACCGGGCAGATGCTGGCCCTGGGCGACAACCTTGAATCGCTGCCCGGCGTAGCGATGATCGAGCCCGTGTTCGGCCTGGCCGGAAAATGGATCCCGGGGGAGATGCGCCACAACGCCGAGATGACCGGCGCCACGGTCATTGACCGGGTCTCCGTCCTGGTAACGCACCTGTCCTCGATCGTGACGGCAAACGCGGCGCGGCTGCTTTCCCGCGAGGACGTCCGGGTGCTCACCGAGGGCGTGCGGAAGCAGAGCCCCTCCGCCGTCGACGAACTCACCCCCGCGCTGCTCTCCCTGGCCGAACTGCAGCGGGTGCTGCAGGGCCTGCTGGATGAACAGGTGCCCATCAACGACCTCGCCCGGATCTACGAGGCGCTCACACTCCGTGCCAAGGTCTCCACGGACCCGGAAACGCTGGTGGAATCCGCCCGCCAGGCGCTCGGCCCGGCGCTGACGGCCAAGTTCATGGACGGTCCCGTGCTCAATGTGATCATGATTGACCCGCTCCTGGAGCAGTCGATGCTCGAGGACATGCGGCCTGCCGAGGGCGGCAGCCAGATCGTGATGGGTCAGGACCGGCTCGACGCCGTGCTCCGCTCGGTAGCATCCGCCGTCGATGCCGCAGCCGCCGCCAACCGCCAGGCCGTACTGGTCTGCGCCCCGGCGCTGCGCCCGGCGATCCGGCGGCTCGTAGGGTCCCACGCGGGCACAGTGCCCGTCCTTTCCTACCGCGAAGTCACATCAGCCAACGTCCGGATCGAGACCGTAGGAGTTGTGCGCCATGCCGAACCGCTTTCGGCTTAAAGGGGCCTCGCTGGAGGAAATCCGCCGCAAGGCCGAACTCCAGTACGGCCCCGCGGCACGGATCGTGTCCGCGGAACACGTCATCAGCCCGGGCATCGCGGGCCTGTTCGCCGGCGACCGCTACGAGGCGATCGTCGAGGTGCTGACCAGCCACGAAGTCATCACCGGGGAGGTGGTCCCGGACCCGGACATCCTCGAGGAGGCGGACAATGCCGGCCGCGGCGGAGCCAACCCCGGCGGCGCGGGCCAGGCGGGCGGCCAGAAAAGCCCCGGAACCGGAGCTGCGCCTGCTGCCCCCGCCCCGCGCCTTCCGGCCGCTGCCCGAAAAGCTGCTGCGCCGGCCGCTCCCGCCCACCACCTGCAGGGCTCCGCGATTGCGGCCCTCCTGCACGAGGCCGACGCGGCCGAGCAGGACCTGCACCGGCCCGGACACCCCGGCGTGTCCACCGCGTCACCGGACTTCGCCGAACTGCTCGAACAGCTCGGTTCGGGGCTGCGCGCCCCGGCTCCCGCTCCCGACGTCCCGGCGCCGGGACCGGCGCCGCGACCGGGGAAGTCCGGCACGGCGGACCGGCCGCCGGTGCCGGGCCGGTCCCGCGAACCGGTTCCGGTCCCGCTGGCAGGAGTCGGCGACCTGCTGGTCCTTGTCGGACTGGGCGAAGACGCGCTCGACGCGGCCCTGGCGATGTCCACCGCACCAGGCGGCGCGGACGTGCGGACGGCCGGGAAGCTGTCCGCCTACGGGCATCTGCACGTGGACGGCCGGCAAAGCGCGACGGCGGCCCGCGCCCACGCGGTCCTCACCGACCAGACCGTGCTGGTTGCCTACGGGCTGGGCAAGGCCCGCGACGCCCTCGCGCGGCTGCAGTCCGTTGCCGCCATCCCCGCCGACCAGCTCTGGGTGGTGGTGGATGCCGGGCGCAAGCACGAGGACACCGCGCGCTGGGTCGGCGTGCTGTCTTCGCAGCTCAACGTCACGGCCATCGCCGTCGTCGGGGCGGCGGAAACCGGCACGCCCGAAACCGTCAACGGGCTGGGGCTGCCCGTCGGCTGGATCGAGTCCGGCCAGGGCGCGGCGTCCGGCATCTAGGATGCGGGGAGCCAAACCGCGCCCGGCACCCGGATTCGTCCGCAGCCCCGCGCAGCGAAGGGTAGATTGAGAGGATGCTGGTACTTACACGCAAGCCGGGCGAACAGATCATGATCGGCGACGGCATCGTCATCACGGTCCTGGAAGGCCGCGGCGACGGTGTTCGGATAGGCATCGAGGCGCCCCGGGGCGTCCCGATCCAGCGCAGGGAAGTCATCGAGGCGATCGCTGCCGCGAACCTTGCCGCCGCCGCGGCCGGTCCCGGGACCGAGGACGCCCTGCGCGGGCTCGTGCCGCCTGCCGCTGCCGGCTGACGGGTTCGAGCCACACGGATCAGCCCGGGTCGCCACCCAGGTACTGGGCCAGGATCGGCTGACTGGCCCGCCGGGTGATGGCCAGCGCGCGTTCGATGTTCGCGGCCGTTGTGAGATGTTCAAGCGTTTCGGCAGTATCCATTCCCGCCGATCCGGACACCCCTTCCCGCAACGGACTGGCGGCGCCCGGCGCGCCCAGGTTCAGCAGGGTCTCCTCGGTGGAGCTGGCCGCATCGCCGAGCTGGCGGAGCAATTCGCGCAAACCCGCCAGGTGCTCCTGCAGGACCTCCGGCCACGCTCCCTCCGGTGCACCGGCGGTCAGTTCGCCGAGTGTGGCCTGGGCCGGCAGGCCCCACTCCGCCGCCACGGCCGCCGATTCGACACTCCGGGCCAGGGCTTCAAAGCGCAGCCGGTCCAGGACGCTTTCCACCTCGGAAGCGGTGAAACTCAGCCACCGCAGGTTCCCGGCCTGGATGTGCAGCCGTTGGGTTTCAAGCCTGAACAGGAGCAGCTCCAGCTGGCGGCGCTCCTGCCAGAGAGCTGCCGAAAGATCGCCTGCACCCATGCTCCCCCAATTCCCCGCCGCCCTGCCTGAAAGCCGTTACCGCAGTTTCAGGCAAGCTTTTCCCTGAGGGTACACGCAGATCGTTCTTGAGGTGATAGGTTTCCACCATGGGTGCTGCGCCCGGGCAACGAACACCCACTTCCATGGGGGGAGTCAGGGACCGTTTGCGGGTGCGGCTCTCCGTGTTTTAAGCTCCGTATCCGGTCTCATGGGGGGACACACTTTTGAATCGCGTGGAACGAAACGAGATGGTCACTCAGCACCTTCCGCTGGTGGGCTACCTCGTCTCAGATTTGTGCTCGAAAGCCTCACACCTTTCGCGCGATGACTTGGCGTCGGCGGGCGCAGTCGCCCTGATTACTTCGGCGGACTCCTTCGATCCGGACCTTGGCGTACCTTTCGGCGCCTTTGCCCGACGGCGGATACTGGGCGCCTTCGCGGATGAAATGCGAGCGAGCGACTGGGCGACACGCTCGGCGCGCCGCCGGATCAAAGAAACCATGTCGGTGCAGGAAACCCTGGCGTCCGCCCTCGGCCGCACCCCAACGGTCGATGAAATCGCGTCCGCTCTTGGCGTGCAGCAGAGCGTCGTGGAGGCGGCCCTGGCCGATGCCTCGCGCACACTCACCCCCCTTGACGACGCCGTCGTCGACACGCTCGCGGCCGAGACGCTGTCCCCCGAACATTCCGTGCTCGCGGACGAACGGCTGCAGTACCTCCGCGCCGCCGTCAAGTCGCTCCCGGAGCGGATGCGCTATGTGGTCGAGGAGATCTATTTCGGCGACCGGACGGTGAAGGAACTGGCGGCGGAACTTGGGTCCACCCACGCGGCCGTGTCCCAGCAGCGGTCCGAGGCCATCCGGCTCATGCGCGACGGCCTGACGACGCATTACGCGGACGACCCCGCACAAAAATTCGAGCCGCAGTCCCGCATCACCCCGCGGCGCAGGAATGACTACTTGTCCCAGCTGGCCGAGGTCACCGCGGGCGGCATCACCCGGGCGATTTTCCCGCAGGGGCCGGTGCTGAACGAGGCCGTCTGAGGTACCTCCGGCCCGTTAGTAAGCCGACTTAGTAAGCTGACCGAGAAATTCCCGCGGGACGGTCGCCCGCCTGCAACCCTCTGGGGTAGCGTCTGAAGCATCGGACCTAACGGTATTCGGACCTACCTAGGAGGACGCATGAAAGCTTCACCGACCCTCACCGCCAACTGCCAGGCAGTACTCGCGGACCTGATCGAACTTCACGTCCAGGGCAAGCAGGCGCACTGGAACATCGTGGGGACGAACTTCCGGGACCTGCACCTTCAGCTGGACGAGATCATCGATGCGGCCCGCGCCTTCGCGGACGAGATGGCGGAGCGGATGCGTTCGCTCCACGCCCTCCCGGACGGTCGCAGCTCCACGGTTTCCAAAACCACCTCCCTCGCGGAGTTCCCCGCCGGCCTGATCAACACCAAGGACGCCATCGACAAGATTGTCGCGGCGCTTGAGGCTGCTGTGGGCACCATGCGGAAGGTCCATGACGAAGTGGACGAAGAGGACCCCACGACGGCGGACCTGCTGCACCAGTTCATCGCCAAGTTCGAGCAGTACGCTTGGATGGTGAACGCCGAGACCATGCGTGCCACGGCCAGCGTCACCACCCCGGAGACCAAGAAGTAGCACTCCGCACTCAACCGGAGCGCAGTCCAAGCGCCCGACGCAGGGTTCCTCCCGGCGTCGGGCGCTTGGTTTTAAGTCCCCGGATTTGCGCGGAAGACGCCGCGACGCTGGCCGCTATCCGGCCGTGGGGACCTTCCGCAGGACGACGGCGGCCAGGACCGAGGCGGCCGCCATCAGGACCAGCGCGATGGCTGCCGTGATGTGCACGCCGGAGTCGAACGCGGCACGTGCGGATGCCGTCACCGCGTCCGCCAAGGGGCCGGGCAGGGCCTGGGCGAGTTCCACTGCGCCGGCGAGCGTCTCCCCGGCCTGGGCCACGGCCTCCGCGGAAGCCGCCGCCGTGACCCCGCCCGGGAGCCGGAGGTTGCCCTGGTAGGACGCGGTCAGGATGGAGCCGAGGATGGCCGTGCCCAGCAGCGAACCGACCTCGTAGCCGGTTTCCGAGATGGCGGCCGCCGCGCCGGATTTCTCCGCCGGCACCGCACCGAGGATCAGGTCGTTGGAGATGGTCTCCGCTGCACCGACGCCCAGGCAAAGGACCAGCAGCGCCGCCAGCAGGACCGCCGGGCCGTTGCTGTGGTCACCGAAGGCCACCAGGAAGTAGCCTGCGGCGCTCAGCAGCAAGCCGCCGGCCACCACAAAGCCCGGCCGGATCCTCCGCACCAGCGGCACCACCAGCAGGCCGGCCACCACCGTGGCGATCAGGGCCGGGACCATCGCGATGCCGGATTCCGACGGCGACTGGCCCTCCAGCAGCTGCAGGTGCTGGGCCAGGAACAGGATGAAGCCGTTGAAGGAGAACAGGGCCAGGACGTTTGCCGTGATGGCCGTGCTGAACACCCGGTTGCCGAAGAGACTGATGTCCAGCAGCGGGGCCGCCGCGGTGCTGCCTGGTTGCCGGCTGCCCCGCAGCAGGTCGCGCTGCCGCCGGATGAAGGCATATCCCATGACCAGGCCGAAGCCAATGGCGGCCAGCGGTGCCGGGGCGGGGCCGTGGGTGGCGAGATCCTTGATGCCGTAGACCACCGGGACCATGACCAGCAGGGACAGGACGATGCTGGGCACGTCCACCCGCCCGGGATTGGGATCCCGGGATTCCGGGATCAGGGCCGGTCCAAGCGCGAGCAGCGGCAGGATGATCGGCACGGCAACCAGCAGGACGGCGCCCCACCAGAAGTGCTCCACGAGCCAGCCGCCGAAGATCGGGCCCAGCGCGGCGCCGCCGGAGAAGCCCGCCGCCCAGATTGCCACGGCCAGCCGGCGCCGGTTCGGCTCCGGGAAGATGTTGCGGATCAGGGACAGCGTGGACGGCATGAGCATCGCCCCGAAGAAGCCCAGCCCCGCCCGCCCAGCGATGAGCCATTCGGCGCTGGGCGCGAAGGCTGTGACGGCCGAGACCGCCGCGAAGCCCATGCTGCCGATAAAGAGGAGCCTGCGGCGTCCGATCCTGTCGCCCAGGCTGCCCATCGCCACCAGCAGGCCGGCCAGGACCAGGGGATACGCGTCAACGATCCACAGCAGCTCGACCCCGGAAGCATCGAGGCTGCGGGCGATCGCCGGCAGCGCAAAGGTCAGCGCCGTGTTGTCCACCGCGACCAGCAGTACCGGGAACATCAGCAGGGACAGCGCCAGCCAGTCGCGCCACGCGGCCCGCGGAGCGGGCGCCGTCGAGGTGCTGGTGGCTGCGGAAATCGATGTCGTCCTCATAAAGATAACTATACCGTCCAGACGGTACAGTTAAGAAATCGGGGACCGGACGGGCATGATGGGACCCATGCCCAGAAAACCCGTCGCCCGCGAAGCCGTCCTCGACGCCTTCGAATCCCTGCTGATCGAGGAGGGTGAACGGGCGGCAACCCTGGACGCCGTCGCCCGGCTGGCCGGCGTCTCCAAGGGCGGCCTGCTCTATCACTTCCCAAACAAGGAGGCCATGATCTCCGTGCTGTTGGAACGGCTGGACCGGCTCCTCGGCGAGGACTTCGGGAGGATGGCGGCCGCGCCTGAAGGGGCCGCCGCGTACTTCATCAAGTCATCGGTGTGGGCGGACACCCCGATGGACCGGGTCTTTGTGGCAGCCACCCGGCTGGCCGAAGTGGCCCACGGGGAAACCCTGAAACGCATGGCCGCCGCCCAGGCCGGCTGGCTGGAACTGCTCGCCGCCGACGTCGGGCCCGGCATGGCCAAAGCCGTCCTCTACATGGGCGACGGCCTCTACTTCAACGCCATGCTGGCCCGCGGCCCGGGCGGACGGCTCCCGCAGGTCGGCGGGGATGTCGCAAGCCTGCTCGCCGCCGTCGAACGCCTTCGCGGCTGAGGGCTGCCGGCGTCCCGACCCGCCCCGGCCCGCCGAGGCCCGCCGAAGTCGCCGGAAGCGTGCGGGTTCGCCGTAACGTTCCGGCGATTTCGCAGCTCTCCGGCGATTTCGCGTCGGACGGCGGCGCCGATGCCGTCAGAGGTGTCACTGGTGGGCTGGCGGGCGCCCAGGCGGAGGGCAGCCCGCTGAGCCCCGCCGGGGTCGCCGGAAACGTGCGGGCTCGCCGTAACGTTCCGGCGACTTCG
>JBKKDK010000380.1:0-15226 GCA_046708245.1 Arthrobacter sp.
CGGCCTCGTCGCCGCGGACGCCGTTCTTGTCCACGGTCAGGTGGGCGATTGCCTTCTCGTAGCTGCCGCCGTCCTGCGGGTTCCAGTCCAGGTTGGCCATCTGCTCGGCGGTCAGGCCCGCGGAGTCCGTCATGGCCTTGTTGTAGAAGAGGCCGATGGTGTCCCAGTCCTTGGGCAGTCCGTAGCGCTTGCCGTCCTGGCCCACCCAGAGCTCGGGGAGGCCCTTGGTGTAGCTCTCCAGCTTGATGCCGTCCTTGGCCACCGCCTCATCGAGGGAGAGCAGCTGCTTTTTCGCGGCGTACTCGGGGTACTTCGAGAGGTGGTTGGTGAAGACGTCCGGGGCAGTGCCGGCGACAAACCCGTTGGTCAGGGTGGTCCAGTAGTCGTCCCATCCGCGCTGGGTGATTTTGACCTTGATGTCCGGGTTGGCCTTGGTGAAATCGTCCGCGCACTGCTGGTAGGCCGGGAGCTGGTTGGCGTCCCAGAGCCAGTAGTTGATCTCGCCCTTGGCCTCGGTGGAGGCCGGGGCGGACCCGCCGCAGGCGGAGAGGGAGAGGGCGATGGCTGCGGCGGCAGCGACGGCGCCGAGAGTCTTTTTCATGGTGGACCTTTCAGGGAGGTGCGGGTGAGGGAAGTGCGTCTTGCGGAGGGGTGCGTGCTGGGGGTTACTTGATGCCGGAGAAGCCGATGGAGTTGACCACGCGCTTGCCGAAGGCGATGAAGAGCAGCAGGACGGGCAGGGCGGCGATCAGGGTCGCGGCCATCAGGCCGGACCAGTCGGGGGCGCCCTGAGGGGACTGGGACTTGAAGACGCCCAGGCCCACCGTGAGGACGCGGACGCTTTCGTCCTGGCCCACCAGCAGCGGCCAGAAGTACTCGTTCCACTGGCCGATGAAGGTCAGCAGGGCCAGGGTGGCCAGCGGGGCCGCGGCGTTCGGGAGCACGATCTGGAAGAAGATCCGGAGGTGCCTGGCGCCGTCGAGCATGGCGGCCTCCTCCACTTCGCGGGACATGGACAGGAAGAACTGGCGCAGGAAGAAGATGGCGAAGGGGGTCATGAACAGGAACGGCAGGGCCAGGCCGGCGAACGTGTTGAGCAGGCCCAGGTTCTTGATCATCAGGAAGTTGGGCAGGGCGGTGAAGATCGGCGGCACCATCATGGTGGCGAGGAACAGTCCAAAAACCGCGTTGCGGCCGGGCCAGCGGAGCCGCGAGAAGGCATAGGCGGCCATGGCGCTGAAGAACACCTGCCCGGCGGTGGTGACGGTGGCGAAGATGATGGAGTTGCGCAGGTAGAGCCAGAAGTTGATGGCGGCGCCGGAGCCGCCCTCGGCGATCGCCTCCTCGGGACTCTGCAGCCCCAGGACCCGTTTGAACGCGCCGAGGTTGAAGTCCGCCGGCAGCAGGTTGCTGGCGTTCGAGGCGAGGGAGGCGTTGCTGGACAGTGCGGTGCGGAGCATCCAGAGGAACGGGGCCACCGTCACGGCGACGGCGACGGCGACGAGGGCCCAGGCGCCGATGCGGCGCCAGTTCATGGGCTTCCTGCTGGCGGTAGCGGTGGTGGCGGGCTTCTTGCGGGAAAGGGCGGAGGTTGTCATGGCTGGGAATCCTTAGTCCAGGTCCGATGAGTTGCCCTTGAGGAACTTCATCTGGACGAAGGCCACAAGGGCGAGGATGACGAAGAGGATGACGGACAGGGCCGAGGCGTAGCCGAAGTCGGATTCGCCGAACGCCTTTTGGTAGATGTACATCTGGATGACGCGGGACGCGTTGATGGGTCCGCCGCCCGTGGTCACAGCCACGGTGTCGAAGACCTGGAAGGAGCCGATCACGGTGACCACCAGGACCAGCACCAGCACCGGACGCAGGAGCGGCATGGTGATGCTCCAGAAGGTCCGGGTGGGTGATGCGCCGTCCAGTGAGGCGACCTCGTAGACGTGGTTCGGGATGGACTGCAGGCCGGCGAAAATCAGCAGGGCCGTGTAGCCCATGTGGCGCCAGACGTTGACGCCGGCGATGGTGGGGATGGCCCACTGCTCGCTGCCGAAGAACGCGATGCGCGGCAGGCCCAGCCAGCTGATCACCTCGTTGACGATGCCGATCTGGTAATCGAGCATCCAGAACCACAGGAGGGCGACAATGACGTTGGCCACGAGGAACGGCAGCAGGAGCGCGCCGCGGATGAAGGTGGACTTCGCCACCCGGTGCATCAGGAGGGCCAGCCCGAGGGCGATCACGGTCTGGAAGCCGATATTGAGGCCAACGTACTGCAGCGTGACGCCCATGGCGTTCCAGAACAGCTCATCGCCGAGGATGGCGGTGTAGTTCTTGGTGCCGATCCAGGTCGGTTCGCCCAGGATGCTGTATTCCGTGAAGCTGAGGTAGATGCCGCGGACCGTAGGGACCAGATAGAACGCCACAAAGCCGATCATTGCCGGAAGGATAAAAAGCAGGGCGATCCGGAGATCGCCGAGGCGGCGTCCCCGGCCGGCCCGGGCACCGTTCCGCTGGTGCGAGGGCCTGGATCCGCCAGCCACTGGATCCGGAAGTTTAGTGATGGTAGTCATCGTTGACTCTTCCTGGTGGTGTGATGTGGGTAACAGCTAGCCATGAATCTACACGAGTAGATTTGTGCTGGCAAGAAATATTTCCCGCGGGTGATGCTAATTTTTAGACCTGACGGGCAGCCATTGACTCGAGTAGATTCCCGTGCGACGCTGTTGGCTGGAGCCCGCACGGGCGCGTTGCCCGGCTGCCCGGGCGGATCGGGGGTCGGCAATGATGACGTTCTCAACAGGAATCGCCAGGTGGCCCGCCCGCGCTTCCGGCGCTGCCCCCTCCGGCAGCTGGCTAGCATGTACTCCATGACGACTCCGGCAGTGCACACCCCCCGCGGCCCGGTGACCCGCAAGGACGTCGCCCGCTACGCCGGCGTGAGCACCGCCGTCGTCAGCTATGTCGTCAACGGCGGGCCGAAGAAGGTTGCCCCCGCCACCGAGGCCAAGGTCCAGGACGCCATCCGCATCCTGGGGTACCGCCCGAATGCGGCAGCCCGCGCGCTGAAGCTGGGGTCCAGCGAGACCATCGGCCTCATCATCCCGGACAACTCCAACCCGTTCTTCTCGCTGCTGGCCCATGCCGTGGAGGACGCCGCGGCCGAGCTTGGGTTCGCCCTGCTGCTGACCAACTCGGACGGCAACCTGGCGAAGGAACGGCACAATATCCGCAACCTGGCCGCACGCCAGGTGGACGGTGTGGTGCTCGCGAGCGTGCTGTTTGAACCGGATCTCGAGGCCCTCGAAGCGGCCGAGATCCCCGCGGTGCTCCTGAACCATGGCGGCCAGGCCCCCGGCTTCAACAGTGTGGGCGTGGACCTTGCCGCCGGCGCCCGGATCGCGGTGGACCACCTGATCGGCCACGGGCACACCAGGATCGCCCTTGCCATGGGCACCAACGTTGGCAACGATTTCGACCTCCGTGAAGAGGGCTGGCTGCAGGCGCTCGCCGCGGCCGGGCTGCCGGAGGGCCCGATTGTCCGCGGGGACTTCAGCCGGGCCGGCGGATATGCGGCCGGGCGCAGGCTGCTCGCCTCGGCGGACCGGCCCACGGCGGTCTTCGCCAGCTCGGACATGCAGGCGATCGGCATCCTGCGCGCCATCCACGAGGCCGGACTCACCGTCCCCGGCGACATCGCCGTGACCTCCTTCGACGGCGCCGCCGAGGCCGAATACAGCTGGCCGGCCCTGACCACGGTAGAGCAGCCGGTCAAGGTCATGGCGGAAGCCGCAGTCAACGCCCTGGTCGGAGCCGGCCGGGGGCAGCAGCCCGAACACCGGACCTTCCCCACCCGGCTGCGGATCCGGCAGTCCTGCGGCTGCGTCGCCCCGGCCTAACCCCATCGACTGCTCCGCACCCGCCGTTTTGAGGGGTCAAAAGGGCTTCTGCGGAGCAATCGATGTCAGGAAACGCGTTCCGCGCCGGCCGCCGGTGTGACAGTGAAGATCTCCGGCGCGGTGAATCCTGCCGCGGCGAAGGCGCGGACGACGGCGTCGCGCACCCGCTGCTCAGCCCCGACGGGCGTGAGGGCGATGGCCGAGCCGCCGAAGCCGCCGCCGGTCATCCGGGCGCCGACGGCGCCGACGGCGCGGGCTGTGTCCACGGCGAGGTCCAGCTCCGGGCAGGAAATCTCGAAATCGTCCCGCATGGATACATGGCTGGCATCGAGAAGGCTGCCGATGTGCGCCGGGCCCTGGGTCCGGAGGACGTCCACGGCCTGCAGCACGCGCTCGTTCTCAGTGACGATGTGGCGGACCCGACGAAACGTCACCTCATCCAGCAGCCCGCCGGCCTCCTCGAGGTCCGCGACGCCGACGTCCCGCAGGGCGCGTACGCCCAGGACTTCGGCGCCGAGCTCGCAGGAAGCGCGCCGGGCAGCATAACCGCCGTCGGCGTGGGAGTGCGAGACCTTCGTATCGATGACCAGCAGGACAAGCCCGGCCTTCTGCGCCTCGAAGGGAACAAGTTCCACGGCCTGGTCCCGGCAGTCGAGGAAAACCGCATGGCCGCTGGCTCCGCGCAGGGATGCCGACTGGTCCATGATGCCGGTCGGTGCGCCGACGAATGCATTTTCCGCATGCTGGGTCAGCCGCACCATTTCCTCCGCCGACAGCCCCGCCCCGGTGAGCTCGTTGAGGGCAGTGATCACGGCGCATTCGATCGCGTGCGAGGAAGACAGTCCCGCGCCGGGCGGCACATCGGAGTCGAGCAGGAGGTCGAAGCCGGGAATCCCGAAGCCGTGCTGCTGCAAAGCCCACACCACGCCCAGCGGGTACTTGGCCCAGCCGGTGACGGTGCCCGGTGTCAGGGCGGCAGTGTCGGCTTCGACGATGCCCTGGCCGCCGGCCGTGGACAGCAGCCGGACGGCGGTGTCCGTGCGGATGGAATCGCTGCGGAGGCGGACCGCCGCGCTGGCCCGCTTGTCGATGGCGAAGGGGAGCACAAAACCCTCGTTGTAGTCGGTATGCTCGCCGATCAGGTTTACCCGGCCGGGGGCAGCCCAGACGCCGTGCGGGGCCGCGCCGAATGTGGCCTCGAAGCGGTCCGCGAGGCTGCCGGCCTGGGCGCCAGGGCGCGTTGTTGTGTTCATGCGGTGGCGCCTTCCCGGGTCAGGGGCGCGGGAATCCCGACGCCGGCCGGTGTGCCGGCCACTTCGCGCAGCCGGGCCGCGACGGATTCGGGGGTCGTGTCGTTGATGAAGGCACCCATGGCGGCCTCGGAGCCGGCCAGGTACTTGAGCTTGTCGGCGGCGCGGCGCGGTGAGGTCAGCTGCAGGTGCAGTTGACCGGCCTGCCGCATGGCGGGCTCCAGCGGAGCCTGGTGCCAGGCCGCGATGTAGGGAGTGGGTGTCGGATAGAGCGCGTCGAAGCGTCGGAGCAGTTCCGGATAGAGCTGCGCCAGTTCGTCGCGTTCCGCCCCGTTCAGGGCGGCCAGGTCCGGCACCGAACGGTGCGGGACGAGGTGGACTTCCAGCGGCCAGCGCGCAGCGAACGGGACGTAGGCGCTGAAGTGTTCGCCCTCGAGGACCATGCGGCTGCCGTCGCTGCGTTCGGCCCGGAGCAGGGCGGAGGCCAGGGTTGCTTTGCCGCCCGACGTGTCGAAGTACTCGCCGGCCGCGGCGGCCAGGACGGCGGCGCGGGGCGTGACATAGGGGTAGGCGTAGATCTGCCCGTGCGGGTGGTGCAGGGTGACGCCGATTTCCGGTCCCCGGTTTTCGAACGGGAAGACCTGCCGGATGCCGGGCAGTGCGCTGAGGGCCGCCGTCCGGTGGGCCCAGGCGTCCACCACCGTCCGGGCGCGGCGCCAGCCCAGCCCGGCGAAGGACCCGGTGTGCCCGGGCGTGAAGGCCACGACTTCGCAGCGGCCCACCGCGGCGGACATGGTCCCCCACACCGGCGCCGACGGGATCCCGCTCGTGTCCGGGCCCAGCGAGGGAAAGCGGTTTTCAAAGACGGCGACGTCGTAGTCCGGCGCCGGGATCTCGGTCTGGTTCGCCGGGGTCGTCGGGCAGATCGGGCACTGGTCTGCCGGCGGCAGGTGGGTGCGGGACTGCCGGTGTGCGGCGACGGCCACCCATTCCCGGCTGAGTGCGTCAAAGCGCAACTGGCCCGGCTCGGGGCGGACCGGCAGCTCCCGGTGGTCCACGAGGGATTCCGCGGGCCGCTCGGCTGATCCGGCGTCGTCAAAATAGATGATCTCCCGGCCGTCGGCCAGCGTGGTGGTGGTGGTTCGCGTCATGGTTTCAGTTGTACACGACAAAACATTTTCAAACAATAGAGCACATAAAAGCTCAGAATATGAAGGCGTTGGGGGCACCCGGAAGTTAGGATGGCAGAGGAAGCCGGCGAAGCCGCCGTCGTCCCTTATGTTCACGCCAGCCCACCCGAAGGATGCAGAATGCTAGCCGCAGCCCGCCATTCCGCCATCATCGCCGAGGTCCAGCGCGAGCGGACCGTCCGGGTCGCGGACCTTGCACAGCTGCTGGGTGTGTCCCTCATGACCGTGCGGCGGGATATAGATGCGCTGGACGCTGCCGGCGCCGTGGAGAAGATCCACGGCGGGGCTAAGCTGCCTGGCGGCATGAGCACGCACGAGCCCGGCTTCGAGCTGAAGGTGACGCAGCTGCAGTACGAGAAGATGGCGATCGCCCACGAGGCGGCCGCCCAGGTGCGTGAGGGCATGGCCGTGGGCCTCAGCGCCGGCACCACCACGTGGGCGCTGGCGCAGCTGCTGTCCGCCGGCCCCCGGATTACCGTCGTCACCAACTCGGTGCGCGTCGCCGACGTGTTCCACCAGAGCTCGTCCCCGTCGACGGTGATCCTCACCGGCGGCGAACGCACGCCGTCGGATGCCCTGGTGGGGCCGCTGGCCACGTCGGCGCTGAAGCAGCTGCACCTCGACGTGCTGTTCCTGGGCGTCCACGGCGTTGATGCCGACGCCGGTTTCACCACCCCGAACGTGCTGGAAGCCGAAACGGACCGCGCGTTTGTGGCGGCGGCCCGCCGGGTGGTGGTGCTGGCGGACCACACCAAGTGGGGCACGTTCGGCATCAGCACCATTGCCGGACTGGAGGAGGCGGACGAGCTCATCAGCGACCAGGGGCTGCCCGGTGAGGCCCGGCGGATCCTCAGCGAGCGGGTGGGCCGGCTGCGGCTTGCGGGCGGCTGAGCACCTACAGCACCGCGGCTGCCTCCCGGTCCAGGACCACGCTCACCCGCGGGTGGCGCTGCAACAGCGACGCCGGGAACTCCTTTGTCACGGGTCCGCGCAGTGCGCGCCGGACTGCCTGCGCCTTGCGGTGTCCATGGGCGATCAGGAGCAGATGCCGTGCCGCGAAGATGGTTGCCAGCCCCTGGGTGACCGCCCGCGTGGGCACGGCTTCGAGCGTGTCGAAGAACCGCGCGTTGTCCCGCCGTGTCCGGTCGGCCAGGGTCACGGCCCGGGTCCGGGACGAGAAGGGCGAGCCCGGCTCGTTGAAGCCGATATGGCCGTTGGATCCGATTCCCAAGATCTGCAGGTCGATCCCGCCCGCCGCCAGGATGGCCGCCTCGTACGCGTCGCCGGCGTGGCTCTCGTCCTGCGGGTTGCCATCGGGGACGTGGACCAGGCCCGGTGTCAGGCCCAGCGGGTCAACCACTTGTGAGCGGATGACGGAGGCGTAGCTTTGCGGGTGCCCGGGCGGCAGCCCGATGTATTCGTCCAGGGCGAAGGCGGCGACCGCGGCGAGGTCCGTTTCCTGCAGTGCCAGAGCGGCATAGAGCGGCAGCGGTGAGGAACCCGTGGCCAGGCCCAGGACTGCGGCGGGGTGCTGGCGCACCAGCCCGGCGACGTGGCCGGCCGCGGCCGCTCCGGCTTCCCGGGCCGACGCGTGGACGCTCACGGTGAGTGCCTGCCCCTTGACGGTGCTCACCGGTCAGCCGTCCCGTCCTGGCTGTCGGCAGTGCCGGCGTCCGCGGAGGCGGGCTGCCAGCCGTCCAGCTTGAGCAGCCGGGCAGCGTTTCCGCCGAAGATCTGCTGGAGCTCGGCGGCGGGCATACCCATTTCCCAGCAGATCCTCAGCTGGTCCGCCAGGTATCGCCGCGCGAAGCCGCGCGGGAACCAGGACGAGTCCGAGCCAAAGACGATCCGGTCCGGCCCCATGGTCTCGTACAACCGGCGGAAGAGGTCCTCCAGGGTGAGCCGCTGCGCCATGTAGCGGACCCATTGGTTGGACCCCGAGGTGTCCACCACTACGTTCGGGCACGCCCACATGAGGAACAGCACCTCCTGCACGTGCTGGATCCCGAAGTGCGGGATCACAAAGGTGACCTCGGGGTACATTTTCGCCGCGCGTTCCAGGCTGGCCGGGTTGCTGAAGGCGTTTTGCGCAATGCCGCCCGCGGATCCGCAGTGTCCGAAGTGGATCAGGACGGGGACGTTGTGCCGGGATGCGACGTCCCAGACTGGATCCGCGGCCGGGTCGTCCATCCGGGACGAGGCCAGCGGCGCAAACAGTTTCAGCCCGCGCAGTCCTCCCCCGGTCACGGCCGCTTCGAATTCCTGCGCGGCTCCCGGGGCAAAGGGGTCAGCCATGGCGGCCATTCCCAGGAACCGGCCCGTACCGCGCTCCACGAGCGCGGTCATGGCGTCGTTTCCGCCAGCGGTGACGAAGGCAGCATGTTCGATCCCGTGGCCATCCAGCTCCTTGGTCCAGCGGTCCGCCTCAGCTTCCCAGCCGGCGTCGGCCGATGCCGGTTCGGGATCGGCGAAGTCCCAGCTCCTGCGCCATTGCGCCGACGTCCGGGCGACGGCGGCGGACCGGGCCGCCTGACCGGCGTCGAACTCCTCACAGCCGCTCCGGACGGCGGTGCCGGCGGGCCCGAACTGGCCGCCGCTGAGGGAACGGGTCAGCGGGTCGTGGGGCATCCGGAAGTGCAGGTGGAAGTCGATGATCGAGAGGCCCTGGACGGTGGGCCGGCCGTTGACGACGTCGTTACGCACTGCGGTTCCCCGCCGCCTGCGCTCCTGCCTCCGGCGCCGAGCGAAGGGCAACGGCGGCGCGGTGCCCGGGCGCGGTGGCCACCATTTCCGTGGCGTAGCGGACGGCGGCCGCCAGCGCCTCGGACCAGGAGGATCCGCGTGCCGCGGACACCAGGAACGCGGCATTGAAGCCGTCCCCCGCGCCGGTGGAATCGATGACCCGGACGGTCGCCGCGTCCGCGGCGGTCCAGGAGCCGTCCGGAGCGGCCAGGCCTGCGCCGCGGGCGCCCATCTTGACGGCCACGAGGGTGTTCGTGCGGACCGCCAGCCGGCAGGCCGCCCGTTCGGTGTCGGAGTCGTCCATGAGGCCGTGGAGCTCGTCGTCGTTCGGCAGGAAAATGTCCACCGACGCGAGGGCGGCCAGGAGTTCCTGCCGGGTCGCGGCGGTCCAGCCTTCCGGGGGCCAGCCGGTGTCCAGGACGGTCTGCGCCCCGGCCCGGCCGGCCCGGCCGAACAGCTCCGCGAGGGCTGGCCCGCGCATTCCGGGAAGCAGGAAGTAGCCGGCCAGGGCAACGTAGCCCGTCGCAAGCATCTCCTCGGCAATGTCCTCCGGCCGCATCCGCGCCATCGCGCCGAGGGAGGACAGGAAGGCGCGGTCCCGGCCTGGGGCTTCGACGGCGACCGTAATGCCGCTGGGCTCGCCGGTGGTCCGGAGCAGGCATGCCTCCAGCGACGGGAGCTGCAGTTCGGCCTCCAGGATCCGCACCGAGGCGTCATCGCCGACCCGGCTGACCAGCGTCGTCGGAAATTTCAGCCCGGCGCACCGGACCGCCAGGTTCCCGGCCGAGCCGCCCAACCTGATGGACACCGAGGACACCACCCGCTCGGTGCCCGGCTCGGGAAGGTCGCGCGTGTCGGCGACCAGAACGTCGAGGTTGGTGTTGCCGATGATGGTGATTCCACTGTTCACCAACGGCCTCTTTCGGCCGCGTCCGTGGCGGTTTCCAGCAGGCGTTCCCTGGCGGCGTCGATCAGGCTGCTCCGCCGCTGGACTTCCCGGCCCAGGGCGTCGGCGCGGCCCTGCGACCGGCCGGCGTTGTGGCGGACGGCATCGGCGCCCGGGCTCCCGGCCTGGGCGCGGGCGAGGATGAGGCCCGGCTGCTGGCCGGCGTTGAGCGTCGTGGCCACCAGCTCGTCCGTCGCCTCGAGTCCGGCATCAGCGAAAGCCTTCGCGACGCCGTCCGCGGTCCAGTCCGCGGGCGCGTTGGCGCGGACCAGGCGCCCGACGATGTCGTGGGCGCCGCGCCACGGGATGCCCAGCGCGGCGAGCGCCTCCGCGACGGCCGTGGTGGTGGCTCCGGAGGCCACAATTTCGGCATGGTCCGGCAGGCTGAGGACACGGAGGTCCAGCAGGAGCCCGTCCATCATCCGCAGAAAGCGGACCACGCGTTCCCCGGCGCGCCAGAGGTGCTTCTGCACGTCGGTGGTGGCGTTGTTGGAGTCCTCGTACCAGGCGGAGCCGATGTTGGCGTAGGTGGCGGCCATGTCGGCGGCTGTCACACCGGCCATGGACACCATGTGCTCGAGGACCACCGGGTTATTCTTTTGCGGCATGATCGAGGAGCCCTGCGTGTAGCCGGAGGGAGTCTCCACCCATTTGAAGGTCATCCACTCCAGCAGCACGCGCGAGAAGCGGGCACCGGTGGCAGTGATCCTGGCCTGCACCGCCGCGAGCCGCATAAAGTGCTCCGCGCCGGCCACCGCCTCGTAGCTGGACGTGAAGCTGGCATCGAAGCCGGTAAGCTCGCCCACCATGGAGGAGTCGATCGGCAGGTCGGTCCCGGTGAAGGCCGCGGACCCCAGCGGGGAGACGTTGAGTTCCTCGTAGATGCTGAGCATTTCCTTGGCCTGGCTCAGGAACGCCTCGGCGAGCCCGGCGAGGACGTGGCCGATTGTTGTCGGCTGGGCCGGGCGGCGGTGGGTGAAGCCGATGATGAGGCTCTCCGCGTTGGCGGCAGCCTGCGCGGCCGCGTCCGTGGCCGCCTGCACCACCAGCGCTGTCTGCTCCAGCAGCTGGCGCCGCAGGACCATCCGGAACGCGCCGGCGTCGAGGTCGTTCCGGCTCCGGGCCAGCTGGACGTCCAGCTCGGAGGTGGGGATCCCGCACTCGGCGGCCAGCTGCTGCTCCAGGAAGTAGTACGGGTCCTCCACGCTGCCGTCGAAGACGTAGCGCTGCTCGCCCGACTCGGTCCTGGCCCACAGCGCGAGCAGTCCCCTGAGCAGCAGTTCCCCGCGGGTGCGCGGCAGGATGCCCTGCCGCGTCAGCATCAGGACGTGCGCCAGGCTGGCCTCGACCATGGCCGGGTAGAGGTGCGGGGCAGCTTCGTCGAAGGCGTCCCGCAGGTGGTTGTCCCAGTAGATGGAGAGGTTCTGGTGGTCTTTAAGGTCGGGGCGCGGCATTGACTGGTTCGTTGGCGTGTTCATTCTTATCACCGGTTTCGTGGGTCGGATTGAGCGTGGGGGCCAGCACGGGCGTCAACGCGACGGCGGAACGGCCGGAGCTGAGGGCGCGGGACTTCCTGGTCCGCAGCGGCGTCTCCAGCCGTTGCGAGAGGGCCAGCACCACGAGGATGAGCGCCATCTGGAGCGTGCCGTAGGCGGCCGCCGTGCCGAACTCGTTGGAGTAGATGCGGTTGTAAATCTCCACGGACAACGGCGCGTAACGGGCCGGGTAGACCACCACGGACGCCACATATTCGCCGAATCCCTGGATGAAGGCCATGAGCGCGCCGGCCATGATTCCGCGCGCCATCAGCGGCACCGTGACGGTCCTGAGAGCCCGCCACGGTCCGGCGCCCAGGCTCCGCGCGGCTTCCTCGACGCTGGGGTCGATCTGCGCCAGCGATGCGTTGGCGGAGCGGAAGACCAGCGGCAGGAACCGGACGAAGTAGGCCACCGGGAGGATCCACAGCGAACCGATGAGCACCTGGCCGAGGTTGAACGGGGTGGGGCTGGCGAAAGCCGTGACGATGTTGACGCCGATGACCGTGCCCGGCAGGGCCCACGGCAGCATGACCATCACATCGAGCAGGGCCTTGCCCGGGCCTTTCCACCGGGTGACCACCCACGCGGCGAGGACACCAACCAGCACGCAGCCGATCATGGCCACGAACGCCATCTGGGCGCTGACCAGGATGGGGCGCAGGGTGACCGGGTCCGTGAAGATCCGGGCGAAGTTCCCGAAGGTGTATTCCGGCGGCAGGATCTGGGTGGTCCAGGAGCCGTCGACCGTGAAGGAGAGCAGGGCGATGGTGGCTGGCGGTGCCATCAGGAACAGGACCAGCAAGAGGGACCCGAGCCCGGCAGCTGCCCGGGGCAGGACGCCGTGCAGGACTTTGACCGACTGCGGGGTGCCTTTTGAGGAGCCCCGGTGCAGGCGCCGGTTTTCGTACCAGCGCATGGCCAGCAGGAAGCAGATGGAGACCACGGACAGCACCACGGCCTGGGCGGCGGCCACGTCGTAGGCGCCGCTGGTCCGGGAGGCCACAATCTGCATGGTCAGGGTCTGGACGTTGTAGAACTGCGGCGCCGTGAAGGACGCCATCGAGACCATGAACGTCAGGAGCGTCCCGGAGACGAGCGCCGGCGTCAGCATCGGCAGCAGCACCGTGCGCCACATCCGGAACCGGCTGGCGCCCAGGTTGAGGGCGGCCTCTTCCATGGAGGCGTCCGATCCGGCCAGGGCCGAGGTGACGGCGAGGTAGAAGTACGGATACATCGTCATGGTGTGCACCAGGAGGACGCCCCAGACGCCGTTCGCGGAGACGACGGCGGCGTCGGCACCAAAGTACTGGGCCAGGAAGCGCGGAACGATCCCGCTCTCGGCGTACAGGAAGTAGAAGGAGACGGCGCCGATCAGGGGCGGCAACGCCATGGGCAGCAGGGCAAAGAGCCGCAGGATTTTCCGGCCCGGGAAATCGAACCGGGACAGCAGGACGGCGAGCGCGGTGCCCAGGACACCGGTGGTCAGGACGGAGGCGAGCGAGATCCCGACCGACAATCCCAGGGCCGTCGCGGAGTTGCCGTTGAAGAATCCCTTATAGGCGTTGCCGTCGCCCTGCATGCTTGTGGTGGCCGTAGCCAGCATCGGCACCACGAGGTAGACGAGCAGTACCAGCACCAGCGGGGCCGCCAGCAGGTAGACGAACCGGTCCGAGGACGTGAGCGAGGACCGCTTCCGGATCTTGGCTGCGGCAAGGCTCACGGTTCCACCATCCACACCCGGTCCTGGTGCGGTGCCATGGCCACCAGGTCGCCCGGCTCGGCCCGGTCAAAGCTGTCCGGGGCCGAAACGACGATCTTTTGGCCCTGCCAGTCGACTTCATAGATGTTGACCGCCCCGGTGAACTCGGAAGTCAGCACCCGGCCCGTCAGCTGCCCGGCAGCCCCGGGGTCCGCGTTGACGGTCAGGACGATGGACTCGGGGCGCAGCGACACGGCCGCCGGGTCCCCGGCCGTGACGCGGGCGGAGATGGTGTCCTCGACCCGGGGCGCCTTGAACACGGTTCCGTCGGCCACCCGCACGCTGACCGATCCGCCGTTAACGCCAAGGACGGTGCAGGGCAGCACGTTGGAACGGCCGATGAACCTGGCCACAAATGCTGTGGCCGGCCGGTTGTAGACGTCGCGGGGCGAGGCCACCTGGTGCAGTTCCCCGGCGTTGAGCACGGCCACCCGGTCGCTCATGGCCATGGCTTCGGCCTGGTCGTGGGTGACATAGAGGCAGGTGGTCCCGGCCGCTTTCTGGGTCGACCTGATTTCGGTGCGGGTCTCCTCGCGCAGCTTGGCGTCGAGGTTGGAGAGCGGCTCGTCCAGCAGGAGCGCGGCAGGCCGGATGACCAGCGCGCGGGCAAGTGCCACGCGCTGCTGCTGTCCGCCGGAGAGCATATCGATGCGGCGGTCGCCGAACTCCTCCAGGCCGACCTGCGCCAGGGCCTCGTCGATCCGCTTGGCCTTTTCCGCCTTCGCGATGCCCCGGACGTCCAGGCCGTAGGCCACGTTTCCGCGGACGCTCATGTGCGGGAACAGGGCGTAGTTCTGGAAGACCATGCCGGTGTCGCGTTTGTTCGGCGCCGTATTGGTCACGTCCTTGTCGCCAAAGTGGATGCTTCCGCTGGTCGGCTGGATGAAACCTGCCACCATCCGCAGCGTGGTCGACTTGCCGCAGCCCGAAGGTCCCAGCAGGGTGAAGAACTCGCCGTCCTCGATGGTGACGGTGAGGTTGGAAACCGAGGGTTTGGCCCCCGGATACTGCTTGCTGATCCCGTTGAGGAAGACGCTTGTCATGGATACTCCACAGAGGTGTTGTTAGGTGCTGACCGGCGGATGCGGTAAGCGGCGGAACGGGCAGCTCTTGGCCCGCCCCGCCGGCGCCGGCATTAGCTCTTGTTCTGGCCCTTGATGTTTTCGGCCCAGTACTTGCTCCACTCGGGCTCGCTCTTGTTGACGCGTTCCCAGTTGACCTTCATTTCCAACAGGTCCAGGTCCGCCAGCCAGGCCGGTTCCTTGGCCAGGGACACGGTCGGGATCTGGAAGTACTTCTCGGACAGCTTGGTCTGCTCCTCCTGGCCCATGAGGAAGGTCAGGAACGCATCGGCGCCGGCGGAGGACGGGCCGTTCTTGATCTTGGCGACGCCGTCGATCAGCATGGGCGCGCCGGAGGCGGGGACCACGGGAGTGTAGGGCGCCTTCTGGTTCTGGACCTGCAGCATGACGTCCTGCAGGTTCCAAGCGGTGACGGCAGCTTCCTGGCGGGTGATGCGCAGGTACAGGTCGGTGGGGTTGGCCGCGTAGACCTTGGTGTTCGCGTCGAGCTTCTTGAGCCACTCGTAGCCGGCTTCCGGGCTGCCTGCCGCGTCAAACTTGCGGTCGATCATGGAGGCGAAGATGCTGCGCATGGTGCCCGAGGCCAGGACGTCGCGGATGGCGATCTTGTCCTTCAGTGCCGGGTCGATCAGGTCATCCCAGTCCTTGGGCGCCTGCTCGGCGGAGAGCATCTCCTTGTTGTAGAAGATGACCTCGGCCAGCTTCATCTCACCCACCCAGAGGCCCTCCGGGTCGCGCTGGGCTGCCGGTACGGCGTCGATGACGGCCTTCGGCGCTGCCGACAGGACCTGTTCAGTCGCGGCCTGCTGCATCTGCTGCTGCGTGC
>JBKKDK010000381.1:0-18585 GCA_046708245.1 Arthrobacter sp.
GCCCGGGACCACAGTGACCCATCCGATGCCGGGCCGGGACCAGCGGCCCTACTGCGCGGAGTCATGCATTCATTAGCCTTGGGGCATGGAAGAAGTACAAGAACAGAGCTTTGAAGAACCGGCGTTGTCTGCCACAACGGTGTTTGCCAGCCTCGCAGAGCTGCGGGATGCCCCTGGCTACGGCCCGAAGGCAATTGCCGAGCGGCTCATCAATTCGCTCGGCAAGGAAGCGGCGGCACCGCTCCTGGGCATCACCGAGGACCTCCTTGACCGCTGGGCGGCGGGCCGGGATGCGCCGGACGCGGAGGGCCGGCTCGAGCTTGCCGATCTGGATGCCCTCATAGGCCATCTGCACAGTGCTTTTACGCCGGCACAGGCCATGATCTGGATGTGCGGCCACAGCGCGCACCTGGGTGCCCGGCCGATCGATGTTTACCGTACCCAGGGATCGGCGCCGGTGATCGGAGCAATCCGCGCCCACGCCCGGGGAGTTTTTATCTGATGGGGTTTTCGGCCTCGGCGGCGTTGCGGACCGGAGCGAGGCGGGGCAGACTGGCGGCGGCAATCAGGAGGGCGAGGGCTCCGAGGCCAAGTGGCAAGGCGCTGACGGTGGCGATGCCCCCGACCAGAAGCGGGCCACCCGCGTCGCCAAGCTCCCTGCCAAGTTCGGCCGAACCCATGGTCCTGCCCATGCGCTCCGGCGGTGTGGAGTCGGCCAGGTGCGCAAAGGCCAGTGGCGTCGCCGCGCCAACCCCCGCCCCGATCGCCGCGGCCGAGTAGAACAACGTGAGGGGTCCGGGCATCAGGGCGATGATCGCGACGCCGCCGGCTGTAAGCAGGAGCCCGGCCGTCATGCCGGCGTTGTCGCTGATGCGGTGCCCGTCGCGCATTTTGCCGATCTGCGGCTGCACCACCAGCGAGACGAGCGCCAGGACGCTCACCGTCGCGGTCCCCGCGATCGGGCCCATGCCATGTTGGGCGGCCAGGGCCGGAAGGAAGCCGATCGCGGACCCCATCGCCGCCGTCGACGCCGCCAACACCAGCGTGGGAATGACGAAGCGCCGTTCCGTGACCTGCCGTGCCAGGTCAAGGACGGTGTAGCGCTGGCGGGGGAGCGGTTCCAGATGGGGGACGCGCACGAGGACCCAGAGAGCGGCAATGACGGCCAGCACAGAGAGCGCGGCAAAGAGTAGCGTGAAGCCGCCAACAAGGATCAGCCCGGCCCCCAGGAGCGGGCCAATGACGTAACCCAAGCTTTTCCAGGATCCGTACCGGCCGAAGTAGGTTCCGGTATTTTTCCCTCCGGCCATCCGTGCCACCATGGCCGACGCAGCCGGTGAGAAGGCTGACGCGGCGGCCCCCTGCCCGAGGCGGGCCAGGCCCAGCAGAAGGGGATCGCTTCCCCACAGCCCGGGAAGGGAAAGAACGGCGAAGCCCAGGAGGCCGCCCACGATGACGGACTTGGTGCCGATTCTGTCGCTGAGCGCACCGAAAACGGGCTTGAGGAAGACCTCCGAGATGTCATAGGCGGCCAGCAAAACACCCAGGCTCAGCAGGGTCAGGCCGATGTTCCCGCTCTGGGCGCCCATGCTGGCGGCAATGCTGTGGGCGCCGAAAGCGGTGACGAAGCCGGCGGCGTACAGCGGTGCGGACGACGTCCGGGTTCCCGGCAGGGCCGGGCTCAAGAGTGGACCTCCCGGTACACGTGCGCAGCGAAGTCATCAAGGGCTGCGGTGCAGCGGGTCAGCTCCTCCTCGGCACGGGCGGCACCGGTGCTGCCGAAAACATCCCGGACCCGGATCGACCGGGCCCACCGGCGGAGCCGTTCCAGGCTTTGTTCTTCCTCTTCGAGCTCGGCGAGGGTGAATTTCTGCGTGGCGATTTCCTTGGCGATTTCGTCGGTGAACTTCCCACAGTCGGCCAGGAACTCTGACCACTCGTCCGCGCGCGCTGCATCGAAGAGTGACCGCAACTTGGCTGCACCGTCGTCGCCCTCTGCAGTGGTCAGCAGAATCAGTTCACCGCTGCCGGCCCGGGCCAGTTCCCGCGCCCGTTCCGCACCTGACCTGCAGGCCGGCACATCGGGGGCGGTCCACGTGCCCTGCCCCACCGGGACCGCTCCGAACCGCCGCAGTTCGCGCCAGACGGCAACTCGGTGCCGCGACGGCGCTGCGGGCACCTGGGCAATCATCACAAGCCACGAAACTTTACCGTCATTTTGCACACTGCTAATTGTAGCGCTTGTTACATCGGAACGCGCGCCTTTTGTCGCATCGCAGCTGCTTGCGCCTCCGTTAGGGTGGCGACTATGGGTCTGCTTGCAGTGCGAACTTTAAAGTCAATAGTGGTGCCACTCCTTGTCCGGGCTGTCGGAACCGGAGCGCTGGCAGGTGCGTGCATCAGCGCGGGCATAGCCGCTATTTCCACCATTCAGGCGGCGCTGTATCCGGAGCAGTTCGGACTCTGGGGCATGCACGCCGGGCAGATATTCTTTATGGCCATGATCGGGCTGGTCGTTGGGGCCGTTGCTGGCGTGGCAACGTGGGCTGGTTCCGTAGCGGCCCTTTGGATTGAAGTGGCAATGGCAGCATCAATCGTGCTGCCACGCGCGCGGACGGCCGGACTGGGCGCAGGTGCCATGACGATGGGCTACGCCGTCGTCGTGCCCTATGCCCTTGGCATGACCGGTGTAGCGATGGTGGCTATTGGAGCCGGCCTCGGCACAGTTTCGGGGCTGCTGGCAGCCTTTTATGCGCGGCAGTTAGTTAGTGGAACACGGCGTTCTTCGGCCGATCCTGGAGCCGGAAAGAAATGATCCGGGAGCCGGCGGCATCCGTTTCCACGGTGGCGCTGACGGAAGTGTAGTCATAGATGTGCAGCACGCCGGCGGGGAGCGGACCGGTATTCGGACCAACCGCCACTGTACGGATGCCGGCGGCCAGGGCGGCCGCGATCCCGGCCGGCGCATCTTCGAAAACGAGGGCGTCCGCAGGCTTGACCCCCAGGAGTCCGGCTGCCCGAAGATACCCTTCCGGATGCGGTTTGCCGTGGGTGACCAGGTCTGCGGTGACCGCAGTCGCGGGCATCGCGAGGCCGGCCGCGGCCATGCGGATGTCAGCCAGAATCCGGTCGGCGGACGTCACCAGGGCAATGGCGTCGCCGGGGAGGACGTCCAGGAGATCCTTGGCCCCGGGCAGCGGCACAATTCCCTCGGTCCGGATGCGCTCCATGGCACCGAGTTCGGAGGCAAGCGCTTCGACGTCGGCGCCCGCCGGCGCGAACCGGCGGACGGTGTCGATGGCCTGCACACCGTGGGAGGTGCGCAGGATCTCAGCGGAGTCCAGGCCGTACCGGGCCGCGAACTCACTCCATACCTGTTCCACAACGGGCGTGGAATCCACGAGCGTGCCGTCCATGTCGAACAGGACGGCACGGCAGTCGAGGGTGCGGGCAACGGCGGGGGCGGGGATGACCATCACCCCATCATGGCCCGGCCGGCCGTGTCCGCGTCAATTCCGCACCAGTTAGGGACACACGCCATATGCTGTGACGGCAACCATCGCAAGCATCACGGAACACCAGGGGGAACCATGTCGACCAGCCAGCGCGGACCATACAACGCCTATTCAAACCCGGATCAGCAGCCCGTGACGATGGGGCAATTGCGCTGGTACATGGAGGGCATGCGGCACGCCCGGCTGGCCGCAGTGTTCGGCGTCCTGGGTATCTTCAGCCTGGGGGCCATCTTCGGGCCGTTGGCGATATCCGAGGCGAAGAAGGCTGAGGCGCTGGGTGTGCCGGCATCTGAGGGACGGGTGCTCGGCTGGGTGGGGATCGGGTTGTTCATCCTGTGGGTGGTGTTCTTCATTGTGTACCTGGCGTTGATTTTCACACTCATCGGGAGCCTCCCGGATTCAGGCAGATTCGGCGCGTAGCCGTCCCTGCGGAGGACCAGGAGCCCTGTTGAGACATGGATGCCTAAAAGCGGTCAGGCCAAGATGATTCCCGCCACCGTTAGTCAGCTCGAATATCAGCTGAAACAAACTGATATTGACCCAATGGCCTATTCCATCGGTGAATTCGCAGATGACTGCGCTTGCATCGTTCAAACCGCGGATGGGTTGTGGGATACCTTCAGGGGCGAGCGAGGCAAAAAATACGAACTCCGACGGTGGGACAACGAAGGCGACGCCTGCGTGTTCTTCACCGGCATGCTCTGGGGAGAAATCATGGATCTTATTCAGCCAACGAATTGCAGGATGAATGTTCCAAAACTATGAGGTCACACCATGATGATTCCAATGAACGCCGGTGAGCTGGAATATATGCTTCAGCAGGCCGGCATCGACCCGGAAGCGTACTGGATCGGATCATTTCGCGATGAATACGCGTGCCTCATGCGAGCCGATGACGGTAGGTGGGAAACCTTTGTGGGGCAAAGAGGCAATAAAGACGATCTCCGACGGTGGGACAACGAGAGTGACGCCTGCCTGTTCTTCATCGGCATGCTCTGGGGGGACATCGCCAGTGAACTTCGCAGACGAGCAAGCAATCCGCAGCAGGGATGACGGTAAAGGGTGTGCGACTGTAGATGAACGACGCGGGCATAGACGGCGTTCGGGAAGCCCTCGCCACGGAAAGCCTGGCCCACTTCAACTGGTTCGAGGACCGCGGCCTTCGCGCAGACGAGGTCGGCATCGCCAAGGCGGAGTCCGGGTGGCAGGTCTATTCGACCGATGAACGGGCGTGTGCGCAATATGAAAAAGTGCACGAAGACCAGGGTGAGGCACTCGCCGATTTCCTGGAAAAGGTGCGGGCGACCAATCGGTATTTTGCCCTCCGCGCGGAGCGCCCCGGGAAGCAGGCAGAAGCCTGACTTGGGCCGCCCGGACAAAAGTCCGGGCGGCCCAGGTGCGGCTGCCCGGTCAGCTGGCGGGGATGACCAGGCCCTTGAACTTGGTCTGCAGGAAGTCCTTCATGTCCTGCGAGGTCAGGAGCTTGAACAGCTTCTGCACCCGCGGATCGTCCTTCATCTCGGCCTTCACGGCCAGAACGTTGTAGTACGCGCTGTCCTTGCCCTCGACCAGCAGCTGCTTGTCGGCGGTCAGGCCGGCCGGAAGGGCAAATGCCAGGGTCACAATGGCCGCGTCCTTGTCGTTGAGGGCCTGCGGCAGGCTGGCGTTTTCGATCTCCGTGAACTTGAGGTTCTTCGGGTTGGCCTTGACGTCCTTGAGCGTGATCGGGTTCTCCGTGACCTCGATGAGTCCCTTGGACGCCAGCAGCTTCAGCGCGCGCGACTCATTGGTCGGATCGTTCGGGATGGCCACCGAGGCGCCGTCGGGCAGCGCCTCCAGGTTGGCCACATTGTTGGAGTACAGCGCCATCGGCGGCAGGTACACCTTGCCCACGCTGACCAGGTTCTTGCCGGACGCCTTGTTGTACGTCTCCATGAAGGTGGTGTTCTGGAACAGGTTGGCGTCGATGTCGCCGTCGCTGACGGCCGGGTTCGGCGTGTTGTAGTCGCTGAACTCCTTGTAGTCCACAGTGAGGCCCTCCTTGGGGGCAAGCTCACGCTGGACATGCTTGAGCATGTCCCCAGCCGGAACGGCCAGGGCGCCCACCTTGATGGTCTCGGTAGGAGCGCTGGAGGTGCTCGCGCCGCAGGCGGACAGGGCGAGGACGGCGGCTACACCGGTGACGGCGGCCTTCAGGATGTGTGCACGGAACATTGGAACTCTTTCGAAGGGTGGGTTGTGTTGGGGACCGGAATGTGATGCGGGCCGGCGGCTACCGGTGGGACAGCCGCCGCGCGGCGAAGTTGCCCATGGACTGGAACACCTGCACCAGCAGGACCAGGAGGATGACGACGCCGAACATGTATTCGGGGCTGTAACGCTGGTAGCCGTAACGGAAGGCGACGTCGCCGAGGCCGCCGCCGCCCACCGCGCCGACCATGGCCGAGTAGCCGATGAGGCCGACGACGGTGGTGGACAGGCCAAGGGCCAGGGCCGGGACTGCCTCGGCAACCATGACCTTGGTCAGGATGGTCCACCGGGTGGCGCCCAGCGACTGGGCCGCTTCGACGAGTCCCACCGGCACTTCGCGGATGCCGATCTCCACCAGCCGGGCAAAGAAGGGAATGCCGGCGATGGTCAGCGGGACGATGGCCGCGGTCGGTCCGATGAAGGATCCGACCAGCAGCCGGGTGAAGGGAATGAGCAGGATCATCAGGATGATGAACGGGATGGACCGGCCGATGTTCACCAGAACGTCCAGCACCCGGTTCACAACGAATCCCAGCGCCCGGCTGCCGAAGAGCTTCGCCAGAAGGCCGCCGGACTCGGTGGTCACCAGGAGGACCCCCGCGGCCAGGCCGAAAACCACCGTGAACAGCAGGCTCAGGCCCACGGTGTAAAATGTCTCGCCCATACCCTTGAGGATGGTGTCCAGGAGGTCCGACCAGAAGTACGGGTCATTGCGGTCGATCACTTGATTACCTCCACGAAGAGTCCCTGGGAACGGAGGTCGGCGACGGCGGCGGCCACTGTCCGCGCATCGCCTGGCAGCTCGAGCCGGGTGCGTCCGGTCTGGTGTCCGTGGATGGTTTCCACCGCGGCCCCCAGGATTCCGACATCGATGCCGTGCTTGCGGGCAAGCTGGGCGATGACCGGCCGGTCCGTCTTGACGCCGTTGAACGTGATTTCAACGATGGCGTTGGCGGTCTCCGGGATCTCGCCGAGGGGGAACAGGGCCTGGCCCAGCAGCGATTTCTCGGTGGTCAGCAGCTGTTCCACGGCCCCTTGCTCCAGGATCCGGCCGCCGCTCATGACGGCGGCGGAGTCGCAAATCCTTTTGACAACGTCCATTTCATGGGTGATGAGCAGCACCGTCAGCCCCAGGTCCTTGCTGAGCTGGCGGATGAGATCCAGGATCTGCCGTGTGGTTTCGGGATCAAGGGCCGACGTCGCCTCGTCGCTGAGCAGGACGGAAGGGTTGGACGCCAGCGCGCGCGCAATGCCGACGCGCTGCTTCTGGCCACCGGACAATTGTGCGGGATAGGCGGTGGCTTTGCCGTGCAGGCCCACCAGTTCGAGGATCTCCAGGGCCCGGGTCCGCCTGGCTGCACGCCCGGCCCCCGTGATCTCGAGCGAGAGCTCCACATTTGCCTGCACGGTCCTGCTGCTGAGCAGGTTGAAGTGCTGGAAGATCATGCCGATGTTGTGGCGTGCCTCCCGCAGTTCGGTGCCGGACAGCGTGGTCATCTCGCGGCCGTCGACGCTGACGCTCCCCGAGTCCGGACGCTCCAGTGAATTGATCGTTCGGATCAGCGTGCTCTTGCCGGCGCCGCTCTGGCCGACAACGCCGAAAATTTCTCCGCGGCCGACGGACAGCGAGACATCGTCAAGCGCCTGGACCGCCGCCGCCCCGGAGCCATAGCTCTTCGAGACCCGGCTTACGGAAATCATGGTGCTCCCTTTGGTGGCTTGAAATCGTCGCGGAAGCGTTCCGCAAAACCGGGCGCGGACATCGTCCACACCCAAGTTATAATTTCTGCCAACAAGGGGTTGATGGCGCCAAATCCGAATCTTTGTTGCCCATAGGCACGATCTCACACAAATAATTCAGCGCACGGGCAGAGATCTGCTCGGATGCGGCTGCCGCGTCCGGAAGTGCCCGGCCATTCGGGAAGCCCGCCCGTGGCCGCAGTCGGATGAGAGCTGTATCACATTACGGGGCGGGGGTGCGGGCGCGGGGCGCGGGTCAGACGGAGGATTCCTGGGCGGTCAGCGGCGAGGGAATGCTGCGCAGCCATTCCCTGGCCTCGTCCACCGAGGCGAAGTAGCCCTGGGGACAGTTGCGCTGGCGCTGGAGTGATGCGGCGACCACCCGGTCCACAACGGTGTCGCCCACCAGGGCAACAGCAGACACAAAGCGGGTTTCAGACAGCACTGACCGGGCCCCCGGAGTCATGCCCACGTCGGTAATCTCCATCAGCAGCGGCCTCAGCCGGGTGCCACTGAGGCCCTCCACGGCCAGGATGATAGATGCGGCGTCCTCTGTGGAAAGGGTTGAACCAGGCTTCAGCGTCAGGTGGAACGCCTCGTCCAGATTTGTTGTCAAAGTTGCGTTTCCGCTGGTCAGCGCGATTTCGCCCATAGTATCCTCCGTCATGAGAGTAACCTATCCGGGGGCGTGTGCATGACCTGCGTCACATTAAGCGGCGCTGGTGCTGCTGTTCCCGGGGTCCGCGTTGATGGCTGCGGCCACCAGCCGGTCGAAGCTGGCGGTCCCGTTCTCCGGAGGGACGACGGTGAAGACCGCGACCCATTTCTCCGGGGCATTTTTCTCCAGTGTCGAAGCCCGGGCCACATGCAGGTTCAGCCCCGGCACCCCACTGACAAGCAGCGGGAGCTTCTCGCCGGTCTTGGCCATGTGCCGGAATTGCCTGACCGAGAGTTGGTCGGCGGAGTTGCTCGTGGCCTCGGCGATCGTGTCGTTGATCCGCTTGGTTAGCCCGCGCATGAATTGCCTGTGCGCCGTGAATGCCGGTGCGCTCAGAATGGCGGCGAAGAAGACCGTGAACAAAACGACGGCCCCGAAGCTTCTGAGGAACGGAAGGAAGATCATCAGGAACAGGCACAGGATCATTCCGAAGGTGCTGGACACGATGAACTTGATCACGGGATTTTCGCCGGGCTTCCTGGACCAGCGCACCAGGGCGACGGTGTTGTTACGGGGCTGGCCGTGCCGTGAATGTTCCATGATTAGTACCCCTTAACTTCCATGAGCGCTTCAGCCAGGATGACGGCCTCGCGTGCTTCCTTCAGATCGCTCAGCAGGCCCATGTCGGGAATGGCCCCGGCGGCAATGGTCGAGCCGGCCAGTTCAGAGAAGATGCCGCTCAGCGTTTCGCGGTCCTGGGACAGCATCCGGGACGAATTCAGTTTGATCCGGCTCAGCTCAAGCTCGAGGAGCGACCTGTCGATGGCCTCGCGGCGGCCCTGCATGACGGAGATTTTTTCGGTGACGCGCTGGGCACGGCTGCGGAGCATCGATTCCATCTTCAGTGCCACGTCGTGCAGCTCGCTCAGGGCGGCGTTGGTCCGGGGCGACCCGGGGTGCCGGGCCAGCTCATCGCTGACGTGAAGGCGCCGTTGTTCCCAACTGCGGACGGCGGATTCGTATGGTCCCAGCAACAGCGCGACGGCGGACATCGCCTTGTCCAGTGACGCCGCCCTCGTGCTTAGGCTCGTCGTGGCGGCGTCGAGCCTGGAGAGGAAGGCGTCGTAATTGTCAGGGGCAGGGGCGCTATCGGCAGTCATGGCCCACCCGCACACGGTGCAGCGAATCCCCGCGCCGGGAACTGCCCCCATTCCTCATGGCAAGAGAATAGAGGCTCTGGGCCCCACGGCATAGGGTCAGCGGGGCGCCAATCGCAGCGTCGCCCTCACCACTCCTCGACCGGCGTCGCGCCCGGGAGGGGGAGTGCGTGGCCAAACCGGAGCATGTTGTCCGGATCGTACGTCTGCTTGGCCGCCAGGAGCCGCGCGTACGTCTCCTTCGACCAGGCGCGGGCCCTGTCCTCGGCGTCGCCCAACTTCCCGTGGAAGTTCACCATGGTGTGACCGGTCGAAAACGGTGCCATGGCTCGGAGCAGCTCGCTGCCTGCCTCGTCGACGAGCTGCGCAATCGGCGGGACCGCCAGCCCGATGCTGAGCAACGAGAATCCGGCGTCGCGTCCCGAAACTGCGTCTGCCGTCGAATTGCGGGACAGCGCCCCGCCGAGCGGGCGAAGCTCGATCAGCAGCAGCGGGGTCTGCGATTCCGGTCCTGCCATCGTGAGCAGTGCCGACTGGGCGTCGGCGTCGAACCCGCTCAGCAGGGCGCCACGCTCGTGATAGGGCAAAGGATCCGGCGGGTCCAGGTGCACCATGTCGACGTCGGCGTAGCTCATCGGTCCGGCCATGTCCATGATCGGCGTCGACACGGAGCGCATGGGGGCGAGCAGCGCCTCGGCATCCTCCCGGGGGCCGGGGTGGGCGAAACGGACGTGGACCACAAACTGTCCCCGCAGCGGTTCGGGGACGAACTCGGCGTCCGGCGGGCGCAGCAGCGCGACCGAGGGGCACGCCTCATCAGGCAGCGTTGGCCACCAGGCGCGGAACGCGGACAGGACTGCCTCGGCGTCGTTGCCCGGATAAATGATTCCACCGCCGTAGAAGTCGTCCACCGGTACGAGGTCAAACACCATGGACGTCACAATGGCCAGGTTTCCCTTCCCGCCGCGCAGGAGGGCGAAGAGCTCAGGTTCGCGTTCGGCGTCGACGTGGCGGAGCACGCCGTCGGGTGTGACCACTTCAAAGCTTCTGACGTGGTCGGCGGCAAACCCGTAGGCCCTCCCGAGAACAGGCAGTCCGCCGCCAAGGGTGTACCCGATGACGCCAACATCGGTGCTTGAACCGTTCAAGCCAATCAGCCCGTGCGGCAGGCTCTCCGCGAGGACTGTTTTCCATTTGACCCCTGCCCCCACCCGCGCGGTGCGGCCGGCAGGGTCCACCTGCAGGTCCTGCATGCGCTGCGTGGTGATCAGCAGCCCGCCCCGGACCGCTTCGCTTGCCCCGTGCCCTGTTGCCTGCACGGCGACCGGAATCTTGCGGGAGCGGGCCCACCCGACGGCGGCCACGACGTCGTCGCTGCTTGCCGCCCCGACGACGACATCCGGTTGATGCGTGATGGCGAGGTTGTAGCCCCGCACCTCGTCCGCATAGTCCGGATCTTCGTTCGTCAGGACGGGCCCCGACACGGAGCCGGCGAGCATGTCAATGTCTGTAGCCGAAAGCATCATTGCTTCCTTTCAACGTCCGAGCGATTCCTCGGTACCCCCGTGAACATATCTGCCGCGCAGACCAGGCGCGGCGGTAGCTGGACGCGATCAAGCTACGGGATGCGGCAAGGGCAGTCAACGGTGAGCCCACCCCGACGGGTCAGCGCCGGGCCAGGGACTTGGTCATGGACTCCGGCGGCGGCGGGAAAGCGGACGCCGGGTAGAGCCCGCCGATCTCGATCATGTAGTTCGCCCACTGCGGGCCGGCCAGCATGTACCCGTCAATTGCCTTGTAGAACTTGCCGTTGACGGTGATGTTCTGGCCCGGCCGTTTCTGCCCTTCCAGGGTGTCGCCAAAGAAGGAAGCGGTGGCGACGCCGGAGGTGTAACCGACCACCCAGGTGGCGCCGTTGTTGTTGGAAGTGCCGGTCTTGGCTGCGACCGGGACCTGGTCTTGGACCTTCGGATTGATGTAGACGCCGGAACCGCGCTTCAGCACGTCCTGGAGCACGGCGTTCACCCCGCGCGCCACCTCGGGCTTCACGGCGTCGCGGCACGTGGTGGCCTCGGCCGGGAGCTTGCGGCCCGCTGCATCCGTGACGTCCACGAGGGCGATCGGCGCGCAGTACTTGCCGTCGTTGGCAAAGGTGGCAAACGCGTTGGCCAGGTGGAGCGGCGCCACGCCAATGGCACCCAGGAGATTGCCCAGCTGGTGCATGTTCACCGGGGCGTTATCCACGCCGCTGTGCAGCCCCACGACGTCGACCATCTTCTGGATGCCGCAGAAGTCCAGCTGGGCGGCCTCGGCGAACGTTGCCGTGTTGATGGAGTTGTAGAGACCGTAGTCGGCCGCCATGGGGCGGTAGTAACCCTCGTCGTTGTTCTGGAGGTCGTCCGCGGCACCGAGCCCCGCATTCTTCTGCTCCGTGCTGTAGGCACCCAGCACTTTGCCGCAACTGGACTTCCAGGGAAAGTCGAGCGGGTACGTCCGCCGGGAGGCGTCCACCGTGGCCCGCATCGATTTGCCCTCGTTGAGCCACTGCGCGAACGTGAATGGTTTCATGGTGGAGCCGGGCTGGAACCCGCCTGCACCGTTCAAATCGTTTCCCTTGGCGTCCTTGGCATCGACGTTGAAGTTCAGCTGGGTGTCGAATTTTCCGGGTTCCGGCAGAAACACGGTGTTCTGTGCCATCGCCAGGATCTTGCCGGTTCCGGGGACGATGGAGACCAGCGACGCACCCCACCTGTCCGGATTGGCCCCGGCGGTGGCGTTGACCTGCGCCTGCGCGACCGCCTGCAGCCGGCTGTCAAGTGTGGTGGTGATGGTCAGGCCGCCGCGGTAAAGCTTCTGTTCCCGCTCGGCGGCGCTGGCGCCATAGGCCGGATTATTGAGGATGAGGTGGGAAACGTAATCGCAGAAGTACGGGGCCATGTCCGCCGCGGCGCAGCCCTGCTTCCCCGGGGTGATCTTGAGATCCACCCCGGTGGCGACGGCGGCGTCATGTTCCGCCTGGGTGATCTTGCCCTGGTTCAGCATGCTGTCCAGGACCTGGTTGCGCCGCTGGATGGAGTTCTCCGGATGGGCGACGGGGTCGAAGATGCTGGGCCCGTTCACCAGCCCGGCAAGGAGGGCGGCCTGGGGGAGTGTGAGGTCCTTCGCTGTGGTGCTGAAGAAGTGCCGGGCTGCTGCTTCGATTCCGTAGGCGTCGCGGTTGAAGAACACGATGTTGAGGTAGCCCTCCAGGATCTGGTCCTTGGTGTATCTCTTCTCCAGCTCAATCGCGAGCTTAATTTCCCGCACCTTGTCCCCGACGCTTTTCTGCCCGCTGAGAATGACCTGCTCGCGTTTGTCCGCCGAGAGCAATGACTCGTTGACCACGTTGGTCACGTATTGCTGCGTCAGTGTGGACGCGCCCTGCCGTTCGCCGCTGGTCAGGTTGGACGTCAGGGCCCGGAGGATCCCTTGCGGATCCACCCCGGCGTGCTCGTAGAAGCGGCTGTCCTCGATCGCGACAATGGCGTCCTTCATGTACGGGGAAATCTGGTCCAAGGCGACTTTGACGCGGTTTTCCGCATAGAAGGTCGCTATTGTTTTCCCGTCGGCCGTCAGCACTTTGGTTGACTGGGCCGGCGAATCCACGGTCAGCTCAGCGGGGAGGTTGTTGAAGAACACGATCGACTGGGTGACGGCCACGCCGGCAGCAGCAACACTGGGCACCACGAGACTGGCCGCCAGAACGCCGCAGAACATGCTCACTGTAAAGAAGCCGAGGACCCGCCACAGGGCCGCGGACAGACGCGATCTAAGTCCGTTTTTGGGCGCCATTTCCGTCCAGCTATCACGCTCGAAAGGGTGAATCCAGAATACGCCGGACGGCATCCTTCGGACCAGACCGCGGGCCCCTTGAGTGCTTGGCCGACAGGCCTAAACTGGAGTCACTTCTTCATATCGCAGCGATTGCGCAAGCTGGGTACGCGATCATCCGGCGCCTGTCAGGCGCCAGTCCCCATGAGCCCAGGTTGAGGCCGACGATTCCGGAGAAACCCGTGAAGAATCCAAGAACAACGAAATCCCTGGCAGGGATGTCCATCGCCGCATCAGTCGCCTTGCTGGCCCTTCCGGCTGCGCCGGCGGCAGCTGCTCCGCCGGAGCGGTTCGACTTCCCCGAAGTCTGCAGCTTCATTCCGGTGCCGTCCAACCGGCTGGTGTGCTTTAGCCAGTCGGGGCGGTTCAGTCTGACCGATACCCCGAGCGGTAAGACCATCATGCAGGCCGCCGTCACCACCAGCAGCACGGTCTACGAGGGGCCCGCCACGAACGGAACAGTAGCGGCGTGGTCGGAAAATACCCAGCAATTCAGTGCGCTGGTAAGAAACGGTGAGCCGGCCCTGTTTCATTTACGGCAGGCCATCAGGAATGACAATGCCGCATCGGCAACTTCCTGCGCGATCAGCGTTCACTTCGTTGTTATTGGGACGCAGATCCGGCGGGTTTACACAGACGTCAGCTGCGCGTAAGCCAGCGGCTCGACGAAAGGACCATCATGAAGCCCACACGACGAACCGTTATTGGCCTGATGGCGGCTGCAGCCCTGGCCCTGGCCGGCTGCGGGCCGGGGGCCAGTACTCCGGGCACGTCGGCCCCGGCGGCCGGTGCAGACACCTCGCTGAATGACGTGAAGAGCGCAGGGACCCTCAAAATCGGCACCGAAGGCACCTACAAGCCGTTTTCCTTCCATGCCGAGGGCACCGGCCAACTGACCGGCTACGACGTGGAAATCATTACGGCCGTCGCCCAGAAGCTTGGCGTCAAGCCCTCGTTCCAGGAAACCCAGTTCGACGCCATCTTTGCCGGCCTCGAAGCGAAGAGGTTCGACGTCGTTGCCAACCAGGTTTCCATTACGGACGACCGTAAGGCCAAGTATGAATTTTCAATCCCCTACACGGTGAGCACGGGCGTGCTTGTCACCAAGGCCGACAACAACAGCATCCGCTCTTTCGAAGACCTCAGCGGCAAAACCACAGCGCAATCGCTGACCAGCAACTGGTACAAGCTGGCGCAGCAAAGCGGGGCCAGTGTGGAGGCCGTGGAGGGATGGGCGCAGGCGCTCACGCTGCTCCGGCAGGGGCGGGTCGAGGCAACCATCAACGACAAACTGACGTACCTGGACCACCAGAAGGCCGAGAACGACAGCAGCATCAAGATCGCTGCCGAGACCACGGACAAATCGCTGGCCGCGTTCGCGTTCCGCAAGGGGTCAACCAGCCTGGCGGAGGCCGTCAATAAGGCCCTCAGCGAACTGCAGGCGGATGGCACCCTGGCCGGGATCTCGCAGAAATACTTCAATGCGGACGTCACCAAGTAGCCGGGCGGACGCCGCCGCGGAACGCCGCGGCTGCGCATGAACATCAATTGGGATCTCGTCTGGGGTTCGCTGGGTCCCATTCTGATCGGCGCGGTCACCGGCACCATTCCCTTGGCGCTGGCGTCCTTCGGGCTTGGCCTGATGCTGGCCCTGCTGGTAGCCCTCATGCGGCTGAGCCGGAATCCCGTCCTCGCGGCCGTTGCCCGCGGCTATATCTCGGTGATCCGCGGCACACCTCTGCTGGTGCAGCTGTTCGTCATCTTCTATGGCCTGCCGTCGATCGGAATAACCATCAGTCCCTGGCCCAGCGCCATCATTGCCTTCTCGTTGAATGTGGGCGGGTACGCGGCGGAGGTCATTCGGGCGGCCATCTTGTCTGTTCCGAAAGGCCAGTGGGAAGCCGGTCACACCATCGGCATGTCCCGCCGGCAGTCGCTGGTACGGATCATCCTGCCGCAGGCCGCGCGCGTCTCGGTCCCGCCCCTGTCCAACACGTTCATCAGCCTGGTCAAGGACACCTCGCTGGCTTCCCTGATCCTCGTGACCGAGCTGTTCCGGCAGGCGCAGCAGGTGGCCGCCTTCAGCCAGGAATTTATGCTGCTGTACCTGGAGGCAGCCGTCATCTACTGGATCATCTGCCTGGCCCTGGCCGGCGGGCAGTCCATGCTGGAGCAGAGATTGGACCGCTATGTCGCACACTGACTCCCCGGACGCGGACGCCGCGTCGCTGCTGACGGTTCGAGGACTGCGCAAGGCGTTTGGCAAGCATGAAGTCCTGAAATCCATCGACATGGACGTCCGCGCAGGTGAAGTCGTCACCCTGATCGGCCCGTCAGGGTCCGGCAAGACGACGGTGCTGCGGTGCCTGAACGGGCTGGAAGTGCCCGACGCCGGCGTTGTGGCGTTCGCGGGCGGCCTCACCGTCGACTTTTCCAGCCCCGTCGCCAAGAGGCAGCTCTCCGCGATGCGGGACCGCAGCGCGATGGTGTTTCAGCACTACAACCTCTTCCCGCACAAGACCGCCCTGGAAAACATCATCGAAGGACCGGTCCAGGTACAGAAACGGCCCAAAGGCACCGCCGTCGAAGAGGCCCTGACCCTGCTGGCCCGGGTGGGCCTGGCCGGCAAAGAAAACAGCTACCCCTTTGAACTCTCGGGCGGACAACAGCAGCGGGTCGGCATTGTGCGTGCGCTGGCCCTGCGCCCGCAGCTTTTGCTGTTCGACGAGCCGACGTCGGCCCTGGACCCTGAGCTGGTGGGCGAAGTCCTCACAGTCATCAAGGAACTGGCGGAGGAAGGCTGGACCATGGTGGTTGTCACTCACGAGCTCGCCTTCGCCCGCCAGGTCGCCGACGAAGTCATCTTCATGGACGGCGGGGTCGTCGTCGAACGCGGCCATCCGGAGACCGTGCTGCGCGACCCCCGGCACGAACGCACCCGGCAGTTTGTGGACCGGCTGCTGAACCCGTTCTGACTTCCGGGACGCGCTGCGGGGCCGGAAATGTGTATTGACTACGGCGCCGGGCAGGCGGATCGTGGCTTACTGGGGCGGCGGGGCGGTTCGCGATTTTCCGCGGCCGTGCCCTGCCGGGAAGGGATCCTCAAAGTGAGCTACGACATCGCTGCCGGCGTGGCAGGCCGGTCCCGGACAAGGCGCCGGGTTTCGCTGGATCTGATTCCATCGGCGCTGGTGTCCGTCTCCGGTTTTGTGCTGTTCGTCCTGGAGCAACACCTGCCCGGCTACGCACTTTTGGCCGTGGCCCTCCTGTTGGCAGGACTTATCGGCTGGGCGCTCCTGCGGGATCTGGCCTTGATCGCGGCAGGCCTCGTGTCGATCAGCCTTGTTCCGATCACCACCGACATCAGCACCGAACACATGGCCGTCATGGGCTCGGCGATGATCCTGGCGGTGGGAATCCCGTATGCGGTCTCCCGGTTTGTCTTCAAGGACCATGCGGTCAGGTATCCGGTACGCACAGGGCAGCCGTGGACACGGGCCGAAAAGTGGTACCTGCCCGCCGTCGTCGTTATGGGTTACGCGCTGCTCCCGGCGTACATGGTCAACACCGGCGTTTACCGAAACTGGCCCGCTGTGTCGGATCCGGACGGGATCATCCGTCTTTTTGTGGGCACCAACGTGCTGGGGATCTGGGACGAGCTGTTTTTCATCTGCACCGTCTTTGTGCTCCTGCGCCGGCACCTGCCCCTTGGCCAGGCCAACGTGCTGCAGGCCATCCTGTTCACGTCATTCCTGTGGGAACTGGGGTTCCACGCCTGGGCGCCGGTGTTTATCTTCCCGTTTGCCCTCCTCCAGGCGCTCATTTTTACCCGGACGAAATCCCTGACCTACATCGTCTGCGTCCACCTGCTCTTTGACTTTGTGCTCTTCCTGGTGCTGATTCACGCGCACAACCGCGCCTGGATCGACATCTTCATCTATTAGGGGCGGAACGTAAGGCTGCCGGCCGGGTTTCCGGCTGGGGAAAGCGATCCGGTCAAGGTCGTTGGCGGCCAGGACAGCAACGGCACCCGCACGGGCCCTGGCCTGCCGGGCGAGAAGTTCGACATCGGCGTACCGTGAGGAGAAGTGGGTGAGGACCACCATGCCCACCCGGGCCGCGGCAGCGAGGTCGGCCGCCTGCCCGGCCGTGAGGTGATGGTACTGCGCCGCGAGCCCGGCGTCGTCGTCGCTGAAAGTGCACTCCGCCACCAGCAGGTCAACGCCGTCGGCAAGCTCCTCGGCGCCGGCGCAGGGCGCCGTGTCCATCACGAAGGCGAAACTCTGGCCCCGCCGCGGCACGCTGACGTCCGCCAGGTGCACTCCGCGCAGGCAACCGGTCCGCTGCAGCCGGCCGACGTCGGGTCCGGCAATGCCGGCGGCCGCCAGCCGGTCCGGCAGCAGCGAGACGCCGTCCGGCTCGACCAGCCGGTAACCGAAGGTTTCGATGCGGTGGTGCAGGCGCCGCACCTCGAGGCCGGGGGCGATCGGGCCGGCCTCGGAATGCGGGTGCAGCCGCAGGTCAATTCCCGGCGAGGCGAGGGACACGAGCGCACGGACCGTCTCCGCTCCTGCCGCCGGATAGTGCAAGTGGACCGGGTGCGCCACGCCGTCCAGTGCCGCACGCGAGAGGACGCCGGGCAGCCCGAAGCAGTGGTCGCCATGGACATGGGTGAGGCAAATGCGCGTGACCTGGCTGGCCGCAACACCGGCCTGCAGCATCTGCCGCTGCGTGCCTTCCCCGGGGTCGAAGAGCACGCTCTCGCCGTCCCAGCGGAGCAGATACCCGTTGTGGTTACGGGTCCGCGTGGGAACCTGCGACGCGGTGCCGAGAACGACGAATTCACGCATGGAACCGAACTGTCCCGGGACGGACAGCTAGTCCAGTGGCAGCGTTACGGTCACACAGGTTCCGGCCCCTTCGGTGGATTCGATGGTCATTTCGCCCCCCGCGAGGCCCACGGCGAGGTGCATGAGCCTGAGCCCCCAGCCCGAATGTTTGCCGCGGGTGGCTTGCTGCACGTCGAAGCCGCCGCCGTCGTCGGTCACTTTCAGTTGGATGCCGTGACTGGTGCAGCCCAGCCGGACAGTCACGGCCGAAGCATTCGTGAACTTGTAGATATTGCTGAGGAGCTCCTGGGCCGCCCGGTACAGAAGGACTGCGGACTGACGTTCCACTTCCATCCCGTGGTGCGGCGTCTCCAGGCGCACCTCGGTGCCGCGCTCACGCAGCGGACGGGCAAGCCGGTCAATTGCACCGGCAACACCGAGTGCGTAGAAATAGACCGGATGGGTGTCCGTCAGAACGCCACGTACCGCGACAACTTCGTCGCTTAGTAGTGATTTCATGTAACCACTGTGCGCCTGCGTCCTTGGCATTTTCTTAAGTTCTGCGG
>JBKKDK010000382.1:0-8911 GCA_046708245.1 Arthrobacter sp.
TGCAGCGTTGTGTAGTGGGCTCGGTTATTTTTATAATACACAGGGCCCGTATCGACCACGTTCCGGGCCGGCATTCCACGTCAAGGAGGACGAGTTATGTACAACCCCACCCCGCACGGACCCATTCCAAAGCAGGCATGGCCTGTAATTCCCGTTGTCGGAACCACTCTTGCGTTGGCTCTCGCCACGCTGCTGGCCCCCGCCGCAGCGTCCGCTGGGGACACCGTGGCCAACCCGGGCTTCGAGGCCGGCATTGCCGGCTGGGCCTCGGCCGGCCCGGCCGGCTCCGCCAAGGTCGAGAGCGGCGGGTACGAGTCCGCCAAACGGCTCACCCACTGGGTGGCAGGCAATGAGGGCGTCACCACCTCCCAGACCATCACCGCCCTGCCCGAAGGCTGGCGGACATTCAGGGCAAACATCAAGTCCGGCGGCCCCGCCGGATCCTCGCGGCTGATCCTCTCCGGCTGCGGCACCGACGGCTCCACCGTCCTGCCGTCCACCGAGACGGATGACAAGTGGCTGTCCTTGGCTGTGAGCGCCTATGTCAGCGGCGGTGACTGCACCCTCCAGTTGGCCACGACGGGTGCCGGAGCCTGGGCCAGTATGGACAACATCACCTTCACAGCCGGACGGGTCGAGCGCAGCATACGCGGAGCGGACCTTTCCGGGGTCCCGAAGAACGAGGACAACGGTGCCGATTACGCGACAGCCGACGGCACAGCGGTTGATCCGGTGAAGGCATTCTCCGGCGCCGGTGCCAACCTGGTGCGTTTGAAGGTCTGGGTGGATCCCGCCGACGGCTATAACGAGAAGAACCACGTCGTCGCCATGGCACAACGCGCCCAGAACGCCGGTATGAAAGTCCTTGTCGACTTCCACTACTCGGATCGCTGGACCGACCCCGGCGCCCAGGGTGTTCCCGCGGCATGGCAGGGACTCACCCCCTCTGCCATGGCGGATGCCCTCTACACGCACACAAAAGACGTTCTGACGGCTCTCAAAACAGCCGGCATCACGCCCTACGCGGCCCAGATCGGAAACGAGATCAACCCCGGCATGCTCTGGCCCCACGGCCAGACCTGGGATGTCCTCCCCGACGACTCCGTCACAGGGGCGCAGTGGGACAACCTGGCTGCTTTCCTCACGGCCGGATCCCGCGCTGTTTCCGAGGTCAGCCCGGATACGAAGAAAATCCTGCACCTGACCAACATCAACAACGGAATCGGCGGGCTGACCTGGTGGTTCGACGAGGTCACCGCCCGCGCTGTTCCCTTCGATCTCATCGGCTTGTCCTACTACAGCTACTGGCACGGCACTCTTGCTGACCTGCAGAACGCCGTCAGCACGCTCTCGGACCGGTATGACCGGGACGTTCTGATCGTCGAAACCGCTTACCCTTTCACCCTGGAAGACAACCCGGGTTCACCCTTCGAAAACGTCATCAAGAGCGCCGGCTCCCTAGCCAAGGGCTACCCGGCCACTCCGGCCGCCCAGGCAGCCAACTTCCGCGCCATCCAGGACGTCGTGGCGTCCGCTCCGGGCGGACGCGGCGTCGGAGCTGTCTACTGGGAACCGGCCTGGACCTCAGTCGCCGGCAGCGGCTGGGATCCGACTGACCCGGCCGCCGGCAACGCCTGGGAAAACCAGGCCCTGTTCGACCACAGCAACAGGGCCCTGCCGGCCCTGGCCACGTACGCGGCCGACCCGACAGCCGGGGCCAGGCTCACGGCGGCATCTGAACCAGCCGGCTTCGGCGAGGTGAAGATCGGGGCGCGGGCCAGCCAGCCCGTGGGCCTGCACAACAACGGAACGGCTACGTTCACCGGAACTGTCCAGGCCGCCGTCCCCAGGGGCTTCGAATTCACGGCCTCCTCCGGCGGGCAAATCGCCATAGCGCCCGGAGAAACCCGGATCGTTGGGAGCCTTACCTGGCACGCCACCAAACTCGGCGACATGAATGACGTGCTCACGATGGCCGCTGCCAGCATCGCAGCACCCGAGGGCCAGGTTGCCGGCACCGCCCCCTTCAGTGGCGACGTCAGCATCCCCCTCGCCGGAACAGCCGTGAAGCGCAACCAGCCGTAGCATTCCCAAACCAGACAGCGAATCGGCCACGGGATGGGGGGTCTTTGATCAACAGAAAGTGACAGCCATGAAAGCAGCTACCGCTAATACAATCGAAGCAGTCGAAGTCAGAGTCGACACTGCATGCCAGGTCGAGGAACGGCTCAACGCGGCCGTTCAGGACCTACAGTCACTGGCGATCCGCACCCGCCACGGGATCCTCGTAACCCGGCTCGGCGCCGGCCACTACACGGTCTCCCTCAGCGACAAGGTGCCCTTCGGCCTGACCCGCGAACACGCCCACTAGGCCCCAACATGCGCTAGCGTTAGCGCTAACAGCAGTTGCCGCCAAGAGACCACGGGTCGGGCGGCTACGACCGGTTAGCTCGATGCCATGCGGGTGCGCCGCATACGGAGGGAAGGTGCCTCGCATGGGGAACAGCAATGACCGGCGGATGCCGCGCCTCGAGGATGTCGCGGCCCGGGCCAAGGTCTCGCACCAGACGGTCTCACGGGTGATCAACAACCACCCGAATGTCAGCAAGGCAACCCGGGAGCGGGTGGAGGCGGCGATCGCCGAACTCGGCTACCGCCGCAACACCGCCGCCCGGAGCCTGGTGACCCGGCGGACCCAGACCATCGGGGTCCTGGCGTCCGAGCTGGGGCAGTATGGCCCGGCGAATACGCTGCTGGGCGTCCAGCAGGCCGCCCGTGAGGCCGGCTATTTCGTGAGCATTGCCGCCATCAAGGGGGCCGGAGCCGAGGCCATTGCCGATGCCGTCAGCCACCTGATGGACCAGGGTGCGGACGGCATGATCGTCATCGTGCCGCACGACGGGACGCTGCAGGCGCTGGAGGAATTGAATCTGGCTGTTCCGGTGATCGTCGTCGGGGGAGCCGGCGAGGGGCGTTTGAGCGGCGCCAAGGTTGACCAGAAGCTCGGCGCGCGGCTGGCCGTCGCCCATCTGGTCAGCCTCGGCCACCAGCGGATCGGCCATGTCTCTGGGCCGCTGGACTGGATCGACGGCCAGGCCCGCGTCGACGGATGGCGCGAGGAGCTCACGGAAGCGGGTCTCGCGGCCGACCTTCTGGTCGAGGGCGACTGGAGTGCGGGCAGCGGCTACAGGATCGGGCAGCAGTTGGCAGAACAGCGGGCGGCCACGGCGGTCTTCGTCAGCAACGACCAGATGGCGCTGGGATTGCTGCGGGCATTCGGCGAAAAGGGTGTCCGCGTGCCCGAGGATGTCTCGCTGGTCGGCTTCGACGACCAGCCGGAATCCGCCTTCTTCATGCCGCCGCTCACCACGGTCCGACAGGACTTTGAGGAACTGGGCAAACGCTGCATGGAGCTGATGCGCGCACAGATCGAGGAGGGCGCGGGCGGCGGCACCCGGGTGGTCGAACCCGAGCTCGTGGTGCGGGCCAGCACCTCACCCCGAGCCCCGCACCTTTAGGGGCCGAAACTCCCAGCGGGGCAAACGCACGCTGCGACGGCTCTTGACAGCAAGTTTGTTAGCGCTAACAATGTAATGGTTCGCAACGCCGCGAAACGTATTGGAGGATTTGATGGACGTCTCAGTGGACGGAACCGAAAACTTTGTCATTGGCGTCGACTACGGCACCCTGTCCGGTCGGGCCGTCGTCGTCCGGGTCCGGGATGGCAAGGAGCTAGGCAGCGGCGTCTTCGCCTACCCCCATGCCGTTGTCACCGACGAGCTGCCGGAGGACACGGCAGGCGACGCCGGCATCCGGCTTCCCGGCGAATGGGCCCTTCAGGTGCCCGACGACTACCGGGACGTCCTGCGCTTCGCCGTTCCGGCGGCGATCGCCGACGCCGGAATCGATCCCGCCGCCGTCGTGGGGATCGCCACGGACTTCACGGCCTGCACGATGGTCCCGGTCAAGGCCGACGGCACCCCGTTGAACGAGCTGCCGGAGTTTGCCCGCCGGCCGCACGCCTACGTCAAACTGTGGCGGCACCATGCGGCGCAGGCGCAGGCGGACCGGATCAACGCGCTGGCCGCCGAGCGGGGCGAATCCTGGCTCCCGCGCTATGGCGGACTGATCTCCTCCGAGTGGGAATTCGCCAAGGGGCTTCAGCTCCTGGAGGAAGACCCGGACTGCTACGCCGCCATGGACCACTGGGTGGAAGCGGCCGACTGGATCGTCTGGCAGCTCTGCGGCAACTACGTCCGCAACGCCTGCACGGCCGGCTACAAGGGGATCTACCAGGACGGCCGCTACCCTTCGGAGGAGTTCCTGGCCGCCCTGAGCCCGCAGTTCAAGGACTTCGTGAGCACCAAGCTGGAGCACACAATCGGCCGGCTGGGTGACGCCGCCGGCTACCTCACCGCCGAAGCGGCCGCGTGGACCGGACTGCGCGAAGGCATCGCCGTCGCCGTCGGCAACGTCGACGCCCACGTTACGGCACCCGCCGCGCGGGCCGTGGAGCCCGGGCAGCTCGTGGCCATCATGGGCACCTCCACCTGCCATGTGATGAATGGCGCCGAGCTGCACGAAGTGCCCGGCATGTGCGGCGTGGTGGACGGCGGAATCGTGGACGGGCTCTGGGGTTACGAGGCGGGGCAGTCCGGAGTGGGTGACATCTTCGGCTGGTTCACCCAGAATGGCGTCCCGCCGGATTACCATCAGGCCGCAGCGGCCCGGGACCTCGGCATCCACGAATACCTCACCGAACTCGCCGCGGGCCAGGCCATCGGCGAACACGGCCTCCTGGCCCTCGACTGGCACTCCGGCAACCGGTCGGTGCTTGTAGACCATGAGCTCTCCGGCATCGTGGTGGGCCAGACCCTGGCCACCAAGCCCGAGGACACGTACCGTGCGCTGCTGGAAGCGACCGCCTTCGGCACCCGGACCATCGTGGACGCCTTCCGGGACTCCGGCGTCCCCGTCAAGGAGTTCATCGTCGCCGGCGGTCTGCTGAAGAACGAGCTCCTGATGCAGATCTACGCCGACGTCACCGGCCTGCAGCTGTCCACCATCGGCTCCGGCCAGGGTCCGGCGCTGGGCTCGGCCATCCACGCGGCCGTGGCCGCCGGTCACTACCCGGACATCCGGGCCGCCGCCGCGGCAATGGGCTCCGAGCCAGGCGCCGTTTTCACCCCCATTCCGGAGAACGTCGCGGCCTACGAGGCACTGTTCCGCGAGTACCGGACGCTCCACGACTATTTCGGCCGGGGCGCTAACGAGGTCATGCACCGGCTCAAGGCGATCCAGCGCGACGCCGTCCGCCCGCTCTTCGCCGCGGGGGTGACCGCATGAGCGCGCTGGCCGAATCCATCGCACGGCTCCGCGGCGAAGTCTGTGCGCTGCACGCCGAACTCACGCGCTACCAGCTGGTGGTCTGGACTGCGGGAAACGTCTCCGCGCGGGTCCCCGGCTATGACCTCATGGTGATCAAGCCGTCCGGCGTCTCGTATGACGATCTCCGTCCGGAACTGATGGTGGTCACCGACCTCTACGGCACCCCGGTCAACTCCCTCTCCGCCGGAGCAGACGGCGCGACGGTCCAGTGGGCCAATCCGGAGCTCACGCCGTCCTCGGACACCGCGGCGCACGCCTACGTCTACCGGCATATGCCCGAGGTCGGGGGAGTGGTCCACACGCACTCCACCTACGCCACCGCTTGGGCGGCCCGCGGCGAAGCCATCCCGTGCGTGCTCACCATGATGGGTGACGAGTTCGGCGGCCCCATTCCGGTGGGCCCCTTCGCGCTGATCGGGGACGACTCGATCGGCCGCGGCATCGTGGAGACCCTGGCCAATTCCACCTCCCCGGCCGTGCTCATGCAGAACCACGGACCCTTCACCGTGGGCAAGGACGCCCGCTCGGCCGTCAAGGCCGCGGTCATGTGCGAGGAAGTGGCCCGCACGGTCCACGTCTCCCGCCAGCTCGGTGAACCGCTGCCCATCGACGAGGCCCAGATCGACTCCCTCTACGCCCGCTACCAGAACGTCTACGGCCGCTAGGCCCAATGACCCGGCCGCTAGGCCGCGCCACCCGCCGTCGCACTTCTACCTTCCGCAGGAGAAAAACATGACCCACGCCAACAGCACCTCCCTTGAGCAGTACGAGGTCTGGTTCCTCACCGGCAGCCAGCACCTTTACGGCGAGGACGTCCTCAAGCAGGTGGCCGCCCAGTCGCAGGAGATTGCCGCCGCACTTAACGCCTCGTCCGACGTCCCCGTGAAAATAGTCTGGAAACCCGTCCTCACGGATTCGGACGCCATCCGCCGCACCGCCCTTGAAGCGAATTCGGAGGACGCCGTGATCGGCGTGACCGCCTGGATGCATACGTTCTCACCCGCCAAGATGTGGATCCAGGGCCTGGACCTGCTCCGCAAGCCGCTCCTGCACCTGCACACCCAGGCGAACGCAGAACTGCCGTGGGCGGACATCGACTTCGACTTCATGAACCTCAACCAGGCCGCGCACGGCGACCGCGAGTTCGGCTACATCCAGTCGCGCCTCGGCATCCCGCGCAAAACCGTGGTGGGGCACGTGTCCACCCCCGAGGTCTCCCGCCAGGTCGGATCCTGGCAGCGCGCCTCCGCGGGCTGGGCCGCAGTCCGGACCCTCAAACTCACCCGCTTCGGCGACAACATGCGCAACGTCGCCGTCACCGAAGGGGACAAGACCGAGGCGGAACTGCGTTTCGGCGTCTCGGTCAACACCTGGTCCGTCAACGAACTCGCCGACGCCGTGCACGGCGCCTCCGAGGCCGACGTCGACGCCCTCGTCGCGGAATACGAGCGGCTTTACGACGTGGCCCCTGAGCTCCGCGCCGGCGGTGCGCGCCACGAGTCGCTGCGCTACAGCGCACGGATCGAACTGGGGCTGCGCAGCTTCCTCGAGGCCAACGGCTCGGCCGCCTTCACCACCTCCTTCGAGGACCTCGGCGGACTCCGCCAGTTGCCGGGCATGGCCGTCCAGCGGCTCATGGCCGACGGCTACGGCTTCGGCGCCGAGGGCGACTGGAAGACCGCCATCCTGGTCCGGGCAGCGAAGGTCATGGGCGCCGGACTCCCCGGCGGCGCCTCCCTCATGGAGGACTACACCTACCACCTAGTCCCGGGCCAGGAGAAAATCCTGGGCGCCCACATGCTCGAGGTCTGCCCCTCCCTGACCGCCACCAAGCCGCGCGTCGAAATCCACCCGCTCGGCATCGGCGGCAAGGAAGACCCGGTCCGGATGGTCTTCGACACCGACGCCGGCCCCGGCGTTGTGGTGGCCCTGTCCGACATGCGCGACCGCTTCCGCCTCGTGGCGAACGCCGTCGACGTCGTGGACCTTGACGAGCCGCTGCCCAACCTGCCGGTGGCCCGGGCACTCTGGTCGCCCAAGCCGGACTTCACCACCTCCGCGGCCGCCTGGCTGACGGCCGGAGCCGCGCACCACACGGTCCTGACCACGGCCGTCGGCATGGACGTCTTCGAGGACTTCGCCGAGATCGCCCGCACGGAACTGCTGACCATTGACGACGGCACCACCATCCGGGGGTTCAAGAAGGAACTGGCCTGGAACGCCGCCTACTACAGGCTGGCAAGCGGACTGTGACCGGGGCCGACTACGGGCTCCGGCACGGGGAGTACACCGCCGTCATTACCGCCCGCGGTGCGGCGGTGCGGGAACTCCGGCACCGGGGTCGGGACCTCGTGGTGCCCTTCCCGGCCGGCGGGCCCAACCCGGACTTCCGCGGCGTCGTCGTCGCGCCCTGGCCGAACCGGATTCCCGACGGCAGGTACACCTTTGACGGCGCGGACCACCAGGTGCCGGTCAACGAGCCCGGCCGGCAGTGCGCCCTGCACGGCTTCACCCCGGCGCTGGACTGGACCCTGAAGTCCCGGACGGATTCCGCCGTCGAGCTGGCCTGCGACATCGAGCCGACGCCGGGCTACCCCTTCGCGTTGTCGGTCACCGCCAGCTACCGGCTGGACGGCGACGGCCTGCGCACGGCCGTCACGGCAGCCAACATGGGGGAGCGGGCGGCGCCGTACGGAGTCTGTCCGCACCCGTACCTGCTGGCGGGACCGGCGCCGCTGGACGAATGGACGCTGGAAGTCCCCGCCGCCACGTTCCTTGAGGTGACGCCGGACCGGCTGCTGCCGCTTGCCACCCAGCCCGTCGCGGGACACGGATACGACTTCCGTGCAGCCCGGGTGATCGGTTCCACCAGGATCGACCACGCCTTCACCGACATTGTGTACGACGGCGACGGGCAGGTGCGCGTCGTGGTCCGCGACCCGGGCGGGACCGGCGTCGGCATGGCCTGGGACCGGGATTGCACCTGGCTGCAGCTCTACACCGGGGACGCGGAACCGCCGCTGCCCAGCCGGCTGGGGGTCGCCGTCGAACCGATGACCTGCCCGCCGGACGCCTTCAACACCGGCACGGACCTCGTGCGGCTCGAACCCGGAGCCTCGCATGTGGTGTCCTGGCGCATCTTCGCCGTCTGACCGCCGGCCTCCCGCCGCCGGCCCGAAGCGAATTAATTGCCGAATGTGCGTTGACTCACATGTTTCAAGAAGCTATCTTTGACTCTATTGTTAGCGATAACAATTCGCCGGCATTCACTGCCGGCTGAATCCCCGTTCCATTCAGACCTCCGCAATCCTCCCGCTGTTACCGCCCCCCAGGGGGCACAATGACGTGCAGGACTGCGATCAGGAGCAACTTCGCGGACCATGGGTCCGCGGAAGGAGAAAATTGTGAAGATCAGGAAACTCCTGGGCGCCGTTGCGGTTGTCCTCGCTGTGACCGTCGGGGCCACCGGCTGCGGCAGCCGGCCCGGCACGGCCGCCCCGTCCGCCAGCGCCGATGCTGCCGG
>JBKKDK010000383.1:0-8716 GCA_046708245.1 Arthrobacter sp.
ATGCCGAAGTCGGAAACCCGCACGTCGCCCACGCCGCACTCGGGCCAGGGCCGGGCGAGGAGCACATTGTCCGGCTTGATGTCCCGGTGCGTCACGCCCCGTGAGTGAGCGAAAGCCAGTGCGTCAAAGACTTCGGCGGCAACGTTGACCGCGTCCACGGGACGCAGCGGGCCGGCATCCTTCACTGCGTCACGCAGCGAGCCTCCCGCGACGTAGTCCATGACGATGGCCAACCGCGCACCCTCCACCACCATGTCGCGCACCGTGACGATGTGGGAGTCCTGCAGCCCAAGCAGCACGGACCGCTCGCGGACGAACCGTTCCACGAGTGAGGGATCGTCGGCGTGCTCAGGGCGCAGGACTTTGGCGGCAAACGTCCGGCCATCGGCCGAGGTAACGGTCCAGACCTCGCCGACGGCGCCGGCGCCCACCCGATCGCCGAAGCGGTAGGACGCTCCCAGGGCCTGACCCGTCTCTGCCAATTTCATACCGTACTCTCCAACGCTTTCGATCTGATTGCCCAAGGACCCTCCGCCCACTCCTGCTTGGTAGGCGTTCGACGCCGGGTTCAGCCCCCGGCGCTCATCGACTGGATCAGCGCCACTTGCCCGCCGACACCGATGTATCCACGCCCTGCAGTCAGCGCCACAGGCGCCCTGCGCGGGAGTACGGCGCCCAGCAGCTCGCCGTCGTAATCTACATCCGGTTGCAGCAGCACGCCCAGCCGGGATTTGCGGAGCGTCTTGGTCCAGTGACTGTACAGCCCACGGAGATCCGCGGCGCGTCCGGCCGCAATGACGCACAGCCCGGGCTGACCGGATGCCACGACCCCCGCGATGGACTGATCGGCGTCCTCGAAGCGCTCCGCGTCGTCGATCAGCAGAAACACCGGGCCGCGCTCGAGCCGCACGGAGGCCAGCAGTGCCGGCACCTCATCCGTGCCGACAGCCACGCGATCCAGGCCGGCAAGGGCCAAGGGCGAGCGACGATCGCAGATGCCCCACACCTGCGCCGGTCCCCGGGAGGTGGCAGCGCCACGCAGGGCCGCGGCCAGGGCAAGCAGCAGCGTGGACTTACCCGACCGGGCGGGCCCGGCGACGAGCGCGTGCTCGCCCTCGTAGACCTCCAGGAACGCAGGGGCGAGGTCCGCCTCCCGTATTCCCACCGGGATGAGCCAAGGCTCGGCCTCCAGTCGGGGTTCCGCGCCCAGCTCCAGCAGCGTGACGTCGGAGGGAAGGCGCCTAATCGCCGGGGTCTTCGCGGGCGCATGCTCCCAGGCCTCCCGCACCCGGTCCACCGCAGCCTTGACGCCGATGCCTGGCGTGGCCACATGCATCTGGAGCGAGGTGCGCGGATCCACACAGCGTCCAGGAAGCGCGGCAGGGATCTCCTTGCCCCGGACGCCGAGCGAGGAGTAGTCGTAGGTGTCCGCCAGGCGGAAGAGCCACTTCTGCAAGGTCACCTCGTTCATGGCCGAGGGCACCGCTTTGGCGCGTGTGGTGGAGACGGCGAAGGACAGTCCCAGCGCCGGGCCGTCCGCATAGGCCCGGTACAGCAAAGCCAGGAGCTGCTGCCCTTCGAAGTCCTGGAACTCGTCCCGCAGCGACGCCAGGCCATCCAGCAGCACCACTGTGCGGCGGCGCCTGCCAGGCTCCGCGCGGCGTATCTCCAGTTCGGTGTTCAGGTGCCGCAGGAAGCGGGCCTGCTGCTCCTTGGCGCCGGCACCGGTCCCCACATACGCTACGGTGTGCGGCAGGCCTTCGAGCGCCTCGAGCTCACGGGAGCCCAAGTCGAGAATCATCAGGTCCAGCTCGGCAGGATCTTTGTCCTTCGCCAGTGCCAGCGCAATCGAGGCCAGCGTGGTGCTCGTGCCGGAGCCGGCCACGCCCATAAGCATCAGGTTCCCGACTGCCATGTCCCAACCTGCCGCGGACTGGCGCTGCAGCTCCGGCTCGTCCACGATGGCCACCAGGACAGAGGAGCCTTGGACAGCGCCCACCATCGGCAGGAGCCGGGGTGCCGGGTCGGCGGCAGAGCCGGACATTTCGGCAGGGAGACCGCCGTCCGGCTGAGGAAGGAAACCCTCAAGCTCCACACGCTCGCCCAATGCCTCCGGCCAGACCTGCCGCGGCTGGGCGTACCCGGCCTCGGTGTTGGCTTCGACAACCGCGTCGATGAGAAGGTCCAGGTCGTTCTCGTCCATGGCCGCAGACCGCGGCGGCGCCGCAGCGGGCACGGGGACGCCAAACTGGCGTATCTCGCGCACGTCCACGGCAGGGCCGCCGCCGAGCTGCGCCCGCCCGGTCACGAGGGCTGTCTGCACGGGCGTGATGTCGTCCTGGCCCAGTTTCACAAATGCGCGGCCCATCTGGGCCCGGCCGATCGCGGAGGCGGCGGGCACGCCGATGACGTTGTTGGAGTCGTCGCGGCTTTGCACGCGCAGGGCCACCCGAAGGTTCGTGTTCGCGAGGATGTCGTCGCTGACGACGCCGGCCGGGCGCTGCGTCGCCAGGATCATGTGCACACCCAGGGTGCGGCCCACTGCACCCACGCTGACGAGCGCCTTGAGCACGTCAGGGAAATCCTTGGCCAGCATGGCGAACTCGTCGATCACCAGCAGCAGGCGGGGCATGGGCTCGGCCGGGTTCGTGGCCAGATAGGCGGTCAGGTTGTCGATGCCCTCGCCGGCCTCTGCGAAGACCCTCTGGCGGCGCTCCATCTCCGCTTCCAGGGCGCGGATGGCCCGGTCGGCGAGCTGCTCGTCCAGGTTGGAGATCGTGCCAATGGTGTGCGGAAGGCGTTCGCATGCCTTGAAGGCGGCCCCGCCTTTGAAGTCGACGAGGATGAAGTTCAGCCGGGTCGGATCGTTGCGTGCCGCGAGGCCGGCCACGAGCGAGCGGAGGAACTCAGACTTGCCGGAGCCAGTCGTGCCGCCGACCAGGCCGTGCGGGCCGTCCTTGACCAGGTCCAGGGTCAGGGTTCCGTTCTCCCCTGTGCCGATCGGCGTGGAGACTCCGGTCGAAGCCTGCCACAGGCGGCGGATCGTGGCCGCGTCCGGGCGGTCGTAGCCGAGGAGTCCGGGCAGCCGCACGAGCGGGGGCAGGGAGGCCCCGGGCACGCTCAGCTCCGGATCATCGAAGTGCGCCACGCGCATCGCGCAGCGCAGCGCCTCCTCCTGGTCCAGCCCCGCCAGGATGACGTCCTCCACCCGGGTCAGGTCCTCCGGCTGGTCCACCGTGGCCGCGGCGTCCTCCCCCACCCTGATGATGGTGGTGCAGGAGGCAGGCAACTGCTCCTCCGAGGTCGCGATGACGATGCCAGCTACCCGGGGCGGTCGCTGTTGCGGGTTGACATGGACCCCTGGCATGGCCCGGCCGGCGCCGAGCAGCGCGCGTGCCGGGGCGTCCCTGCCCTCCGTGAGCACCTCGGAGTCCAGGACCACCAGCAACGCCGGTGTGGGCAACTCCTGGACGGCGTCCTTGAGCGTGCGCAGCATGGCGACGCTCGTCTCGCGGTGGGCGGACATCCAACGCTCCCCTGTGCTGCTGCCGGCCTGGCGGGTGTGCGGCAACCACGACGCCCACTCCCACTCGTCGGCTCGCCCGGCGTCGCAGAAGACGCCGACGGTCAGGTCCGCTGGACCCACGTGCACGGCGGCCTGGGCCAGGAGGGATCGGGCGAGTGCCAGAGCCCCTTCCCGCAGCCCCACGATGCCCACCACGCCGGCGTCGGTCAGGTCCACGAGGACGGGCGCTGCCTGCAGGCGCGCGGCCGCGAGGGAGTCTTTCACCTTCTCGTCCAGCCGCGATCCGGCTGTGCGGTCAACCTCGGGGTTCCAGGGGACGTCACCTGTGCCGGCGTGCAGGGCCAGGAAGTCGTCGGCGTCTGCGCGGCGCTGCCACAAGGACGTGGCGGGGAGTGCGGGGCGCCGGACTACGGTCGCGGGATCGGGGATCATCCGATGACGCCGTGCGGTCTCTGTCGCTGCAGCTGCGCGGACCTGCTGCTCGAACTCCTGGAGCGCCCCGGCGAAGCGCGCGTCTTCTTCTTTAAGGCCCCGGGCGTGCCGGCGCTTCTGTTCGAACCACATGCCCACGGCCATCACCGGGCTGAGCATGGCGAACATCGCGAAGCGCATATCCCCCAGGATCATGACCATCGCCGCCGCCATCACGAGGGGCGCCAGCACCGAGATGTAGCTGAACTTGCTCGCTGGCGGCACATCCTTGCGACTCGGCGGGACCAGGGTGTCGCCCGCCCGGGCCTGCCCGGGGCGGGGAGGCCGGTTGAACGGCGCTGTCGCCGCCGGTGTGAGGTTGTGCAAGCTGCCGGGCGCCGGGGCGGGCGTCTCGTCCAGGGACCGGCGCAGAAGGAGCACCGTGCCGCCCGCCGTGATCGTGGCCGTTTCGGTGACCAGGACCCCGTGCTCCCCGACGGGCTCGCCATTGACGAGGGTACCGTTCGTGGACCCTCCATCGAGCACCCGCAGGCCGTCCTCCTCCCGGCGCAGCCTGCAGTGGTCCCATGATGCGCTCCCGGTGGGAAGGGTTAGATCGGCGTGCGGGGACCTGCCGATGAGCATCTCCCGCCCGTGCGGGACGTCAGTCACGCCGCCGGTGCGCTGGCCGCCCGCGAGCGTTACGCTCCAGCCGCGCACGCGCTGCGGAGTCTGCCACGCCGCCCGGGAGATGCGGCTGCCCTCCAGGATGATCAGCTCCGAGACGGGGGTGGAACCTCGTACCTCGGCGTCGTTCACGAACACCACTTCATCGGGTGCCAGCCGCGGGCCGCCGGCGGCCTCCACAAAGTCTGCCAGCGTGGTGGCCGGCGCGGCGTGGGCCACCTCGCACTCAAAGCGACGCTCGTCCAGGTCGATCAGCACACGCACCGGGGCGCTCCTTCCGTGGTGAAATGGTGACCCGACGGCTCAGGGGCGAGCCGGCAGGTTGTCAGGGGTTCGCCGGCGCTTGCACCCAGACGAGCCGCGGGGCGTCCTCGTCCGGCGGCCGCAGGCCCAGGTCCTGAGGGGAAGCGTAAACCGGCGTTGCCTCCGCGGTCAGCGCCGCGGAGCGTGAGAAGTCCAGCGCCGGCCCGGCGAGGCCCTCCCCCGGGCCGAACGACAGAGTGCGCAACGACGCCCCGACTTTGGCCGGGTCGCCGCTTTCAGCCAGCGCGGCGGCCCGCACGAGGGCGATGACGGCGTCGTGGCTGCGTGAGTCCGCCGCCCATGCGTCGGCGGCGAACGGTGCGTCGTTCGTCAAATTCTTGACCTCCGGGTCCCCCGACGCCAGGCGCACGGCGGAGAGGAATGCGGACATCCCGCGCCCCTGGGCGTCCTGCTGGAGTGCCGTCGCGTCGCCGCCCGCCGAGGCAACGCTGACCAGCTGCCCGGAGGCGGCGCCGTCGAGTTCGGCGAGCGTGGAGGCGAAGGCCGGCGCGGTGGCGCCGTTCGGCATGATTACGGGGACGGACACGTCGCGGGACTGCAGGGCTTGGACCAGCCGGGCCAGCCGCTGCGGGGTGGCGGCCGAGATCACGACGGCGTCGGCGGGCTCGGCCACCCTCGTGGACTCGGCACCTGCGGGGGCGTCCGCGGCAGGCGGGCGCAGCTGGTCGCCGGTTTGGATGGCGGCCTCCTGGGCCAGAGCCGCCACGTCGCCGAAGCCGTCGAGGTTCAGGGTCTGCGCGATCCCGACCGAGGGCGGGATCTCGCCGCCGTCCACGATGAGCAGCACCCGGTTCTTGCCGTTCAGCGCCGTTCGAAGGGCGGCCTCGGCGGATGCGCCCGATGGTCCCGTGGTCCAGGTCGCCTGCGCGGGGTCCGCCGGTTGGGCGTACGGCAGGATCACCGGGAGGCCGAGCTCCTCGGCGGCCTTAGCCGCGGCCCGCGCCTGCGGACCCGTGGTCGCCACGACCACACCGGACGCTCCCTGCTCGGCGAGTGCGCGGACGGCGGCGCGGGCGCCGTCCTCCGTGCCGCGGTCGTTCTGGGCCGAGAGCGCGACGGCGGCGCCGCCTTGGGCGAACCGCTGCGCCGCAACGACGGCGCCCTGCGCCGCCCGGTTGTATTCGGAGCCCGGCTCGCCGGACTGGCCCAGTGTGAGGACGACGCCGAGGGAGAAGTCCTTCGGCAAGCCCTCGGCCTTCAACTCAACCGGAACCGTCGCTGCGACCGGATCGGGCCGGGGTGCATCCTTGGGCCGAATCAGCGTAAATGTCAGGGCAATCGCGGCCGCGACGACGACGGCGGCCCCCGCGACGACCAGGGTCATGAACCTGTTGCGGGGGCTCATGCTGCGCCACCGATCTTCAGCGTGTACAGGGTCTGCGACGTCGCGCCGTCCGGCACCTCGAGGTGGAACGGCGGCAGTTCGTCCACCGCGGTGAGTGATGCCTTGAATTGTGCCTGGCGCAGCAGCAGCCCGGTCACGTCCCGGGACCGGATGTTGGCATACCCTTCAGCATTCTGGGATGCCAGTGCCAGCTGGTAGTCAGCGGTGCCGGCTTTGGCAGCGCTTGTGGCCATGGAGCCGAGCAGGCCGGATCCGTTCACCGAGCGGTCGCCCAAGTCGAGCATCACCTTGTTGAGGCTTGAAGACAGCAGGGCGCTGGCGCCGTCGACGTCACGGGTCGAGCCGGACGTGCCTGAGGCGATGCTCGCGAGCGAGGACTGCGTGCTCTTGGCCAGGGATGCGGCCAGGGCGTCGCTCCGCTCGAGCAGTTCTTCCCGCTGCTTGTCCACCGTGCCCTCGGCGTCGTTGACCACCTCGTCCGAGGTGGACTTCAAGCCCGAGATGGAGCGGTTGAAGGCCGTGATCACGGCTTCGGAGCCCGCGCCGCCGATCTCGGCGACCTGGCGCACTTGCTCGTCCACGGTCTTGTAGACCTCGGCGGCGGTCTCGGCCGAGACTTCGCGGAGGGACTGCTTGATCTTGTCGCCGAGCCCGTCCTGCTGTTCCTTCAGCTTCGCGAGCGTCACGCCGACCCGGCCGGAGGAGCCGATCGCATCGCCGAGCGCGTCGTTCAAGGCCTCAAGCTCGCGCTTAGTACCGGAGACTTTGTCCGTAGCGGCGCGGTCGAGCGCCTTCGTGGCCTCGCTGATCGCGTCCAGCTTGGCGTCGATGTCATCGATTGTCGTGTCCAGGGTGGTGAACGCCTGGCTGATCGCCTGGTCCGGGGCGGTGGTGTCGGTGGCAGCGAGGACCTCGTCCCAGGCGGCCACCTGGGCCTTCAGCCGTGCGTCCAGCGGTTCCTTGAACCCGTTCGGTGGGTTCAGCTCCGGCGCCGGGTTTTCATCGTCATCCGTCGACTCGCACGGAACGGCCGTCAAGTAGGAGCGCAGCCGCTCCACCTCTTCGGAGGAAAGCCGGCCCTTCCGCGGAAAAGTGCCGCCGGCCATCTGGCACAGCTCGTCGGCGAGCCGCTGGCTCTGATACATCATCGAGCCCCGCAAAAGCGAGCCGTCACCCAACTCGCTCCTGGCGCCCTGTGCGGTCTTCTCGATGTCGATCAGCTTCTCCCGCAGGCCGTTGATTCTGTTGCGGACCGCGGCGGCCGCGTCGCGGGTCGCTGCGTTGGAGGCCCGTGCGGATTTGATCGCTTCGTCCACGCGTGCCAGGGCCGTCTTGTAGTCCCCGGTGGTCTCCGCGCCTGCGAGGATCGCGGCGAAATCGGTACGCAGCTGCTCCAGCGTGACGGTGGAGGCCTCCTGATCCTTGATCGCACCCGCGACCACCTGCGGCTGCAGGTCCGCCACGAGCTCGTCGCCCTTCTTGACCAGGCCCAGCAGTGCGCCGGTGACGATCACGGCGGAGCCGTAGAGGGAACAGGTCATCGAGCCCTGCTCTGCGCACTGCTCCGCGGTGGGTTCCTCGGGGCCCATGGTTGCTGTGATGGCGCCCGCCACGGTGTCCCGGCAGCCCGCGCTGACTTTCGCGTAGGCGTCAAGCTGCGAGGCCATGGTCAGGACGCTGGAGTAGACCGTGGCCCCCTTCCCCGACTTGGGCACGTCGGCGGCGCAGCCCTCGCCGTTGATTGGCGCCGTCGTGGGCACGGCCGAGGTGTCGCCCAGCATTGCGTCCACGGCGGAGACGGTCTGCTTCAGCTGGGATGCAGTCGTGGACTGCGTTGTCTTCGTTGCGCCCTCCAAGTCGGAGCCGAGAATCTTCAGCTGCTCCTTGAGGTCCGCCATGGTGCCGGCCAGGGCCGCGGAGTTATCGCGCAGCTCGCCCGCCGTCTTCGCCCCCAGGGTCTGGGAGGTCACCTGCAGGTTCCGCCGAACATCGGTGATGGTGGAGCCGGCCTTGGTCAGCACAGTGTTAACGTCCGATACCAGCGAGATGGTGCGGCGCTGCAGCTCCATCTCGGAGCCCGTGCCGGAGGAGAAAGCGCCAGCGAACACGCCGTCCGCGCTGAGGTCGGTGCTGAGTCCTGGCTGGACCGCAACGTCGAAAGCAGGGACCTTGAAGTCCTTGACATCAGCGACGAGGCGCAGCGTGGTGCTCGCGCCGGAACGCGGCGGGGCCAGGACGGTAGCCCACTGCACGACGGCGGCGCCGTCCTCGCTGCTGCTCAGAACGCCATTGGTGCCCGTTGCGCCGTCGACGGAGCCGGCGGTGATGTCGTCTGCCCGCACACCGGCGAGCTTCGTTGAGGCGGCGATGGTCAGCGGGGCGCCAACGAGGGCAGTGTCGGAACGGGTTTGGCCTGCGGCGTC
>JBKKDK010000384.1:0-9155 GCA_046708245.1 Arthrobacter sp.
GTCCGGGTCGGCGCGGCTGACCAGCAGGCACAGCCCCGGCAACCCGCCGCGGCCCACCCGCCCACGCAGCTGGTGGAGCTGGGAGATGCCGAACCTGTCGGCATCGAGGATCACCATAAGCGTGGCGTTATGCACGTCCACCCCGACCTCGATGACCGTGGTGGAGACCAGCAGCTGGGTGTCGTTGGCGGTGAAGGAGGCCATGGTCGCGGACTTCAGCGCCGGGTCCTGGCGGCCGTGCAGCGGCGCCACAGTCACGCCGGCCAGCGATGGTTCGTCGCTGAGGTGTTCGACGACGCCGGTCACCGACGCCAGTTCGCGCGCGCCGGCGTCGCCTTCGAGGTCGGCCGCGGACGGTTCCGCCTCCCCGGGACTGAAGTCGCCGTCGTCGTCGGTGCCAATCTTGGGGCAGACGACGTAGACCTGGTGGCCGGCGTCGATCTCCTCGCGGGAGCGGGACCAGATCCGGCCCGCCCAGCCGGGGTTTTCCGCCAGTCCGACGACGTGGGTGGTGATCGGCGCGCGGCCGGCCGGGAGCTCGTCCAGCACTGAGGTTTCGAGGTCGCCGAACACGGTCATGGCCACGGTCCGCGGGATGGGGGTGGCGGTCATCACCAGCAGGTGCGGAGGTTTGCTGGCCTTGGAGCGCAGGACGTCGCGCTGTTCCACGCCGAAACGGTGCTGTTCGTCCACCACAATGAGCCCGAGGTCGTAGAAGGAGACGTTTTCGCTCAGGAGGGCGTGTGTGCCGATCACAATCCCGGCTGTTCCGGAGGCGGCGTCCAGCATGGCCTGCTTCCGAGCCGCGGCAGGCATGGACCCGGTCAGGAGGGTCACCTGGACAGCAGCGGAACCGAAACCGCCGAGCAAACCGTCCCGGGACAACGGGCCGAGCGTGCGGCGGATCGATTCGTAGTGCTGGGCGGCGAGGACTTCGGTGGGGGCGAGCAGGGCCGCCTGGCCGCCGGCATCGACCACCTGGAGCATGGCGCGCAGGGCCACGATGGTTTTGCCGGACCCCACTTCGCCCTGCAGCAGCCGGTTCATCGGCGAGTCCTGGCCGAGCTCCGCGGCAAGCGTCTTGCCGACGGCGGCCTGGCCTGCTGTCAGGGTGAACGGCAGCTGGCGGTCGAAGGCGGGCAGCAGGCCGTCCGCGACCGGGCGGCGGGCGGTAGCTTCCTCGGCGGCCAGCTGGGCGCGGCGGCGGGCCAGGGCGGACTGCAGGACCAGGGCCTCCTGGTAGCGGAACCGGTCGCGGGCGCGCTGCCAGTCCGGGGACGTTTCCGGGGCGTGGATGAGCCGGTAGGCGTCCGCGACCGGCAGGAACTTTTCCCGGGCGGCGATCTCCGCCGGCAGCGGATCCGCCAGGGCGTCAAGGTCAGCGGTGTCCAGGAGCGTCGAAATGACTTTCTGGATGGACCAGCTGGTCAGCTTCGCCGTCGCCGGATACACCGGGATGGGCATGGCGGCGAGTTTCTCCGGATCCATCCCGGGGGTGTCGGGGTCCTCGTCGAGCAGCAGGAATTCCGGGTTTGTGAGCCCAAGCGATCCGCCGTAGCGCGTGACCTTGCCGGAGAAGAGGGCGCGCCGGCCGGGCTGGAGTTCGGCCTTGGCCCGGAAACCGTTGAAGAAACTCACCTTGAGCGTGCCCGGCAGTCCGGCGTCGTCGGAGATCACGACGTCGGTCAGGGAACCGCGGCGGGCGCGCATGGGGCGGGTGCTGTTGGAGACCACCCGGGCGATGAGTGTCACGTCCTCGTCCAGCGGGACCTCGCTGATGGGAGTCAGCTCGCCGCGGTCCAGGTAGCGGCGGGGGAAGTAGTTCAGCAGCCCGCCGACGGTGGTGATGCCCAGGTGCTTTTCAATGACCGCCGCGGAGCGCTTGCCGATCCTGCGCTCGAGGCCGAGGTCCAGCTCAGCGTCCATGTCCGTCCGGGTCCCGCGGCGCGGCGAGCTCGCTGACCGAGATGTCCGAAGGCTCGCCGAGCGACCGGATCAGGGCCACGGCGGGCTCGGCGTCGAGGACGTGGACGTGGACCCGCCAGCGGTAGTTTCCGGACCCGTCGGCTTCGCCGCCGACCTGGCTCATGATGACGGAGTCGCCCATTTCGTCCAGCCGCTGGCGCATCCTCGCGGCGTCCAGCGGCGAAAGCGAGATGGTGCACATGACCTCGACGCCGTCGTCCCGGGGCATGGCGGCGTGGATGTGCGGATCCTGGACGTCATAGCCGTGCAGGCCGTCGAGCAGTTCGCTCTGCAGTTCCTCGCCCAGGACGGCCGAGCGCAGGCAGTCGAGGATGAGCAGCATTCCCACGCCACCGGCATCGACCACGTGGGCGGCGTGCAGGGTCTCGAGCTGGTCCTCGGTGCGGACGACGGCGGCCAGGGCAGCTTCGACTGCGGCATCAAGTGCCAGCCCGAGCGTGTGGTTGCTGTCATCGCCGTTGTGCGCGGAATCCACGGCCGCAGCGGCGCGGGCGGCCGATTCCATAACGGAAAGCATGGTTCCCGGCACGGGGTCGCTCAGCGCGGACCAGGCCCGGATCTGGGCCCGGTTCAGGGCGGCGGCCAGCAGCGGGGCGCTCAGCCGCGTGTGGCCGGCCAGGGGTTCGGCTGCGGCGCACAGGAAAACGGCGAAGAGCGTTCCGGAGTTGCCGCGGGCCTGCTCCATGGCGGCCTCGCCGGCCTGCGCCAGGACGGCGCCGACGTCGGTCTGGACCGGGTCCGGTGTGCCCCGGCCGCTGCCGGCCAGGTCCGCGGTGACCACCGGGATGGAGGCCGTGGCCGTGTTCAGGCCGGAGTTCGTGCCGGTGTTCACACTCTGCAAGGCGTGCGCCGCGGCCCGGACCGTCAGGTACAGGTTGGTGCCGGTGTCTCCGTCGGCGACGGGAAAGATGTTGATGGCGTTCAGGCGGTCGCTGTGGTTCCCCAACGTTGTTTCCGCCTTGCCCAACCACCGCTTCATCGCTTGCGCGTTGGCGGCAATTTTAGTCTGCAAAGTGATCCCATCCCACAGTGTCAGCGGGCCTGCCCGCTATCTTGACGCCCCCGCTGTCCGTTGGTGCAGGGGCTTCTACCGAGCCTATCGCAGTGAAACCGGGAGGCAGCTGAAGGCCTGCGGGGAATGTGGCGAGCAACCCGTGGTCCTCACCGCCGCCCAGGACCCAGGCGAGCGGGTCGGCGCCGAGCAGTTCCGCGGCCGGCAGCAGCGGTACGGCAAGTTCCTTCAGCGCAGCCGGGTCCAGGTTGAGCACGGCCCGGCTGGCGGCCGCCATCCGGCCGCCGTCCCGCATCAGACCGTCGGAAATGTCCATCATGGCCGGGGCCCCGGCGGCCCGCGCCAGGGGCCCGGCGGCGAGCGGCGGCCATGGCCTGCACTGGGTGTCCATCAGGGCCCGTTGTTCGCCGGTGAGCGAGCGGAAGCCGGTGCTGGACTCGAGCAGGGCCAGTCCGGCGGCGGCGCGGCCCACTGTTCCGGCCAGCGCCAGGGTGTCACCGGCGCGGGCTCCGGACCGGAGCACGGGTTCCCTGCCGTCCAGGGTCCCCAGGATTGCGACGGTGACCGCCAGTTCCCGGCCCCGGCCGAGGTCGCCGCCGGCCACGGCGCAGTCCGGGGCACCGAGTCCGCGGATGCCCGCAGTCAGTCCGTCCGCGAAGTCTTCCACCCAGGCGACGGCCGTGTCCGGCGGCATCGTCAGGCTGACCACCATGGACGTGGCGCGGGCACCCATCGCGTTGATGTCGCTGAGGTTCTGCGCGGCGGCCTTCCAGCCGACGTCGTACCCGCTGGTCCGGTACCCATTGTTCCACTGGAGCCGGAAGTCCTGGTCCGCCACCTGGGTGTCGATGCTGACCACGGTCCTGCCGTCCGGCGCCGCCACGATGGCGGCGTCATCGCCCGGACCCAGCAGGACCCCGGCGTTGCCGCCGGAGCCGCGGTTGAGGCGCGGGAAAATCCGTTCAAGGAGCCCGGACTCGGAGAGCCCGGCCACGGTCAGGGGAGCTTCGGGACCAGCTGCAGCAGCTTTTCGGGATTCGGGCTCAGTCGTTTCAGGCACAGCCCTACGCTACCTCGGGGCGGCGACATGGAACGGACTGCCGGGCGCTAGTAGGTGGTCCGGAGGCAGCCGAACTGGGTGTTTCCGACGGAAAGCCCGGCCACGCCCAGCCCCCAGGCGCACACGGTGTACGTTCCCCGCTTCACGACGGGGATGGACACCTTGTAGCCGTGGTTACCCGGGACCTGGAAGACGCTGTTGACGTCCGGGCGCGCGCGGTTGGCCACGTGGGCGGTTCCCTTAGTGGTTCCGTCCGGGTACGTCACGTAGAGATGCACCGGAATGCTGGCCCCGGTCATGCCCGGATCCAGGCCCCAGCCGCTGGCAATGATGGCGGAACCGGTCCCGGCGAGCTGGACCCTGGCGGATTCGAGGTACCCCACCGGCGCCGGAGTGGCCGGGACGTTCACGGTCTGGCAGCCCAGCAGGCTGTAGCCCAGCGGGAACGGACTGACGGCCAGGCCGTAGGCACAAACACTATAGTTCCCTGGTTTCCTGACAGGGACCGATACCCGGTAGCCGTGTTTCCCGGTGCTTCCCATGACCTGGTTCACGTCGTCGCGGACCTGGTTGGCGGTGTGGGCGGAACTCCGGGTGACACCGTCAGGCCCGGTGACGTAGAGGTGGACCGGGATCGAGGCGGCCGGTGTGCCGGGGTCCAGTGCCCAGCCGGTGGCGGTGATGCTCGCCGTCGTCGCGTCCGTTTTCGGTGCCAGGCTCTCAAGGTAGCCAGCGGGGGCCGGGGTGGTCTGCGGCCGGACGTTCTTGCAGCCCAGCAGGCTGTTCCCCTGGGTCAGGCGGCTGACCGCCAGGCCGTAGGCGCACACGGTGTACTGGCCGCCGGCCGTCACGGGGATGTCCGTGCTGAAGCCGTGGCTGCCGCTGATCCCCATGACCTGGTTGACGTCGGGCCGGCTCCTGTTGGCGGTGATCGCCCGGGAGGTGGTCTTTCCGGCGGGATCCGTGACGTAGATGTGGACCGGGATGGAGGCCGCGGGCGTGCCCGGGTCATAGCTCCAGCCCACGGCGCGGAGCACGGTGACGCCGTTCACTTTCAGGAGGTTGAGCGAGTCGAGGAACCCGGCCGGCGGCGGTGAGCCCTGGACGGTCAAGGACCGGCACCCGAGGTCGGCCGTTTCCACGCTGCCGAGGGCGTAGACACAGACCCGGTAGACGCCTGCGGCGGTCAGGTTGAAGGACCGCGAGAAGCCGTGGTCGCCGGTGACGGCCATGACCTTGTTCACGTCCGCCCGCGGGAGGTCGGCGGTCAGGGCGTATCCGGTGCGTTCCCCGGCAGGTGTGGTCACGTAGACGTGGACCTGGGAGGACTGGGACGGTTTGGCGCTGTCGAAGGCCCAGCCGCTGACGGTGAGGGTCGCTTTGTCCCCGCTTTGGCTGATGGCTGCCGTTTCGGTGTAGCCGACGGCGGGGGCGCCCGGCGGGCGGATGGTCACGGTGGCGGCGGAATTGCTGACCGAATTGATGGAAACCTTGGTTCCGGCGTGCGTGGTAAACGTCTGGCCTTCCTGCCACGCCTGCGTGTTGCTGTAGTAACCGGCGAAGGGGCGGGTGTTCGGCGGCAGCAGGATGGAGGAGTTGCCGCCGCCCTGCTGGGTGATCTTCACGCCGCGGTTGCCGTTCGTGGCGATGGCGCTGTCGTAGCCGACGGGAGCCCGCAGCTCGAGGTAGTAGACCTCGCCGGACTTGGGGTCGGTGAATTTGGCCGCCCGGTTCGCGCCGCTGCCGGCCCAGGGTTTGAGTGTGACGTTGCGGGGCGAGGAAATGGTCCCGAGGTTGGCGATTTCATCGCCGTTGCCGAACCGGCCCATTTCCCAGAAGCTGGCACTGATGACCGGCATGATGTCCCAGTGCGAGATGCCCATGAGATCCAGGTTGTCGCCGTAGGGCCTGATGGTGCAGGTGGAGTCGGCGAATCCAGCAAACGGTCCGGATGCGACGTCGGACACGCCGCTGCCGCACTGGAGGCTGTTTGCGTGGTCCATGCCGAGCGCGTGGCCGAACTCGTGGGCCAGCACGGGGGTGGTCAGCCTGCTGTTCTGCGGCATCACGATCCGGCCGCCGATGCCGCCGTTGCTGTAGGTCATGCCGGCAGCGCCGTTGTTCAGGTATGCCCCGGGAACAAACAGCACCAGGGCGGTGTACGAGGTCTGCTTCCAGCCAAGCTCCGCCGTCACGATGTCGGCGATGTCGCCGGGTGACTGGGTGGACCGCGCCGCCGATTTGTGGAGCGTCTTGGTTTCGACAAGCGTGATGTCCACCCGGCCCGACGTGGCGCTCCGCCAGTAGGCCTTGGATGCGCTGATGGAGGCTTTGGCCGCGTCCATGGGCACGGCGGCATCAGTCGCCGTGGCCGTCTTGTCTGCCAGCTGGACCGTCACCAGGGTGGTTTTCATTGTCCCGGCGAGCGGCGAGCTCACGTACGTGTACTCGGATTTCGCCCGGCCGGCCGGAGGCTCGGGCCGGACAAAGTCGTCCACGTGGGGTGCGGGATTGGGATCGGTGACCGAAGGTACGGCCAGCGGCACACCAGCATCAATCTGCGTCGCGGCCGAGGCTGCCGGGGGCAGCGCGGCTGCCAGCATCACGGCGGCAATAAAAGATGCCGCTATGTTCAGTTTTCGCAAGATTGCTCGCTTAAGGGTGGGACCTAAGGTTGGGACCTGTTGGTGTGCCTACGGGATGCCTATAGCATAAACGTCAAATCACATCTGTCACCCCACACACTCCTGTCACTTGCTGCACAAGAGGGACACACCAGTTTCTTGGGCAGTTTTTCCGCAGAAATCACCCACCATTTCCCCCTGCCAACTGTGCGTGAAAGACTCTCACCCGTGCCTCCTTCCGTCCCCGCGATGACTGCCGCAATCCGCACGGCGCTGGCTTTCACCGCCGGGGGTCTGCTGCTGTGGCTCGTCATCGCCGTACAGCTGTTCGCCAACACCGATCCCCTGACTGTGCACCGGACGGATGCCGTCATCATGCTGGGCGGGGCTGCCTCGGAACGGTTGCCCGAGGCGCAGCGGATCCAGCGGGAACTGGGCATTCCCGTCCTGGTGCTCTCCCGCACGGACACTTTCGGGAACCGGGCCGCGGACGGAGTCTGCGGGTCGGCCAAGTTTCCCAACCCCTCCCTGATCTGTTTCCGGCCCCCGGACCTGGACACGCGGGGCGAAGCCCGGGCCATTTCCGGCCTGGTGGAACGCAACGGCTGGAAGTCCGTGACCGTAGTCACCTCCAGCTACCATGTCACCCGCGCCGGGCGGCTGATCGGCCAGTGCACGACGGCGGACGTCCAGATGGTTGCCTCCCACCCGGACCTCGATTTGGGGCAGTGGCTGCGGCGATTTGTCATTGAAACCGGGGGCCTTCTGGACGCCTCCCTCCGGCCCGAATGCGCGGATCAGCCGGCAGGAATGTAACAATTAGAGCTCAGCCGGTTGAACTGGTCAGCCAGAATCAAGTGCCATCGAGGCGAGGAGGAAGCGTTGGAACACTCCCCTGACGGCGCTCCCCTACTGGTCGCAGCGCCCCGGCATCTGCGCCGGCGGCGCCTGCATGAAGAGATCCCGGACATCCTCCTGGTCCCAGGCGCCGAGCCCGTCCCTCTCCCTCTGGAAGCCGCCCCTGCCGGCCCCGGCCCGGATGGGCAGGAGCCCTCGAAAACCCGACTGCCCTCTGCCGCGTCGGCAAAGCGGAAACGGACGGCAGCGCTCATCATGGTGATCCTGGTCTCGCTCAGCATCCCCGCGCTGGTCCTGGCGTTAGTCTTTTCCGGCTAGACGCTTCCGGCTAGGCGCTTCCGGCGTCACCGATGCCCGGCCCGCAAGGGCAGTGAAGTAGGATTCAGGGGCAATCCTTTTCGCCAACGTTCAGGGGACTTTTTTATGCCCAGCATCATGCCAATTTTCGGCACCCGGCCTGAGGCCATCAAAATGGCGCCGATCGTAGCCGCCCTCCAGGAATCCGAGCATTTCGACTGCGTGGTGACCGTGACGGGCCAGCACCGGGAAATGCTGGACCAGGTGAATGAACTTTTTGGAATTGTTCCCGATCATGACCTCAACATCCTGCAGCAGCGCCAGTCGTTGTCCGCCATCATGACCCGCACCATCGACGGACTGGACAAGCTCTTTTCCGCGAACAAGCCCGACGCCGTGATCGTGCAGGGCGACACGACCACCTCCACGGCCGGCGCGATTGCCGCGTTCTACCACGGCATTCCCGTAGTTCACGTTGAAGCCGGACTGCGCAGCGGAGACCTGTTCTCGCCTTTCCCGGAAGAGGCAAACCGGAAGATCACCAGCCAGATCGCCAGCCTCCACCTCGCCCCCACCAGCACCAGCAAGGCCAACCTGCTGGCTGAAGGCATAACCGCTGGCGACATCGTCGTTACCGGAAACACTGTCATCGATGCCCTGCTCGCCACTGTGGACAAGCAGATTCCCTTTACGGACCCCCAGTTGGAAGAACTGGCCGCCAGCGGCCGCAAGATCCTCCTGGTGACGACGCACCGGCGTGAGAACCAGGGCGATGCCATGCGGGGTGTGGGCCGCGCGTTGGCACGCATTGCTGCCGCTGATCCGGACCTGGTTGTTGTCCTGCCTGCGCACAAGAACCCCGTGGTGCGCGAAGCTGTCCTGCCGGCCCTCGAAGGCCTCCCCAACGTGCTGGTCACGGAGCCGCTTGCCTACGGTGAATTCACCCGTATGCTCTCCATCGCCCACATCGTCCTCACTGATTCCGGCGGAGTCCAGGAAGAGGCGCCCAGCCTCGGAAAGCCCGTTCTGGTGATGCGGGACAACACCGAACGGCCCGAGGCGCTGTCCGCCGGCACTGTCACGCTCATTGGTACCGATGAGGAACGCATCGTTGCCGAAGTGACCCGGCTCCTGAACGACCAGGACCATTTTGATTCCATGTCCAACGCCGTAAACCCCTACGGTGACGGCAAGGCGGCGGCCAGGACGGTTGCCGCCATCGAATTCATGCTTGGACTCGGGGATCGCCTTCCCGAGTATGCACCCCTGCCATCCGCCTGAATTGTTGGATAACCCGAGGGCCCGGTCTGGTACAGAC